>NZ_JBFPFP010000003.1:0-527861 GCF_047977885.1 Arthrobacter sp. LFS091
TCCAGCCATAATTTCAACCAATCAATAAAACAATCGGTATCAACAAACTTGGCACACTATTGAGTTCTCAAACAACAGACACTTACCGGCACCACCCACACCCCACAAGGGTCCAGGATCGCTCCGGAGCAACTTTTCAAACTTACCCGAACCGGCCGCACAAAGCAAACCAGAACCGGGCCTCCCCCACCGCAACAGGAGCGCATGAAAGCACTACCGAAACCGGCAATTTGAAGGGAGTTTGTCACCATCATTTCCGCATCAGCGGCGGCGACTCAGATAACTTTACACGCGCCCCGCCCCCTAACCAAATCCACCCCCACACCACCCAAAAACCCCGCAGACAACCGGAAAACAACCCCATCAACACCCCCAAACCCGCGCAAATCCCCGCAAGACCTCCCCGTGAAGCCCGTCACACCACCCAACCACCGCAACAACAGGCGAAAACACCAACCCCACCCACCGCCGTCGAACATCCAACCAAACCGGCGGAACGTGAGAGAGCGTCCGGCCCGAAACCGGCGGAAGCTGAGAGAGTGTCCCGTGCATGCGCACCGAGGAATTGGCCCCACGCCGAGCACCGCCCGGAAACCTGAAACGCTCCCCCACCTAAGTGAGAGAGCGTTTGCTGGAATGGGCCGGTAAGTGAATGGGCGTCGGCCCCAAACAGGCGGAACGTGAGAGAGCGTTAGTGGCCCCCGTGGCCGCCGGCGCCTTCGGTCTTGCGCATCATGGCACCCAGGACTACCGCGGCCAGGGCTATGACGGTCGCAGCCAGGAAAGCTGCGTGCATGCCGGCCACCAGGCCGGACGATGCGGCCACCACGGAGTAGATGGAGACCAGCAACGCTGTTCCTGCCGCGCCGGAAACCTGTTGCGCGGTGCTGATGATCGCCGAACCGTGCGAGTAGAGGTGCGGCGGCAACGGGTTCAGGCCTGTGGTGAACGCCGGCGTGAACAGCATGGCAAGGCCGAGGCTCAGGGTGACGTGCAGGGCAATAACCCAGCCAAGCGGGCTGCCTTCGTCCAAGCGGGAGAACTGCCACAGGGTCAGGACCATGAGCACCGAACCGGAGACGGTGAGCGGCAGGGGACCTACCTTGTCGAAAATCCGTCCGATGACCGGACCCAGCAAGCCCATGGCCAAACCACCCGGCAGCAGTGCCAGGCCGGTCTCCAGCGGCTGCAGGTGCAGGGTGTTCTGCAAGTACAGCGGCAACAGGATCACGCCACCGAAAAGCGCCATCATGGCGACGACCATCAACAGCGTCGACACGGTGAACATGCGGAACTTGAAGGCGCGGAGGTCCAGCAGCGGCGAGTCCGACTTCTGGAGCTTGAGCTGCCGGAAGACGAACAGCGCCAAGCAGAGGAGGCCAACTACCAAGGCGATGACAGGTCCAACTCCGGCGTCAGCACCACCGATCTGGCTCAGTCCGTACACGAGCCCACCGAAGGCAGGCACGGTGAGTATCACGGAGAAGACGTCCAAGGTGGTCTTTCCACGCTCGCCCACGTTGGTGAGGTACTTGGCACCGATCGCGAAGGCAGCCAAAGCGACCGGCAGCACGAACACGAACATGAAGCGCCACGAGAAGTTATCCAGGATGATTCCGGAGACAGTGGGCCCCATGGCCGGAGCCACCGAAATGGCAATGCTGACGTTACCCATGACGGCACCACGCTTGGCCATGGGGACCAACGTCAGGATGGTGGTCATCAGCAGCGGCAGCATGATGGCCGTCCCACCTGCCTGGACGATCCGCGCCAGCAGGAGCACAAGGAATCCCGGCGCCAAAGCGGCCAGCAAGGTGCCTCCACTGAACAGACCCATAGCCAGCATGAACGCCCCACGCGTACTCATCCGCTGCAGGATGAAACCGGTGGTGGGAATGACTACGGCCATGGTCAGCATGAAGCCAGTGGCGAGCCACTGCACCGTGGAGGCGCTCACCTGGAGATCCGTCATGAGGCGTTGCAGGGCGACGTTCATAATGGTCTCGTTGAGGATCACGACGAACGTGGCCACCAACAAGGTCACAATGACGGTCACCGACTCACGGGACATCTTTCCAGACGCTGGGGCCTGGGCTCCAGGGGCCTGGGGGCGCGAAGCCTCCGTAGTGGCACCGCCGGTGGGCGCGCCGGATTCGGGCTTGCCGCTGGCGTCGGACGAGACGTCGGTAGACATGAGGATTCCCCAAGGTTTGGTTTTTGGTGGCCGGCGATCTATGCCGGTGAAGACAAGAACAGTCTAAGCGCCCACCGAATTCCCGTCAGTAGGAAATTTCCAAACGCTAGGAAAACAATGGTGCGTTATCGATAAGCCGCACCGGACCTACCTTGGCTGCGATGATCGCCAACCCCTCGCCCCGGAACGGGGTCTCTTTGCAGTTTTCCGCCAGCGGTTCCAGCGTGGAAGGGTCAACGACGTCGAAATAGTCCAGTTCCACGAGTGGCTGGGATGCAACGAGTTCGACGGCGGAGTCCAGGTCCAGCGGTTCGTGGGCGTTCGCCCGGGACTCAATGAGGCGCAGTGCCCGCGAAAGCACCAGTGCAGCGTCGCGCTCTTCATCCGACAGGAAACGGTTCCGGCTCGACAATGCCAGGCCGTCCTCACTGCGGACGATGGGCACCGGGACGATCTCCACAGGGAAGTTCAGGTCCGAAACCATGCGCTTCACCAAGGCCAACTGCTGCGCGTCCTTCTGGCCAAAGTAAGCCCGGTAGGCCGCCGTCGTGCCGTCCGCTGAAGCACCTCCGGGGAGCCCGTAGTGCAGCAGTTTGGCCACCACAGTGAGGGCGCCGTCGAAGTGGCCGGGGCGTGAGGCGCCTTCCCACTTGTCGCCAAGCGGGCCGGAAGTAACGCGAACCAGTGGCTGGCCGCCCGGGTACACCTCGTCAACTGACGGCGCGAAGACCAGGTCAACGCCTTCCGCATCCAGCAGTGCCATGTCGGCCTCGAGCGTGCGCGGGTAGCGGTCGAGGTCGACGGCGTCACCGAACTGCAGCGGGTTCACGAAGATCGTGGCAACCACGACGTCGTTCTCGGCGACGGCGGTCCGGGCGAGGGCGGCGTGGCCGGTGTGGAGGGCGCCCATGGTAGGTACCAGTCCCTGGGAATTCCCGTTTTTGGCAGCCAGGATCCTGGCACTTTCGGCGCGAAGCTGGGCCGCGGTGGTGACGAGTTTGATGGCCATGCTGTTCAGTTTCCTTCCAACGCCCCGGGCTCCTCGCCCAAAGCCTTGCTGATCTCGTTAAGTTGTTCCGGCCGCAGCAATCCGCGGTTCACTGCCCGGCGCGCGGTGGCCTGAGCCATGGCCTGGTAGGCGGCCAGGACATCGCCGCCTGCGCCGCCGTCGTATTCCCTAAGTGCTTGGGCGTGCGCGGAAACGGTGCCTACATCCCCACGGGCCACCGGACCCGTCAACGCGGATTCACCGGAGGCAAGGGCGTTCTCCAGCGTCGCCCGCAGCAACGGGCCCAGCATGGACTCCGGGGCCTCGACGCCGATCTCCCGCAGCATTTGCGACGCCTGCGCCACCAACGTCACCATGTGGTTGGAGCTGTGCGCAAGGGATGCGTGATAGAGCGTCCGGTCACCTTCGGCGATAACCACCGGCTCGGCACCCATCTCCACAACCAGCGCCTGGGCGATGGGCAGCATGGGGGCATCCGCGGTCACGCCGAACGTGCAATCCATGAGGCGGGTCAGGTCCAGGCTCATGCCCGTGAAGGTCATGGCGGGGTGGAGGGCCAGCGGAATCGCGCCGGCCGCGCGGACCGGGTTCAGGATTCCGACGCCGAACCGGCCCGAGGTGTGAGCCACCAGTTGGCCGGGCTGCCAGGCGCCAAGCTTCGCCAGTCCCCCAACCAGCTCACCGAGCGCATCGTCCGGGACGGCAAGCAGCACCAGTTCCGAGCGCTCCACGATGTCCTGGATTTCCAGGATCGGGACACCCGGAAGCAGGTTGTCGGCCCGTTCGCGGCTCGCTTCGGACACCGCGGAAACCCCGACGACGGCGTGCTCGGCCGCGCGCAAGGCCGCACCCAGCACTGCGCCCACTTTCCCGGCGCCGATAATCCCGACTCCGAGTCGTCCTGGCCTAGCCATCCTGGCGGTCCTCCTGTTGTTGTAGTGACGGGGAACTTTGTGGTTGCGACTTCACAGCAGCTGCGACTTCCGGGGCCTGCGGGGCTACTTGCGCCAGCCATTGTTCGCTGGTTTGCCGTTTCCGTGCTTCCCGGGCCCGCGCCGCCTGGTGGTCAAACAAGGCGACGGCCTGCTCTACCCCGGCTTGGAAAACCCTGGGCGAAACGGGTCCGGCCGTGGTGTGGAGCACCAGGTCGGCCACCCGGAAGCGCCGGGCCAAGGGGCCTTGATGCAGCGCCATCGACTGTGTCCGCTGATGCGGAACAACCACCAGTGTGCGCCACCACCGGCCGGAGCGGATCAACAGGGCAGTCCTGGTGGCGAAGAAACCGTTGCGCCGCCAACCCAGTGGGGCCAGCAAACGTGCCCGCCGCGGGGTTACCACGAAGCCGTCTTCGCTTGGGACAGCCGACCGTGCGCCCCGGGCAAGACCCGTCAAACCAGCAGTGAACACCTTCCCGGGATCGTCCACGCCGGGATCAGGCAGCACCAACGACATCATCCGCATGACGTCAGCCTTCAGCCCAACAGGCAACAACATGGTCCGCCCAGCACCTTCTGTGCCCGCGGCTCCATAGCCGGCCACATTGACGTGCATCCGGTACCAGCCAAAAATCCTCCAGATTGGCGGCTGTGCAACCATCAGGGCCTGGATGCGCCCGGGCGGCAGCGTCTGCGCCTGGGTGTCCAGCAGTCCATACCGAAGCCGAATACCGTCCGGCGAGATCGCAGCAGTGAAGTTGTAGCCCTTGTTGAACGAACTCCAATACGCGGCCCCGATACCCAGGACGGCAGGGATCAACGCCAGGAAAATCGCCTGGTTGTCCATGAGGACGGAAACGCCCACCACCGCGGCCGCACCAAGCAGGATACCCACGGTCTGCTCACTCAAAAGCAGCGAACCGATGAGCCGCCCTGGGGGTACTGACAGCACCACATGCTCGGGTGCTTCCGGCACTTCCTCCCCGGCGGCCTCCGGACCACTGACCACGCCCGCAGCCCGCGCGAGGATGGTTGCGCGCAGCTGCTTGGCCTGGTCAACCGGAAGGTAAGCCAGCCGCACAGCCGACTCCCCGGCGTCGGCGACCTCGAACTTAAGTTCGGCGAGGCCGAAGATCCTCGCCAGGAGCGGCTGGACGATGTCGATGGCCTGGACACGGTCCAGGCGGGCCTGTCGTTGCTGTTTGAAAAGGAAACCGGTGTTCACCCGGACATAGCCCTCAGCCACTTGGAAGCGCGTGAAGTACCAGCTGAGGATAAAACCGCCAACGGTCAGCAGCAGGAGTACAGCTCCGCCGGCAAGCAGCCACGGGGCCCGGCTGTTGAGGGTGGGATCCACGAATTCCCGGCCCTGCAGGACGCGCTCGAAAGCGTCGCGGCCAAAGAAATATCCGACGGCGGCCAGCGCTACCCAGCCGCGGACGAACGGCGACGCCGGGTGGACCCGCCGCCAATCGCCGTCGACGGTTTCATCCCGAAGGCTTGCAGCCACGCTTCCCTCCGGGCTCACAGCCCGGCCAGCCGGGCTTCTCCGCGGGCCGACAACTGCTCGCGGAGGCGCGCACCTTCCTCTGCGGGAAGTCCGGGCAGGTGGGCATGGGTACCGGCAGAGGCGGTGTGGAGCTTCAAGGTGCACAACCCCAGGCTGCGCTCGACAGGGCCAACGGCGACATCAACATATTGCATGCGGCCATACGGGACCACCATGGTGCGCTGGAAGAATATGCCGCGCCGAATAAGGAGGTCGTCGTCGCGTTCCGCGTAACCAATGGCACGCACCTGGCGCGGGATCAGGACCAGGCGCCACAATGCCAGGCCCAGCATCACCGCCGGAACCGTGATGGCAAGCCACAGCGGCGGCCAGCGCCACCACCCAAGAAGCACAAAAAGGAGCGGCAAACTGAGGACCACCAACAACACCAGGTTGCCAATGGCCCACTCCACCAAGCGAACCGTGACGTACTTCGGGGAGACCCTGAGCCACTGGACGCCCGGCGGATCAATCGCCGCGGTAGGCATATTCGCCCTCGCCTTTGGTCTCGCCCCTGCGCGTGTCAGGGCCGGGCGTACCGCCCTCGAAATCTTCAGGGGGTATCCGGCAGAACCGCTCAACCACGATCCCCACCACCACCATCGCCACTCCGCCGCCACCCATCAGCAACGCGTTCCAGAGGATGCCCTCGCCACTTCGGAGGCTGACCCTGAGGAGGTCGATCGCGATGCCGGCGTGCCACCCCAGGAGAAGAGTCCCGGCATACGCACAAGCCTGGGCCAGGATCAACGTCCTCGCAGCCAGGATCGGGTTCAGCATGTTCTTCTTCTTGCCGTTCCGCCAGCGCAGCACCCGGATACCCATGATCAGGGTGAGCCCGGCGATAACGCCCATGGTGATCAGGGCAGATTCAGGAAGAACCGGCGTAGCCATGCTGAAACGGTTCGTGGCAACCGTAGCCAACCAGGCAACGACGGCAGCCACCACGGCGATCAGCAGCAGGACCACGGGACGCATTGCTTTCATGGCTACTCCAACGCACCCGTGGCGGGCACGCCGGCAACGTCACCAAAGCCGTCAAAACGACGGATATCCGGCATATCGGAGGCAACGGCAGCCAGTTCAGCTACGCTGCGCCCCTCCAGTTGTGCGTGCGGTTCCAACAGCGACCACGGGTACAGCACGAACGCCCGCTCGGCTGCCCGCGGATGCGGGATGGTCAGGATGGGATCTCCGCTGACAAGGTCACCGAAGACAATAATGTCCACGTCCAAGGTCCTGGGACCCCAACGGACCTCGCGGACACGGTGATGCTTCTGTTCCACATCGTGGCAATGCTTAAGGAGTTCCAACGGCGTGAGGGTCGTTTCGACCGCCATGACCATGTTCAGGAAATCGGGTTGGCCCTCCGGTCCGCCAACAGCCTTGGTCTGGACGACCGGAGACACACCCAGCAACCTGACCTCGGGAGGATCCACAAGATCGGCCACTGCGGTGGAGAGGGTATCGTTCCGCTCGCCAAGGTTACTGCCCAGAGCCAGGATGGCCTTGGTGTAGACAGGTGTCATGACCGCTCCCTGTGGACGCTGACAGTGACATCTCCAAAAGGCACCTCGATGGGCGCCTTGGGCTTGTGGACTGTGATGTCGACGGCGGCCACACTGTAGTTCGCCAGGATGCCCTCGGCGATCCTGACAGCCAGGGCCTCAATCAGGTTCAGCGGCTCACCCTCGATGTGCTTGGTGATCAGCTCGGCAACTTCGCCATAATGCGCCGTGTACTGCAGGTCATCGGTCTGGGCAGCCTTGGTGAAGTCCGTGTGCAGCACTGCGTCCACCACGAACGGCTGGCCGTCACGGCGTTCGAAATCGAACACCCCGTGATAACCGACGGCGGTGACGCCGGTCAGCGTGATCCTGTCCACAGCATTGTCCAATCAGCGGGCGATACGGGCGGCGACCTTGACGGCGTCAAGGCTGGGACCGACGTCGTGAACGCGGACAGCCCAGGCGCCCTTGGTGGCGCTCAAAGCGGTGATGGCCGCCGTCGCGGCGTCACGTTCAAGAGGCGCAGCCGACTTGCCCGAAACAGTCAGGAGCGAACCGAGGAACCGCTTGCGGGAAGCAGCCACCATCACCTTGTGGCCGAGGCCAAAAAGCTTGTCGAGGTTCTTGAGGATCTCCCAGTTCTGGTCCTCGTTCTTGGAAAAACCAACGCCCGGATCGATGATGATCTGCTCCGGGGCGACGCCCGCTGCGTACAACTTGTCGCGGACACCGCTGAGCTCCGCCACGACATCGTCAACGACGTTGTCATAGTCCGTGAGACTGTCCATGGTCAGCGCATCACCGCGGCGGTGCGTGAGGATATAGGGAACCTTGGTGCGGGCCACGAGTTCAGGCATGTCGGGTTCGATGGTCAGGCCGGACACATCGTTGATGATCGCCGCGCCGGCCTCCACGGCAGCCGCGGCGGTGGACGTGTGCATCGTGTCGATGCTGACCAACGCGCCCGCTTTGACGAGCGCCTGGATCACCGGGATAACCCGGCGCTGTTCTTCTTCGGGGGAAACGGGCTCCGCGCCGGAGCGCGTGGACTCTCCACCGACGTCGATGATGTCGGCGCCCGCGTAGAACATACGCAAACCGAGGGCGATGGCCGTATCAGGCGTCCGGTGGGCGCCGCCGTCGCTGAAGGAATCCGGGGTGACGTTGAGGATTCCCATGACAAGCGTGCGGTCCTTTGGCAGGTCCTCGAACCTGGCCGCGGGTCGCGGCTTACGGAGAACCGGCAACGGGCTTGTGGCCGGGCCGGTTCCGGGTGCTGCAGCGAGGGAGTCCATAATGCTTACCTTCCGAGTATGAGGCTCATGGCCTCGGCGCGGGTGGCCGGGTCATGGAGCTGACCGCGCACCGCGCTGGTGACGGTCTTCGCGCCGGGCTTGCGGATGCCGCGCATGGACATGCACATGTGCTCGCATTCGACGACAACAATCGCCCCGCGCGGGTTCAGGTGCGTGACAAGGGCCTCAACGATCTGAGTGGTGAGCCGCTCCTGCACCTGGGGACGCCGGGCATAAATATCCACCAACCGCGCCAACTTGCTAAGCCCAGTGACCTTGCCATCATGTGACGGAATATAACCGACATGCGCGACGCCGTGGAAAGGCACCAGATGGTGTTCACACGTCGAGTAGAAGGGAATGTCCTTCACCAGGACAAGCTCTTCATGGTCGAGGTCGAAGGTGGTGGACAGGACCTCCTCCGGGTGCTGGTGGAGGCCCGCGAAGACCTCGGCGTAGGCCTTGGCCACCCGCTTTGGCGTGTCCTGGAGACCGCCACGCTCGGGATCTTCCCCAATGGCAAGGAGAATCTCCCGGACCGCCGCTTCAATGCGCGGGCGATCCACTTTTTGGCCGTGCTTGGAGCCCGTGGCAGAACCGTGGGCGGCGGCGAGGTCGTCGTCGTCGTCGAAATGAGTCACAGCAGAAAGCTTAGCCGTGATGCGGGTGGTCGGGGCCGCCGTTGGGATTCGGCGCTTCGAAGGACTCCTGGCTGCTGACGCCCTGGGCGTGCGGGGCCACGACGTCCAAGGGCTCGTCCAGGCGGGCCTTCTTGGCTTCCTCCTGGGCCTCGCGCTCAGCCTTCTCGGCACGGCTTTCGACCGGCGGGATCGACTGGACCGGGCGGGATTCCTTGGAAAGCCAGATCTCGCGGAAATCACGTTTCCGGATGTCGTGGAAGATCTCCGCGATCTCAGCCTGGTTCAGGGTTTCCCGTTCCAGCAGTTCCAGCGCCAGGCGATCCAGGACGTCGCGGTTTTCGGTGAGGATGGCGTAGGCCTCGTCGTGCGCCTGGTCGATCAGGCGACGGACTTCCTCATCCACCACGTAGGCGATTTGGTCCGAGAAGTTGCGCTCCTGTGCGGCATCGCGTCCGAGGAACGGCTCGCCGCCACCCTGGCCCAGCTTCACGGCACCAACGCGTTCGCTCATGCCGTACTGCGTGACCATCTTCCGGGCCGTGGACGTGGCCTTCTCAATGTCGTTGGAAGCACCAGTGGAGGGGTCGTGGAACACGATTTCCTCAGCAACACGGCCGCCCATGGCGTAGGCCATCTGGTCCAGTAGTTCGTTACGGGTAACCGAGTACTTGTCGTCCTCGGGGATGACCATGGTGTAGCCGAGGGCGCGACCACGGGGAAGGATGGTGATCTTGGTGACCGGGGCCGAGTTGCGCAGTGCCGCAGCAACCAGCGCGTGGCCACCCTCGTGGTACGCGGTGATCTTGCGCTCAAGTTCCTTCATGACGCGGCTTCGCTTCTGCGGGCCGGCCATGACGCGGTCGATTGCCTCGTCCAAGGCGCGGTCGTCAATCAGGTTGGCGTTTGAACGCGCGGTCAGCAGTGCAGCCTCGTTGAGCACGTTTGCCAGGTCAGCACCGGTGTAGCCGGGGGTCTTCTTGGCAACAGCCCGGAGATCGATGCCCTGCGCCATCGGCTTACCCTTGGCGTGCACGTTGAGGATCTGTTCGCGGCCGATCATGTCCGGGGCTTCCACGGTGATCTGGCGGTCGAAACGGCCCGGGCGCAACAAGGCCGGGTCCAGGACGTCCGGACGGTTGGTGGCGGCGATCAGGATGACGTTGGTCTTGACGTCGAAGCCGTCCATCTCCACGAGGAGCTGGTTAAGCGTCTGCTCGCGCTCGTCATTACCGCCGCCGATACCGGCGCCACGGTGACGTCCCACGGCATCGATTTCATCGACGAAGATGATGGCCGGAGAGCTTGCCTTGGCCTGCTCAAAAAGGTCGCGGACACGGGAAGCACCAACACCGACGAACATTTCCACGAAGTCCGAGCCGGAAATGGAGAAGAAAGGAACACCGGCTTCGCCGGCAACAGCACGGGCCAGCAGGGTCTTACCTGTACCTGGAGGGCCGTAGAGCAGCACACCCTTGGGGATCTTGGCGCCGACTGCCTGGAACTTAGCGGGTTCCTGGAGGAATTCCTTGATTTCCTGGAGTTCCTCGACGGCCTCGTCGGCACCAGCAACGTCGGCGAAAGTCACCTGCGGCATGTCCTTGTTGACCAGTTTGGCCTTGGACTTACCGAACTGCATGACCTTGGAACCGCCACCCTGCATGCGCGAAAGCAGGAACCAGAACAGGACGCCCAGCAGCAGCACCGGGATGAGAAGCGAGAACAGCCCGGAGAACCAGTTGTTCTCGACCGGCTGGTCCGTGAAGCCCTTGTCCGGGTTGGCGTTGGTAACAGCCTTCACCACATCAGGACCGCGATCCGTGACATAGAAGAACTGGACATTCTTGCCCTTGTCCTGGCCATCCAGGTTCAGGTTGTCCTTGAGTACCAGGTCAACGCGATTCTCGGCGTCGAAAATCTTGGCCTGCTCAACCTTCCCGCTCTGGGAAAGGAGCTCGAGGCCTTCCTTGGTGTCAATGCGCGTTGAACCGCCCGGAGCCAGTGTCGCGAATGCCACCAGGAGCAAGCCAACAACGACAACAATCCAGATGCCCGGGCCCTTGAAGAAACTCTTAGCTTTCATCTGATCGGGGTTTTGCCCCGTCCCTCCTGGTAGTGCTGCAAGGCGCAACTTCTGCGCGCGAGTGGTGCTGCTTCAGTTTCAAGCTATACACCGTTCCCAGTAATTCACGCACTGGAAAGTCCAAAAGTTCCCTCTGGGCGTACACAGGATACTCGCGTCCAAGGCGGCGCGACAGGCTTTTTGGCTACCGCAGCACGGGAGCGGCCTGCGGGGCGCACCCTTTTGCGCCTCCCGCCCCCGTAACACCTGGGGCGCTGGGCGGAACGGGACGCGTCGTGAGCCACACTCGGGGGCGCAAGGCGCGAAGGAGTGCCTCGCCGGGCACCCGTCGTTATCCACATACGCATTGTTGCCGCTCGTGGGTCTGTGGCTGCAATGAAAGCTTTGGGCCCATGGCAGCCTACGAGTTGATTCTCTCTTCAGATATGGCGCGGCTAGGACAGGATCCCCGGCTCCTCGCCAAGCGCTGCAAACGCGGCGAGTTGGTCCGCGTTCGCAGGGGCGCTTACGTTCCAGCCGCTTACTGGGCCGGCCTGAACGACCGCCAGCGCCACGGACTTCAAGCGGCAGCACTGGTCAATACAACATTGATGCCGCCCACCTTCAACCTGCAAACGGCCGCACTCCTCTGGGGGCTGGGCTTGGTGGGGACACCAAGCCGACTGTGCACCGTCACGCCGGACCCGAGGGGAGGACGATCGAAGCACGGCATCCAAAGAACCCTCGGATCCTTGGATGATGGGGTGACGCAGTTGGGTGGCTTTCGCGTCACGGATAAGGTCCGGACAACCGTTGAACTGGCGTCGAGATTGAACTTCGCTGAAGCCTTGGCGGTGGTGGACACCAGCCGACGGATACACACGACGGGGGACTCCGTGGACGCCGGCGACTGGGATAAGGACAAAGCATGGGGTCCAGCGTCAAGCGCAGAAGACTTGCGGGCCGCTGCTTCCGGGCTTGCTCACCGGACGGGACAACGACGTGTGGCCGGAGTTCTCGAACTATCAACAGACAAGTCCGAATCCGTGGGCGAATCCATCAGCCGGGCGCAGATGATTCTGCTCAACTTCCCCGAACCCAAACTCCAGGGCTCGTTCACGTTGAGGAACGGACGAACCGCGCGAACCGACTTTTGGTGGCCGGAACTCGACCTCGTGGGTGAGTTCGACGGTCAGGGAAAATACCTGCGCAGCAAGTTGCGGGGCCAACAAACCATTCAGCAAGCAGTGATGGCCGAAAAGGCCCGTGAGAACGCGCTGCGGGCCCTCGGCCTGACCGTCATTCGCTGGGACTGGACGGAAATGATGAATCCTCGAACCTTCGCCCGGATCTTGAATGATGGTGGGCTGAGATCCCGGCGGGCGGCGTAAGTGGCTCCCTAACCGCTGACGGCGCCAACCGGCAGCACCAGCAAGTAGCCCGTGGGCAACTGACTGCTCCAACGCCGTGGCTCACGGACCACGAACTGGGTGGCCAATTGCGCAGGACTGACCAGGCTATTGGGTTCCGGGGATGGCCCCCACTGACCGGAACCGTACGGATACAACGGATCCAGAACACGAACCCCCGTGACCGAGAAGTCAGCGAAGACCCGAGGATCCCCCATGGATTCGAAACCGCTCATCACCCAGGCATGCCGGCCACTCCACATCACTAAGCCCACGGGTCGGCCGGTTTCGGTGATCGCCTTGGCCGCGGTCCGGAGTGCGTCATCGTAAAGGGCTACGCTCACCACTTTGTAAGGACCCATTCCAACCTCAGTGAGTACCTGCGCCCAGCCAAAGGGGTTGGCCCCGTTGAACGAATCCGATGATCTCGCCCTGGCCATTTCCCACAGCTCTCCTTGCTGCGCAGAAGCAGTCCATGCGCCACCGCCCGTGGCATCCACCAGGTTGTGAGCCATCTGGATGCTTGCCGCAACGCACCATTCGAACGTGTACTGCGGCACGAAATCGCCCTCCTGGTACAGGTTGAGGGCAAACGGCTGGGGTACGGCGGGCGGGGCCGGGATTGTGGTCGGGAGCGGCGATGGCGGTGCGGGCGCGGCCTGCGGCTGGGTTGTTGTCTGCGAATCGCCCGGGAGCGGCGATGACGGTGCGGGCCCGCCCTGCGGCTGGGTTGCCGTGATGGATGCCTGCGGCCGAGCGGAGACGATTTCCCCGGCACCGGAAGAAGGAGTGCATCCCGTAAGGATGGTCGCCACGACGACGAGCCAAAGGAATGGACGGGCGGGGGCACCGGTCATATTTCAGTTTAGCTCCGCGCAGGGCAGCCATCCGAGGGCGGAAACAGCTCAATCATGCGCCCTTTGCCGCCCGTCGCCCCCGTTAAGCGCACACGCCGCACCCTTTGCCGCCCAGCGCACCAGTGGTTGTGGGTGCGGAAAGCGGCAAGTGGTGCGGCGGCGGAGAGCGGCGGTGAGAAGTGGTGCGGCGCGGTGTTGTCTACTCGTAGACGTGCGGGGCCAGCGTGCCGACGAAGTCCAGGTTGCGGTACTTTTCGGCGTAGTCGAGGCCGTAGCCCACGACGAATTCGTTGGGGATGTCGTAGCCGACGTACTTGACGTCGATTTCCACCTTGGCGGCGGTCGGCTTGCGGAATGCCGTGCAGATCTCGACGCTGGCCGTGCCGCGGGATTCGAGGTTGGACTTGAGCCAGGAAAGGGTCAGGCCGGAATCGATGATGTCCTCGACGATCAGGACATCCTTGCCCATGAGGTCAGTGTCCAGGTCCTTGAGGATCCGGACCACGCCGGAGGACTGCGTTCCCGAACCGTACGAAGAGACGGCCATCCAGTCCATGCTGACGTGGCTGTGCAGCGCGCGTGCCAGGTCAGCCATGACCATCACCGCACCCTTGAGGACGCCGACGACGAGGATGTCGCGGCCTTCGTAGTCCTTGTCGATCTGCGCCGCGAGTTCCGCGATGCGTGTCTGGATCTGCTCTTTGGTGTAAAGAACGTGCTTGAGATCTGCCTGGACGTCGTTTGAATCCACCAATGGCTCCTGTTTTGATGCTCGGGTGCGGCTACTGTTGGGACGGTTTCTGATGCCGGAATACTAGCTTCCCACAGCGGGCGGCATCGCGGGGACCGGCTTCGGCCGAATCCGGGCCCGCGGAGGTGGTCGCGGCCCCCGGAGCGGCAGCCGCAGAACCTGGAAGGCCCCGCCGCTCCTGTTCCAGATCGCTGAGGGATAAACGGAATACGCTGACGTGCCCGGGGAGTTCCACCGGACCGGCGGATCCCTGCCGGCGAAGCAACGCTTCCGCGGCTTGGAGCCTCCCGTAGCCGGGCTGCTGGCCCCCGACGTCGGACGCAGCTTTGGCGATGACGCGGAACCTCAGGGCCGCCGGCAGTTCCCGGACGGCGTCCTCGGGTAGCCACACGTCCCCATCCTCGCGCCGGACAAGTGAGAGATAGGTCTCGTTGGCCAGGTTCTCCAGGAAATCTGCGTCCTGCTGAAGGATAGCGGCCGTCCGGGCAAGGGACTCGGCCACTCCCGGCCCAAGTTTCTCTTCCAGGACAGGCATGACCTCCACCCGTGTGCGTGAACGGGCATAAGCGGGATCAGCGTTGCTCGGATCATGCCAGGGATCCAGTTCTTCGACCTCGCAGATCTCCAGTGTCTCTTCACGCCGAAGGCCCAGGAAAGGCCGGAGCAGGCGGCCGCGGGAGGGCCGCATTCCTGCCAGGGAACGGGTTCCGGAACCCCGGGCCAGCCCCAGGAGCACCTGTTCTGCCTGGTCGTCCAAGGTGTGGCCCAGGAGGATTGCAGCACAACCGAGGTCGTCGGCGGCGGCGTCGAGGGCTGCGTGGCGTGCGTCCCGGGCAGCGGCCTCGGGGCCAAATCCGGTGGCAGCGACGTCCACGGTGCGCACTTCCACCGGCGCGAGCCCCAGCTCACGCAACGCCGATGCGGTCCGGGCAGCGACTTCAGCTGAGCCGGGTTGTAACTGGTGGTCAACCACCACCGCTGCTACGGATACCGGACGGCCATCCACGTGTCCGCGCCGGGCAAAGTAGGCAGCGACCGCTGCGAGCGCGAGCGAATCCGGTCCGCCGCTGCATGCGACGAGCACACGCTCGGGGTAGCCGGCAGCGGCGAGTGCGTTTTGCAACTGCTTCCGCGCCTTGCCGACGACCGGCGCCAGACGCCCTGGCCGCCGTCGTCCCCTACCAGTGGTGGCCGCCGCAACGGGAGGGTCGCCCGCCGTGTCAGCAGAGGCGGCCAATTCATGGGACAAGCTCAAAGCCCCATCCGCTCCAGCCACAGCTTGGAGTTATGGATTTCCTCTTCGGTGGGAAGATGTTCGGCCGCGTCCCAGACCCTGTTGAAGCCCTCCATCCCGGCCACGGCAACAACTTCGCGGACGAACTTGGCGCCGTCCGTGTATTGCCGCATCTTGGCGTCCAGGCCGAGGAGGTTGCGGATGAACTTCTCCACCACGCCACGTTCCTTGCCGCGGTCGTTGAAGCGTTGGCGGATGGTCCGCACGGACGGAACGATGCTGGCGTCCACGGCGTCCATCACCACGTTGGCGTGACCCTCGAGGAGGCTCATCACGGCGGTGATGTGGGACAGGGAGGCCTTTTCCTCGGGGTTCTGGAGCAGGTCCAGGATGGCCCCACGGCCGGGCACTTTGTCTGAGGGACTGCGATCCTTAAGCGATTTGGCGATGGCCCCGGCCCGGTCCACCAGGGAGTCCATGTTCCCCAGCAGGTTGCCGCTGAGCTTTTCGATCTCGTCCAGCATGTGATGCCTGAGCCACGGCGCCGCGGCAAACTGTACGCGGTGGGTTTGCTCATGGAGGCAGACCCAGAGCCGGAAATCGTCGGGGTGGACGTTGAGTTCGCGCTCCACGGAGATGATGTTGGGTGCCACCAACAGGAGCCGGCCGCCCGGAGGAACGTTGGCGCCCGGGGCAAGGGCCGCGAAGGGGTCGTATTGCCCCAGGACCTTGCTGGAGAGGAAAGCGAGGACGGCCCCAAGCTGCGTGCCGGTGATGGCACCACTGGCGGCTGCGGCTGCAGGGGTCATGGCCACGCTGCTGCGGCTCTCCAGCATCTTTTGCAGCGCGGGCTGGAGCATCACGGCGAAGCTCTGCGTGTTGGCCTTGGACCAGGAGGCACGGTCCACCACCAGGACGTGGGAGTCCCTCAGGTCCCTCGCAGCGTCCAGGCCGGTGATGTCGTGCACGTGGGGGACGGAGATGTCCGCGTTGAAACGCAGGTTATCCACCGCCTTGCCAATCTCCCCTGCGCTGAGCTCAGGACCTGGAGGGGCAAGCCGGCCAGCCGTAGAGGCAGCCAGGTCCCAGTTGATCAGGGACTGGGCCCCTGCTGACGAATCGCGGGCAGATGACACCATACGGACCATCACACCACACGCGGCTGACAATGAGCCCTTAAGTTCGCTGGACGCGGAGCTTCAGCCGCGGCAGCCGCACGAAGCCAGGCCTGACGCTGCCCGGTCCATGGCCACCTTGTTTCCGGCGGCACCCGGTTCGAGCCCGTTGCCGATGAACGAGAACACCAGCAGGCGCCCATCCGCATCCACCACGTACCCACTCAGGGCGATCACGGAATTCAGCGTCCCGGTCTTGGCGCGGACCAGGCCAGCACCCACGGCCGTGCTGGCGTCCACGTACCTGTTATCCAGGGTGCCGGTCAGCCCTGCGATCGGGAAGCCGTCCAGTGCCGCCCTGAGGGAAAGGTCCGGGCCGCTGGTGATTGCACGGACGACCTGGACGAACTGCAGGGCGCTGACCTGGTTTTCCAGGGCAAGGCCGGATACGTCAGCCAACTGCATCGAATCCGTGGCGATTCCCAGCTCCGCCAGCCTTTGCCGCACGGCCGCGGTGGCGCCGTCGTACGTGGTTTCCTTGCCGGACGCGGCTGCGGTCATCCGCCCCAAGGCCTCGGCGAGGAAATTATCCGAGGTCTCCAGCATGAGGTCCACCTGCTCGCTGACAGTGGCCGACTCAGCTGCGGTCAGCACCTTGGTGGGCAGGCCCCTGCCGCGTTCGACGCCGGGACTCACCGCGACGCCGGCAGCGGCCAGCTGCTCGGCGAAGGCCTGGGCGGTGGTGACAGCGGAATCCTGTGGACGGGGCCCGGTCATCACGGTTGGCGAGTATCGGCCCGAATTCAACGCGAGCGGAAAGAGGGGTGCGGTCTCGCCGGCGGCGACGTCGTCCAGGCTCCAGGCCGGGTTAAGGGGTGCGCCGCTGAACAGGGTGTCGTCCACCTGGACGGTGACGGGCCCCTTGACTCCGGCGGCCGTCAACGCGGTGGCCGTATCTGCGGCCAGGGATGCCAGGCCGGCCCGGCCCAACACGGCGTTGGGATCGGAGGCGGAAGCACCCAGCAGCACGTCCCCTCCCCCAGTCAGTACAACCGTGGAGGGATTTGCGGATCCCAGTACCCGCGTGGTGAAGCGCGCGTCCGGGCCGAGTGCTTTTAGTGCTGAGACGGCGGTCAGCAGCTTCATGTTCGACGCCGGGATCCGGTTGGCTGCCGCATCACGGTCAAAGAGGACTTTGCCGGTGGAAGCGTCCATGACCACCCCGCTGATGCTGCCCGCGCCGTCCGGTTTCAACGTTGCATCGAGGAGTGCCGTGACTTCGGCGGACGTCGGGAGCGGGGCGTTTGCGTCCAAGGGAAGGACCCCGCTGGCATTGGAAAGATGGGCGGGTTCCAGCTGCCAGGCGGGCACTGAGGCTTCTGGTTTGGGCAGTGAAAGCAGCCCGGGCATCATCCCGGCCACCACAACGGCACCGAGGCACAGCAGGATTGAGGCCAAAAGCACCGGCCATTTCAAGCGCCCCCACGTCGCGGATAACCCCGCGCGGGCATCCCCGTTTTTAACGCCCATCATGGAAGTTGCTTGATCCTGTCAGTCCTGAATTGTCCCCGCCGGTTCAAGAAACCCGGGCCTCTCGCTATATCCTCAATAGTAGTCGGCGGCACCGGCTGCAATTTTGCCTGCCGCCAGCCCCGGGCTGAGCAGCCTGCCTGAGGCACCGTCACCCGTGACGGCCGCTTCGGCGGAGCGACGCCCCACCCACACCCGTCAAGGAGCATTCCATGAAGCACGACGTGACCATCGAGATCCCCAAGGGATCGCGCGTCAAGTACGAAGTTGACCACGAAACCGGCCGTGTCCGCCTGGACCGCGTCCTGTTCACCTCCATGCAGTACCCCACGCACTACGGTTTCTTCGAGAACACCCTGGGCGAAGACGGCGATCCTTTGGACGCACTGGTGCTCCTGCAGGACTTCGACCTCCACCCGGGCGTCATCGTTGAGTCCCGCCCCATCGGCGTCTTCAACATGACCGACGACGGCGGCGGAGACGCCAAGGTCCTCTGCGTCCCGGTTGACGCACGCTTCGACCACATCCAGGAAGTCAGCGACGTCAGCGAGTTCCTGATCAAGGAAATCGAGCACTTCTTCACGCGCTACAAGGACCTGGAGCCCGGCAAGTGGGTCAAGGCCGAGGGCTGGGGCGACCGCGCCGCTGCCGAAGCCGAGCTGGAAGCTTCCATCAAGCGTTACGTTCCGGCTGCGGGACACTGATTTTTGCGTTTTTAACGTACGACGGCGGTTGGTGCGGTTCCCCGTGAACCCCACCAGCCGCCGTCGTTCTTTAACGAATGGATGGGCACCGCTCCCCATCGCGACATGCCGTTGGTCCCTTTAGGCTGGGACGAGACTTTTCACTGCATGTAAACAGGGGGTACCTCATGGCTGGGTTCTACGGTGCGGACATCGCACAGCTTCGCAGTCTGGCAGGCGTCATGGGCAAAGCTGCCGACGCCATCAGCCTGCAAGGCACGCAATTGTCCAATGCCATCAACTCCACGACGGCGTGGCAGGGCAGGGACGCCACAGTGTTCAAGGGCGAGTGGAACAGCCAGCACCGGCAGAGCCTGATGAAGGCCGCAAACATGCTGCGCGAAAACGCGAGCCAGCTGAAGAAGCACGCCAACCAGCAGGAATTCGCCAGCCACAACGACGGCTCCGGTACTTCTGTGGGAGTCCTGAAGGACGTCTACGACAGCGGCATGGGCGTCAAGGACCTGGCAGCCCAGCTCTGGACGGCCTACAAGTACGGCAAGCTGGGCCACGCGGAATGGGTCAAGACGCGCGAAGTCCTCACCAACTGGCGTGCCGGCGGAACCGTTGTCCGCGATGCCCTGACGGCGTTGCGCAATGGCGAGAAAGTCACCGACGTCCTCACGGACCTCAAAGCCAACATCCCTTACAGCCAGGCGTTCCAGGACGCGAGCAAGTTCTCCAAAGGCCTTCGCGTGGCGGGCGCATTGGCCGCACCGCTGAACATCGTGGGCGGCATCAGCGACATGATCAACCCCGAGCACGACGGCTGGCGCGGTACCGGCGACCGGGTAGCCGGAGGCCTGTCCGTGGTGGGCGGCGTGGGCAGCATCATGCTCATGACCGCCGGCGGCGCTGCGCTTCTTGGACCCATCGGTGCCCCGATCGTGATCGGGGCCGGAATCGTTGCCGGAGCATGGGCGCTGGGCAACCTCGTAGCGGACAACTGGGACTCCATCTCCAACTTCGCGCGGAACCCCGGCAGCTACATAGCCGACGGCGCCAAGGAGGTGGCGGGTTTCGCCAAGGACGTAGGCAGTAAGGTGGCAGACGGGGTCGGTAATGCCGCCAAGTCAGTTGGAAACTTTGTCGGAGGGATATTCGGATGACCACCAGCACCATGAAATGGACCCAGCGGGACATTGAGGCCGCCGCCAAGGTACTGGCATCAGCCACTGCCACGGGAACGCCGCTGCCCACGTTGACCGACGAAGAAGTGGTGGCCCTGGACGGCGTCCAGCATGAGCAACTGGTGGCCACGCCCTGGCTCTCTGCCCAGGATGCCAACAAGGAACTGATGTGTGCCATCGCTTTGCGCGGGCTGCTGGCGAAGGAGCTCGTGTACCCGGTGATTTTTGAGGGCGAGACGGAGCCCTCCCGTCTCCATGCAACAGAGGACATCACCGGCGCCCTGACCCTGCGGCGCAGCGGCAGCAGCGTGATCTCCATTGAGCGCACCGTATCCACCGGCAAGCGCTGGCTGTACGGCTACCTCCATGACGACGGCGCCCTCCTCGAAGAAGTGGATGAAGGCGGACTCCACGGCTTCACCGCCGTGACCCGCGAACAGCTGGTGCCCCGGTTGGCCGAATTCGTGGACCCGGAGAAGGCAGCCCAGCGCGACACCGCCCCGACCGTGTACACGGAACCCCAGTTCGAGGAGCACGCGGCCACCGCACTTGCAGACACCCAGGCTGCCAGCAACGTGGTGGCATTCAACGCCGACACAGACGAGTTTCCCACCGTTACCGTCTACACGGGCCCGTCGGGCGTCCGCGTCCTGACACCCCGGGTCACAGGCGAGACCGTCACCCTTGAGCTGAAGGAAACGTCCCAGGCATCCCTGGCCAGCGTCCTCGGCGGGCTCGCCGGACTGGCCTGACGATTCCCACCCACGCTGCCTACCGCCGTCGAGCCGAAAGCCCCTCATGAGCAATCCGAAGTCCACCACCGCCACCGGACTGGTTGACGCCGCCAACGGCCGTGCCGTCCGGCGCCACACCGACACCTGGGCGTACTTCGTCAAAGCCTCGGGGACCGCGCATTTCTGGGGCCGGGTCCTGGATGCGATCGTATTCCTGGTGGGGTACTCCGTGCTGGCGGTCATTGCTGCCGTAGTGCGTCAATCCATGATGAACAGCGGCTCCGCGCTGGGCTACAACGACGGCGCCTGGCTGACCATCTACGTGGTTCTGTGGTTCGTTGGCCTGTTCGTCTACGGCATGATCTGGGGAACCGTGGGAAGCGTCGGCGACGCCGCTGCCGGTATGCGCTCCGTGCGGATCAAGGACGGAACGACGGCGGGCGCCTGGTTGGGTGGTTGGCGGGCCATTTGCTGGTCCTTCTTCCCGTTCTTCGTGGTGATGGTCATCGCCGCAGCCTTCAGTGGCGGATCGGGCGACACCTGGGATCCCAAGTTCGCCGCCATCGACCGTCGCTCCGGCCTGGCCCAAGGAATGCCGCCAATCCCGGACCCCAAAGCTGCCGCCGCCCAAAAAGCCGCAGCCGCGGAACAGGAAGGCCTCCCCAACCTTTACGGCCAGCGGCCGGATGCGCGGCCGTAACTGGCTGGTCCGCCGCGTCGAGCGGCGGCTGGAACCCCAGCTTGGGCGGCTCCGCTACGTAGCTTCTTCCCGGCGCATCTTCTGGAAGGTCCTTGTTCCCTGCCTGGTGGTGGGGTTCGTGTTCGGGGCCATCGCTGAGTTCGTCAGCCCCATCCGCTCCACGCGGGAGGCCGGCCACTTCAACGATCCCCTCTTCTATGTCCTCACCAGCATCCTCACCGGGCTTGTGCTCTGGTCCATGACGTTGCTGGGCAGCTTCCGAAAGCTCTTGGTGTTCGACGGCGGGATAGTCGCCAAATACTCTCAAAAACACACCCTGCTGCTGTTCCCCTGGGCTGACATAGCTCCCGCGTCCCTCAAAGTGGTGACCACCCTGGACGGCACTGATCCGGAGCGGCGCCTGGTGGCGAAGCAGAAGGTGTCGCTGGGAGCAGGCGGAGTCAACGCACTGGTGTTCCGGGCACGCGAAACCTTCTGGGTGTTCGCCACGAACGAAGACCTGGAAGCCATGGTGGGCGCGGTCCACACCTGTTTGCGCCAGACCGGAATACCTGGCGCCGACCTTGCAGCGGCAGGCGCGCTTCCCGCCGTCGTGCTGACCGAACGCACCGCACTGGGCTAGCCGGAAGCGCCGCTCCAGACAAAGTAACAGGCAAATTTTCCCCTTGCAGAGCCGCTACCAGCCGGTAGCATGTGATCCACTATGTTCACTCTCACCATCAACCAACGCGACAGCCGCCGCGACGGCGACCTTGTGCCCCAGTTGCTCAAGGACCTTCGCCACATACCAGCGCGGTTGGATTTCGACCGTTCGGTGGAGGATGAAGTGCAGGGCATTGTCGAGTCCAGCCATCAGGCCGTGGAGACGGCGTTGATCGCCCTTCGGTCCAGCCAGTGGTACGTGGGGATCGGGGTGGGGCCGATCAACGAGCCGATGCCCAACCTGGTCCGGGATGCTTCCGGGCATGGGCTCGTCTATGCCCGACGGGCTGTGGACCGTTTGCGTAACGGCAAGGAACGCATTCCGGTGGCGGTGGACGGCCCCCTCACGGCGCTGGCCTCCGAAGCCGAGGCTGTGCTGCGGCTCCTCGGGCACATTGTGCAACACCGAAGTGCCGCGGAATGGCGCGTGCTGGACCTGTTGACGCCCGGGGTACGCGGCCAGCAGAAGACGGTTGCGCAGGAACTTGGCATCTCCACCCAGGCGGTCAGCAAGACGCTGGCCCGCGCGCAGTGGGCCGAAGAGCATGCAGCCCGCCCGGCCGCCGCACGTTTGCTGCAAATGATCCTGGAAGTGCGCTGACGCACCCCTTAAAGCAGAACTGAGTGACAGCTAACGCCCTTCAGAACGGTCAGAAGGGCGTTTGCTGTCACTCGCTTGGCTAAATCAGCGGACTACTGGTTGCTGATGTTGTCCTTTGCTGCGGTGGCGCGGTCCTGAACGTCGGCGGCCGCGGCCTGCCCTTCGTCCTTGACGTTTGCCGCTGCTTCGGTGGCGCTGTCCTTGACGTTCTGCATCGCGTCCTGGGCAGGTTCCTTGAGGTGCTCGGCCACTTCCTGCGCAGCGTGGCTCAATTCATCGGTGAGCGGCTGGGCCGCGTCCTTAAGGGCGTGGGCGGCTTCGCGTTCCTTCTCCGACGGCGGGAACAGCGCTGACACCAAGAGGCCTGCACCGAAGGCGATGAGCCCCGCGGCGATCGGGCTGCCTTGGGCCTTGCTCTTCAGCACCTGCGGTGCGTCGCCCAGATCCGAGACGGCACCGGAGACATTGTCAGCGACGCCTGAAACGGCATCCCCGGCCCGGTGCGCGACGTTGCCTGCAGCATCAGAGACGTCGTCGCGGGCACCGAACACGGCCGTCTTCATCCTGTCCACCCGGCGGTTGACGATGTGCGACGGGGTGACCTTATCCGCCACGGCGTCAACGTTGGTGCTCAGCCGCCGGCGAGTTTCTTCGATATCGGCGCGCAGGGCGTCGGGGTTCTGCGTCATCGTGTCTCCTCAGTGTTCGGTTTCAAAGCGGGGGGTATTTCCTTGACGGTTTCGGCCGTACGCGGCATGCCGTTGATGGTCTTCAGTTCCTTGCGGCCCATGGAGGCCAGCACGGCAGCGACGATTCCCCAGATAACCGCCACAACAACGGCGGAC
This sequence comes from Arthrobacter sp. LFS091, assembly GCF_047977885.1. Classification (NCBI taxonomy): domain Bacteria; kingdom Bacillati; phylum Actinomycetota; class Actinomycetes; order Micrococcales; family Micrococcaceae; genus Arthrobacter; species Arthrobacter sp. LFS091. The sequence continues at coordinate 23,542 of NZ_JBFPFP010000003.1, forward strand.
CATCCGAGGCCAATGAGCTGGCCCAAAGCCCACCAGAGGGCAATGGACAGGAAAAGTACGGTGATGTGGCCGGCGTAAGCTGCACCGCCCAGCATTCCCGCGCCCTTGCCAGCCTTGGTGGCGGACTCCTTGAGTTCCGCCTTGGCCAGCTCCACTTCCTGGCGCATCAACGTGGAAACGTCGCGCGTCAGGTCGCTCAACAGCTCGCCCAGGGGAAGGGTTTCAGCCTTCTCGTGCGCGGTTGTTGTGGGAGGCAGGTCGGCAGGACTACTCATCGGTGACCTCCGTACTGGGGATCGTCGGGGCGCTCAAGGCCGTCGGGATCAAGGGGGCCAGCCAGCGGGTCGCCCTGCGCCTTGACGCCGCCGGCGTCGGTCTCCGGGTAGGGAAGCGTGGATCCGTCGTAGCCGCCCGTGGTTCCAGCGTCGTATCCCGTGGTTCCGGCGTCGTATCCGGTGGTGGTGGCCGAACCGTATCCCGCGGTGGTAGTGGTGGGTCCCGGCAGGTCAACGGCCGGCGGGGTAACGGCGCCGCCCTGGGAGGGCACGCCCTGGGTGGGGTAATACGCAGCCCGCGGCGTCCCGGCAGCAGCAGTGCCGCTGGTTGAGGCGGATTCGGTGGCGTCGCCTGCCATGCCACGACCCAGACGACCGGCGAGGACACCGGCTCCGGCGGCCAGCAACAGGAAGGTTCCGGGCTTGCGGCGTGCGAAGCCCTTGACTTCGTCCAGCAGGGAACCGGGATCCCGGCTCTCCAGCCAGTGGGCAATCGAGGACGAACGCTGGGCCGCCTGCTGGACCAAGTCCGTGGCGACACCACCGTTATTCGTCGAATTGGCCATGGTGGACAGTTCGTCGGAGATGGAGCGCAGGCCTTCGGCAACGCGCTGCTGCTGGGCCTGTGCTTGGTCGGACAACTCGCCCTTGGTCTGGGTGAGCAGTTGCCGGGCGTTCACCTTGACCTCCTGGGCCACGTGGCCAGCCTCGGTCTTGGCGGTATCGACCACTCCACCGGCAGCATCACCGACGGCGCCGGCCACTCCTGCGGCTTCCTGCTTTGCAGCGTCAACCTTGCCGGAGTTGTCAGTTCCGGTGCCCGGAGCGCTGGTGGTGGTTCCTGCGGTGTCGAATTCCACGTCCGGCGAGTCCAGGTAGCTTCCGGTAAACGGTTCGGTACCCGCGGTGCCGCCGTTCCTTGGTGCCGCGAAGCTTCCGTCCTGCGGCGATTGGCTCTCAGTCATTGTCGCTCTCTTTCCACAGTTGGCAGGCTGCGGACAGCAGCCGGGATAGTAAGTATCGTTACTATCAATGGTTGTGTACCCGCTTGCCGCTGTTCTAATCGCGCAATTTTGAAAAGATGGTCGCATCACATGCAGCATGATCCCGCTCGACACTTCCAGGAATACCTGCGAACGTTGGACCGATGAGCCACATGCCCTACAGGCGGCGGCTGATCCCCGCGCTTCGGAAAACAATCACCAGGCACCGGCTCCTGTTCGCTGCCAAAACAGCGGTTGCAGCAGGTCTTGCCTGGTGGCTTGCCCCCTACATGCCCGGTCCTGCCGCGGCCTACCCCTACTACGCACCGTTGGGCGCACTGGTCAGCATGCACCCCACCGTGGCGGACTCCGCCAAACACGGGTTGCAGAGCCTCGCCGGGCTGGTCCTCGGGATCGGCATGGCTTTCGTTGTCACTTCCTTTGCCGAACCCAACTCCTTCTCCGTGGCATTGGTGGTAGGGCTGGGAGTGCTGATCGGAGGACTTCCACGCCTGGGATCGGGTTCGGACTGGATCCCCATGGCTGCACTGTTCGTGCTGGTGCTGGGCGGCTCGAACGCAGAGGGCTTCTCCTTCGGGTACGTCCTCCAAATGGCCCTGGGGGTGACGGTGGGATTCGCCGTGAACTGGTTGGTGATTCCCCCGCTGCACCTGGACGCGATCGACCCCGCCATCAGTGGGCACCAGGGCGCCCTCTCCCGGCAGCTCAAGGACATGGCCCGGGCCATGGAGGAATCGTGGCCACCCAACCATGAAGCGTGGGCCAGCAGGAGTGACGAGCTTTCCCTGACGGCCGCCGAAGTCCGGACTGCTGTCCACCAAGCCGAACTGAGTGCCAAGGCGAACCCACGCTCTCGCCGCTTGGCAACCCGTTTGCCTGGGGACCTGGCTGGTTTACGGACACTCGAACGGCTCACGTTCCACGTGCAGGACATCACCGACGTCCTTGCGAGCGCCATCTGGGAGAGGGACGCGGGGACGGTCATCCCCGACGCCGTGGTGGGCTACCTTTCGGACGCATTGGAGTCCACGGCCCTGGTCATTGACCATTGGCGGGACGGCGAATCGGATGAACTCGGCACTCTGTTGACGGAGGCGAAGGACTCGATATCCGCGCTGAGCGATGCAGTGGCCGAGGCCGCCGCGGGACAGTCACCGGTGAACGCACCGGCGTCGGTGGCCATGAGCCTGCGGCGGATCCTCACCGTGGTGTTGTCCGCCGAGTAAGTCAGCGGGGCTTGAGCGGCGGTGACGCTTTCCGACCCTTCCCCGTCCCCAGCCCGTCCAGCATTTCGGCCAGGGATTCCAGCGATGAATGCTTCGGCGACCAACCCAGCAGCCTGCGTGCGCGTCCCGTGTCCATGATGGGCGCGTTCGCGGCCATGTCCACCCAGCCGCCGTCGGTCGCCTGGAGGCGGAGCCGCCAACTGACCTCGACGACGGCGCGCAGCACCGGGAGCGGGAACGGCAGCAGCCGCCGGGCGTTGAAGGTCCATGCCAGGGCATTGGGGTCGATGACAGGCTCTGCGGCGATATTGAAGGCACCCTCCGCCCTGTGCTCGAGGACACGCCAGTAGGCGTCGGCGACGTCGGACGCATGCACCGCCTGGAACACCAGTTCCTCGGGCAGGGCCAGCAGGGGGAACCACGGTTTGGGAGGCACCAAGCGTGACAGGATCCGGCCCAGGAAGTACCGCCCTACCTCGCTCCCGGCTCCTGCACTGAAGGTCAATGCCGGACGAAGCCGGGCCACCACAATCTCCGGATTGTCCTTGGCGAAATCGTCCAACAGCCGCTCCTGCGCAGCCTTATCCACGCTGTAGTGCGACTTCGGAATCCCCGCCGCGGGCCAGCCCTCCTGGGTTCGCTGGTCCTTGGGAGCAGGCGAGTAAGCTCCCACCGAGGACGCACACACGATGTGCCGAACCCCGGCTTTCCGTGCCGCAGCCAAAACATGGGCCGTTCCGGCCACGTTGGTTTGCCGGAGCATTTCCCGGTGGTGGTTTGGCTGGATCAACCAGGCAAGGTGCACCACGGCATCCGCTCCGGACAATGCAGCATCCAAGGCCGGCTGGTCCACGGCGGCGCCGATGTCCAAGGTGCGCCAGTCGACGCCGCGGTACGGGGCAGCGTCCTGGTCAGGGTGGCGGCGGACCACGCCCACCAGTTCAAGATCGGCGCCTTCCTCGGAACGGGCCGCTTGTAGCCGCTTCAAGACTTCCGTACCGACGTGTCCGGTGGCTCCAGTGATCACAATGCGCATGGCGAATTCCTCAGGGTTGCGGGTTGTCGCCCGTGGAGCGGATGCGTTCCAGTACGGCCGTGGTGGAGTGCTCGGGCACGTAGTCCAGGATGGTCACGGTGCCGCCGCAACGTTCCACAGCCGCCGTTTCTGCCAACATTTCCGGCGTGTAGTCACCGCCTTTGGCATAGACGTCCGGCCGGAGGAGCTCGATCAATGGAATAGGCGTTGGAGTGTCGAAAACCGTTACGTGGTCCACGCAGCTGAGGGCAGCAATCACTGCGGCCCGGTCGGCTTCATGGTTGACGGGCCGGTCCGGTCCCTTGAGCTGCCGCACGGATGAGTCACTGTTCAGGGCGACCACCAGGACGTCCCCCAATTGCTTGGCCTGGTTGAGGTAGCGGGTGTGGCCACGGTGCAGGACGTCGAAGCAGCCGTTGGTCAGCACGATCCTGCGGCCCTCACGGCGATGCTCTTCAACATGCCGGGCCAACTCCCCTGCCGTCAGCGCTGTATCCGCGAACCCGCTCAGGTGATGCGTCAGTTCATCGGTGGTGCACACCGATGTCCCTGGCCGGTGGACCACGACGTCGGCAGCGGCCTGGGCAAGGTCGACGCTGGTGGTCAGCGGCAAACCGGCCGCCCGGGCCAGGGTCAAGGCAGCCACGAAGGTATCGCCCGCACCTGAGGCCTGCTTCTCGGCTTGCGGACGGGCCCAGGTCCGGTGGGTGGCAACCTCTTCGGTGTCGGGGCCGGACTTCACCGTCAGCGTCCCCTCCCGGTCCAGTGTCACGACGACGGCGGACGCACCGGAGGCGCGCAGGAGCTGCTCCGCATGTGCCTCCACGAAGGGGCAACGCGCGGCACCTCCCGGGAATTCGACGCCGAGCAACCGCGAGGCCTCCTGGGCATTCGGGGTAGCGAGGTGGGGCTTCAACCCTGCCCAGGCACCGGGATCGTGGGCATCAACAACCACCAGCCTGTCCTGGCGCTTGGCGGGTGCCAGCAGGCCAAGGAGCGCCGAGCGGACCGGCCCTGACAAGGCACCCGCCCCGTAATCGCACAGCACCACGGCCGCAGCGCCCTCAATGGCCTCGGGCACCAACGCGGCCATCACCTCGAGCCCTTCTACCGGCAACCCGGGGGCTGCGTCATCCAAGCGCAGCATCACTTGTCCCCCGCTGCTGACCCTGTATTTGGTGGTGGTGACCATCTCCGGATGTGACACGACGTGGGAAACGTCAACGCCGGCATCCTCCAGCTGCTCGAGGAGCTGGAGGCCCGCGGCGTCCTCTCCCACAACGGAGACGAACCGTACTTCCGCTCCCATCGCCGCCAGGTTCATGGCTGTGTTGGCGGCCCCTCCGGGCGCAAAGTCGCGGCGCTGCACCTGGACCACCGGGGCGGGCGCTTCGCGGCAGAACCGTTCAATGGTTCCATCCCACCAGCCGTCCAGGATGGAGTCGCCGATGACTGTCACAACAGGACGTTCCTGGGCCAAGCGGGCTGGCAACCAGTCAGCCAGGCCTTCTTGATTGGAGAGGCGTGCCATGGGGTACCTTCCGGTTGGATGACAGTTTCCTGTTCCCGACAGGTACCCCGCGGCACGGGCTTTACACGCCGGCCTTGGAGTTTCCGCTATTGACGACGAAGGGAAGTTCTCATGGCCACGGCTCCCACACCCGGAATCGGACCGGTGTTGGAAAAATTCGGCGACGTCAGGCGGATTGCCGTCCTCAGGGGTGGCGGCTTGGGGGACCTGATTTATACCTACCCGGCCCTGTATGCCCTGAACATTGCCTACCCGGATGCCACCATCACACTCCTGGGGACGCCTGTCCATGCCGCAGTCGCGGGCGCAACCACGGGGCCGGTGGACGACGTCGTGATGTTGCCTGTGGCGCGCGGCGTCCACGACGGTCCCCGCAACGGCGAGCGGTTCGACGACGACGCTGAAGACGTTGCCGCCCAGGAACAATTCTTTGAGGCAATGCGCGCAGAAGCGTTTGACCTGGCCGTCCAGATGCACGGAGGTGGACGGTTTTCCAATCCTTTCCTGCTCAAGCTGGGCGCGCGGCACACCGTCGGCACGCGCACCAAGGATGCCCAGCCCCTGGAGCGGAACCTCGATTACGTCTACTACCAGAACGAACCGGACCGATGGCTGGAAGTGGCGGGCCTCGCCGGGGCACCCACCGTGGTCCCACCGCCGCTGCAGCCGCACCCGGACCACCGGCAGGACGTTGCCGGCCTGCGGGACCCAGCCCGGAGTTCCTTGGTGGTTATCCACCCGGGTGCCACCGATCCCCGGCGTCGTTGGCCGGCGTCGAACTTTGCCGATGCCGCTGCCGCCTTGGCGGCCGAAGGTGCGCAGGTGCTGGTGGTGGGCGACCGCTCAGAGAAGGCTTTGGCCCAGGAAGTCGCGGAGCTGGCGGTTCGCCAACTCCCGGCGACGGACCGGCAGGCACTGCGGTCAGTGGCCGGCGAATTGGGCATCGGTGAATTGGCGGCGCTCCTGGCCGAAGCAACGGTGATGCTTGCCAGCGACAGCGGTCCGCGGCATCTGGCGCAGGCCGTGGGCACCCCGACCGTTGGCATCTATTGGGTGGGCAACGCGTTCAATGCCGCACCGCGGGGACGAGGCCTGCACCGCGTCCACATGTCGTGGGTGACCCACTGCCCACGCTGCGGCGCGGATGTAACGCAAGTGGGCTGGACCGCGCCGCACTGCGGCCACGACGACACCCTGATTAGGGGCATCGCCGTGGCCGATGTTGTTCAGGACGTGTTGGACCTTACGGCCACGAGCCTTCTTCTGCGGGGGTAATCAGGAGTTCGCGCACCTCACTGCCGAACGGCTGCGAGAGTGCGAACACCACTGCCTGGGCCACGTTGGCCGGGTCATTGAGCTTGGAGTCGTCCTGCGGCTTGTACTGTTCGTCCCGATCGTCGAAGAAGTGGGTCTTCATGCCGCCCGGGATGATGGTGGTGACGCCAATGACTCCCCCGGTCTCCGCTGCGAGCGCCCGGCTGAAACCGATCACGCCGAACTTCGAAGCACAGTAGGCGGTGGCGTCCGGCAAGGCCCTGAGGCCCAGCGTCGACGCGATGGTGATCGCGCGGCCACGGGATCCCTTGAGGTAAGGCAGGGCCGCACGGATGGTGGAAACGGTACCCAGGAGGTTCACTCCAATAACCTTTTCCCATTCCTCCGCAGCGACGTCGCCCAGCTTCCCGCAACGATCGATCCCTGCCGCGGTGACCACCCCGTCCAGGCCGCCCAGGCTGTCGGCGGCTTCCTTAACGGCAGCTTCCACTGCTTCGCGGTTGGAAACGTCCACTTCCAGGGCTTTGGCACCCGAGACGTTGCTGACGTCGCGGTCGAAGACGAACGGCGTACCGCCGGCGTCCCGGATGGCTTCCACGATTGCTGCTCCCAGGCCGGAGCCGCCTCCAGTGACGATGACGCGGCCAGGTGTTTGCGTGTTCATGCGGTTCCTTTCGTTGATTTCCAACTCGTGGGTCAGCTGACTTTGGCCAGTGCTGCAGCCAGGCCGCTGGTGGAGCGTGCCGGGTGGAAGGGCACAGTGACGCAGCGCCCTCCCCAGCCCGCGACAAGGCGGGCCTCCGGCAGTTCGTCGGGTTCGTAGTCGCCGCCCTTGACCCAGATGTCGGGCCGGATCCCCTGGAGGCAGGCCTCGGGGGTGTCTTCGTCGAAGACCACTACGGCGTCGACGCATTCAAGTGCAAGGAGCAACTCCGCGCGGTCCTCGACGCTGACGATGGGGCGGTGTGCACCCTTGAGCCGGCTGACGGATTCGTCGGAGTTGAGGCAGACAATCAAGCAGTCGCCCATGTTCCGGGCGGCTGCCAAAGTACGGGCGTGACCGGCGTGGAGCAGGTCGAAACAGCCGCCGGTTGCCACCACCGTTCCGCCCGCGTCCCGGATGGATTGGGCGAGTTGGACGCCGTCGCGGATGTGGCTGTCAGGGCGTATCGGTTCGACGTTGTTAAGTCCGACGGCGGCACTCACCGCGGGCGCTTCAGGCAGCGCCGCCGCGCCTCCCTTGGCGAGGAAGGCCGACGCATCCTCCACGGCCCTCGCGGCGGCTTCCTGCAGTTCGAGCCCCAGGCCCAGGTACACGGCCAGGCTTCCCGCGAGCCGGTCCCCTGCACCGCACGGATCGCTCACCGATGTCCTGGGCGCGGGGATGTCCACCGTTCCACCGGATGTTTCGACCAACACCGCCCCGTCTTCGCCCCTGGTCACCAACACGGCATTGCTCTGCCATTTTTCCCGCAGGTGCTCGGCGGCTTCGCCGGCACCGGTCCGTGAGGGGTTCAGTCCCCCCGCTTTGGCGGACGCGAGCGCTTCGGCCAGGTTCGGGGTTACGACGGCGACTCCGGGCACGGGTTCCGAACCGGCAGGATGCGGGTCCCACACCACCGGGAGGCGGCCGACAACCTCCGCCAAGGCCGCCCGAATCCCTGGGTTGGCGGTGATTCCACGGCCATAGTCCGCCACGACCACCGCATCGGCGGAAGTGATCGCCGCGAGCATTGCAGGGGTGCTGGACGGAACGGGGGCCGGCGCACACCCTTCGTCGAAACGGACCATCGGGTGGCTCCCGATCCGCACACGGGTCTTGGTGGGGGTAGGGGCCAGCGGGTCGCCGGCGAGCACCGACACGCCGGCCAGTGCGCGCCTGAGGTGGCTTGCGCCGTCGTCGTCCGATACCGCGGTGACCAGCGTGACGTCGTGGCCGTCCCCGGCAAGGACGGTGGCCACCAGGCCGGCTCCGCCCGCACGGCGCCGGATGCCCGCGACGTCCACCACGGGCACCGGGGCGTCAGGGCTGAGCCGGGTGGCGGCACCATTGATGTCCACGTCGAGGAGGACGTCGCCTACCACCGTGATCCTCATGGCTGGCCGCCCGTGTAGGGGCCGGACCGCCGTGCGATCTCGGCGTCGAAGGCCCGGCAGACGGCGTGCACCGCGATCAGGTGGCCTTCCTGCGCGTTCGCGGCGATCGCGTCCACGGTGATGGCCTGGTCGCAGGCGTCGGCGAGCGGATTGGGGCCGGTTCCGGTAAGGGCCCAGGTGGTGATGCCGCGTTCCTTGGCAGCGCGCACCGCTTTGAGCAGGTTGGGGCTGCGGCCGCTGGTGGACAGGAGGACCAGGATGTCGCCCGCACGGCCGTGGGCCCTGACCTGGCGGGCAAACACTTCCTCGTAGCCGTAGTCGTTGGAGAGCGCGGTGACAGCAGAGGACTCGGCGTGGAGGGAGATGGCAGAGAAAGGGGCCCGCTCGTCGTCGAACCTGCCAACAAGCTCAGCTGTGAGGTGCTGCGCTTCGGCAGCTGATCCGCCGTTGCCCGCAGCCAGCAGCCGCTGGCCCGACAACAGCCGGTTGGCGAGTTCGGTACCCCATTCGCACAACCGCCCTGATTGCGAGCGCAGGGATTCAAGCGCGGGCAGGACGTTGTCCAGGTGCGTTGTCACAGCTTTCTGGTGGGTGGGCCCGCCGGTTTCGGGAGTCCACCGTGCCGGGGCTGACACAGGGCTTTTGATGGTCACAGGGCTGTTGATGGTCACAGGGCCGTTCCTTCCAGTGATTCCACACCATCGCCTGCTTGCCGGGAGAGGCCGGCAGCCAGGACGGATCGGTAGGCTTTCTCGGTGTCCGCGGCGATCCTGTCCCAGGTGTAGCGCGAGCGGGCGCGGCGGGCGCCGGCTCGCCCCATTTCGGTGCGAAGGGCAGGATCGGCGAGTAGTTTCCCCAGTGCTTCGGCTATCGCTTCCGGGTCCCGCGGCGGAACATGCAGCCCCGTTTTTTGGTCGACGACGGTCTCCCGGAGTCCGCCCACGGCGGCCGCGACCACGGGCACCCCGCAGGCCATGGCCTCGAGCGGCACGATCCCGAACGGCTCATACCAGGGGGTGCACACCACGGCGTCGGCGCTGCGGAAAATACCCGGCATCGCGTCCCTGGGGACCTGTCCGCGCATGGTCACCTTGTCTTCGACACCGAGTTCCTTGGCCAGGGCATGGAGGCGCTGCGCTTCGGGGTCTTCCTCCAGGGTGAGCGCGTCACCGGAACCGCCCACAATCAGCAACTCCACATCGTTGAAGCCTGCGTCCGCCAGGAGAGGGAGTGCGCGGATGATCAGGTCCACCCCCTTGCGTTCCACGAGGCGTCCCACGCTCAGGATCCGACGCGTGCGCGAGGTGGGTTCGGCGTCGGACGTTCCGGGGAACAGCGTCAGGTCCACGCCGCAGGGGGCAATGGAGATTTTGGATCGGCTGATACCCAGGGCCTTGAGTTCGAAGACTTCATCGGGGCAAGTGGCGATGACCCAGTCTGCGGTGCGGCCCACCCACGGCTCCAACCAGGCCCGGGCCGGTGGGCTGGTGTCCGCGGAGCCCTGGTGGCGGCGCTTCACCGAACCAAGGGCGTGGAAGGTCTGGACCACGGGCACGGGATCAGCGGCCCCGGCACGTCTGGACGCCTGGATCGCGGCCAGTCCGGACATCCAGAAGTGCGCGTGCACGACATCCGGGAGGTCCTCGCCCCAGTCCGCACAAATCCCGTCCGCCAGCTCACCCATGAACGGCAGGAGCTCGTCTTTGGGGATGCGCCGGGCGGGCCCCGCATCGACGTGCACCACAGTGAGTCCAGGCCCCACCTGCACCTTCGCCGGCAGATCGGGGTCATCACGTCGCGTGTAGACCGTGACGTGGTGGCCGCGGGTAGCCAGGCTGGAAGAGAGCGCCGCTACGTGGACGTTTTGTCCACCGGCGTCGACACCTCCCAGGGCGGCCAGCGGACTGGCGTGTTCGGAGACCATGGAGATTTTCATGGGTGCATCCTCTCGGTGTCATGGCTGGCCTGGGTGTGGTGGCTGCGCGGTATGAGCCCGGTTTGCGGGCGCTGTCCATGCTTGGCGGGAAGATCGGCGAGGAGCTCGTCCCAGGCCCGGAGGAATTTGCCCAGTCCGTAGCGTTCAAGTGCTGCCTGGCGGGCCCTCAAACCGATCGCGTAGGCGTCGTCCGGGTCGTCCAGGAGGCGCCGGGCGAACTTTTGGAGATCGTCGACGTCGTTGGACACCAGGCCGGTACCGTGCGGGACTGCCCGGGCTGCTTCGGTGGTGGCGAGCGCAACGACCGGCATGCCCAGGTGCATGGCCTCCAACAGGGCAAGTCCCAGCGAGGTCCATCGCAGCGGGTGCAGGTAGAGACGGCATCTGGCCAGTTCCCGGTGGAGGCGGGCGGCTGGAAGGTCACCCGAGATCCTGAGTCGATCCCCGCCCAGGCCGTGGCTGCCGAGGTCCAAAGCGGACGGCAACGCTTCCGTGCCCATCCCGAAGACCCTCAGGGGTCCAACCCGGGCGAATCCCGGAAGCAAATCCGTGCCGGTGACCCGTCCACGCCGGACGGGCTCGTTGACCACCACGCCCATCTCCTCCCGCACACCGGTGTAGAGGTGCCCCGGATCCGGAATCCCGTGCTCGATCACTGCAGTGGGGGCCGAGCCCGTATCCCAGAAGAGCTGGTTGAAATGGGTCACGTGGACCACAGGGATGCTTCCCTGGTCGGCAAGTGGATGGAGCGAAAAGGGGACATCGCCCTTGGGGGTGTTGTGTTCCAGGTAGACCGCAGGAACGTCCACCCCCGGGCGGCGGCGCAGGGCCTTGGTGACGGCTGCGATTTCCTCCGGCCGTTGCAGGACCACGGCGTCCACACTGTCCGGGTCCAGCGTGCGCAGGTCCACTTCCTTGGCGGCGACCGGCCAGTCACGTCCCCCTCGCCCCAAACCCCAAGGGCCGCCGTCGGGCAACGCCGGCAGGAGGTATTCGTGCCGGCCCCGGACGAACGCTTCCATCCAGCCGCCGTGGACGTGCCACACCAGGATCCTCATGGTTTCCAGACCTTCCGTCGGGTGGAGAGCGACGACACGCCCCCCAGCAACCGTTCGACAGCCTCCAGGACCTGCTCCGGGGTGACCGAGCTCAAGCAAGGATGCCCCGGCACGGGGCAGGTACGGGCCCTGGTGTTCTTGCATGCGGCTTCCTGGTCGCCCAGCAACTCCATGGGTACGCCGTAGGGTGCCCAGCGGATCGCCGGAACCACCGGCGCGAACAGGCAAACCACCGGGGTGCCCACCGCGGCGGCCAGATGGGCGGGACCGGTATTGCCCGTAATAACGACGGCGGCGCCCGCGAGTACCGCTGCGAGCGTGCGGAGGTCGGTTGCGCCCCCGAGGTTCCTCGCCGAAGGCCCCGCGACCGTTGCCGTGAGCGATGTTTCGCCAGGTCCCCCCGTGACCACCACCCGGTGTCCGTAGGCTTGCAGGACTTCCACGGTTGCTGCGTTGTGCAGCGCAGGCCAGGCCCGGGCGGGGGCTGTCGCGCCGGGGTGGACCACAATGTACGGGCCTTCGCTGGCCAGTTCCTGAGCTGTTTTGTCCGGATCCGGGCCGGCCGTGATCCGCAGTTTGCCGTCGTCACCGTTGGGCAGGACATACCCTCCGGCATCGGCGAGCGCCAGGGCACGGACGGCTTCGGGCTGGTCCTCGGGGAAGTCCTCGCCTGGTTTGAGCCGGACGTCCAGCAGCGAACCGGCGTAGTCCGTGGAAGCCCCCGTGATCTTTCCGACCCCGGCCAAGCGGAGCAACAGCGCCAGCGGAAGCGGCGATTGGTGGAAGGAGGTGAGGATCAGGGCTTCCTCAATGCGGGAACTGCGGACGAACTCGATCAATGCGTTGGTGGTGTCTTCCGTGGCAGGGGGCGCGGGATTCACAATCCAGGGGCAGGCCCATGCGTGCACTTGGGTAACGCCGGGCAGCATCCCGCCCGCGCTTGCGCCTTCAGGTCCGCACAGCAGGACCACGTCATTCGGCCGGCTCCCATCGGGCCGGCTTCCGTTCGCCACAGCGCGCAGGGCAGGCCCGGAGAGGAGCACATCGCCCATGCTGTCCAGCCGGGCCACCAAAACCCGGCTCATACACGGGTGTCCTGTTCTTCAAGTGCCCCGGAGAGCACGAGGTCCACTGCTTGGCCCAAGTCCTCGGCAACAAAGCGGGCGGCGGCGATTTCTTCGTGCCGGGTCACGTCCGTTGGCACCAACACACTCCGGGCACCCGCTGCGGCGGCCGCTTCCATGTCTGCGCCGATGTCGCCAACGAAAGCGACTTCCTCCGGCAAGAGACCCAGCGTGCTGCAGGCTCCCAGAATCATGCCGGGGGCGGGCTTGCGGCAGTCGCATCCGTCCTTCGGGCCATGTGGGCAGATTTCCCACACATCGAACGGGCCCAGGAGTTCATCCACCCGCTGATTCACTGACATGACCTGGTCCAGGGTCACCAGTCCACGGGCCACGCCCGATTGGTTGGTTACCACTCCGGTGGCCAGTCCAGCCCGACGCACTCGTTCGAGGGCGGACAGGGCACCATCCATGGGCTGCACCAGCTTCGGGTCGCCGTTGTATGGCACGTCAACGACAAGTGTTCCATCGCGGTCAAACAGGACCGCCTTCAACGTTCCGGTTCCTCCCATACCCGCAACGTTCCCCAGTTCTCCGGACGCTAAACACTGCGGTCGCGAGAAGTTTCATGCCGCTAGACTCCTAGCGGGAGGCCTCCATGGACACTGTCGATAGCACCGAACAACCCTTGCTGCTCGCCCTGCGCGCCCTGAAGCTTGGCGACCTCCTGGTCGCTGTTCCGGCACTCCGGGGACTGCGGAGAGCATTCCCCGACCACCGGATCCTGTACGCCGCGCCGGCCTGGATCGCTGAAGCATTGGAGCTGGTTGGGGGTATCCACCACCTGCCCACGCCGGGGCTCGACGATCCCCTCACGGTCCCGCGGGGCGCGGTGGACATCGCCGTGAACCTGCATGGAAACGGGGCCGAGAGCCGCCTGCGGATCGATGAGTTGCAGGCCCGGCGGGTGATCGCCCATGAATCGCCCGGCCTTGAGGGGCCTCCTTGGTCCACCGGGTTACCCGAGCGGGAACGCTGGACCAGGCTGCTGAATTGGCATGGGATTGACGCCGATCCCCTGGACTTCCGGCTGCAGCGTCCCGCCGTTCCTTCGCCAAGTCCCGGCGCCACAGTGATCCATGTTGGCGCTGCGTACGGCAGCAGGCTGTGGCCGGTGGAGCGATTCGCCGACGTCGCGGTCCAACTCGCTGCGGCAGGGCACCGGATTGTCCTCACAGGCGGCACGTCAGAGCGCGGGCGCGCCGACGAGACGGCTGCCCTGGCCAAGCGCAAAGGAGCAAACCTCGACGACGGCCTGCTGGCTGGGCGGCAGGGGCTCGCAGAGTTTGCGGCCACCATCGCAGAGGCGCGCCTGGTGGTCTCCGCTGACACTGGGGCGGCACATCTTGCCTCTGCCTACGAGCGCCCGTCAGTGGTGTTGTTCGGTCCCGCGCCCGCGGAGGAATGGGGTCCGCCGCCGGGCCCGCACGTGGTGCTGACCGCCGTCGAACTTCGCCGCGGCGACGTCTTCTCCGCAGACCCCGACCCCGCACTCCTGGCGGTCAGCGTGCGCGATGTCCTGGACGCCGTGGAGCGTCTGGACTGCTAGCTGCCCGTGGTCGTGTAGCTAAAGGGCTGTTCCGTCCCGGAGCCGGACTTCGTCGTCCAAAAGTTTGGTTTGGAGCGAGACGAGGACCTTGGAAAGCTTGCGTGAAACCTGCATCTGGGACATTCCCAGTGCCTCCGCAATGGTGGACTGCGTCTCTTCGCGGTAGTAGCGCCGGTACAGCAGGTGGCGGTCCTCAGGCCTTAGGTCACGAATCGCATTCCGGAGAGCCAGCACATCCTCCAACCGGTCAGTGGGGCAGCCAAAAGCAGACAGGGAACCCTGCAACCCCTCACGGCCCTCCCCCGCGGGAGCGTCCAGGGAATCCGGACGCTTACTGGTGCCCGCCATCAGCGCTTCGCGCACCTGGCAGGGTTCCAGCCGGAGGTCCTCTGCGACTTCCTCCGGGGATGGCGTCCGTTGCAGCACCTGTGTCATTTCCTCCGTCCGGGCCAACACCTGGCGACGAACGTCCTGGATGGTGCGGGGTGGCCTGACAACCCAGCAATGGTCGCGGAGGTACCGCTTGACCTCGCCGGCAATGGTGGGGGCGGCATAGGCCGGAAAACTGACGCCCTTGGACTCGTCGTAGCCTCGGGAGGCCTTGATGAGGCCCATGTAGGCGACCTGCCTGACATCATCCAGGTCGTGGGTATGGGCGGAATACCTGGCCGCAATGGATTTGGCCAGATTGAGATGGTCCAGGACCAGGCTGTCCTGAAAACTTTGGCGGATGCTTCCTTCAGGGGCAACCGGAGGCCTGGTACTGACGTCGAAAGGTCGGGTTTGACGCATGGGCTTCAATCCTTTGACCGGATGAGGGGTGAGCCCACGGCAAGACTCCTTAAAAAGAGAAGCACACTTACTATTGGCTTTCAACGGGTGCCGGAGGTTAGTCTCGAAAGGTAGCCACCGCCACGGATCGGAGATACACATGGAAGACCCACAGCTCCTCGAGCCGAATTCCGTGGTGGCTGAGGTCCAGGACTTGCTGCTCGCCACTCCTGACGTCGAGGACTTTCTCCATGAGTTGGCCCGGCACTCAGCTGCCATGTTCAGCACTCCCGAAAAGGATGTGTATTGCGGCATCACCCTGATGCGGCAGCGCAACGCCGGCACAGTTGCCAGCAGCAGTGAACGCGCGCGCCAGCTCGACGAAATCCAATACTCCTTCGCGGACGGGCCCTGTCTTCACGCCTGCCGCGAGGCCACCCAGGTCCACATCCCGGATTTCGAGAAGGACAACACCTGGCCCGAGTACAACAAGGCCATCACAGACCACGGTGTCCGCGCCGTCCTGGCTGTTCCATTCCCCCTGTCCGAGGGGGTCGCCATGGCTGGCCTTAACCTCTACTCAGACCAGCCCCACGCCTTCGACCAAGCCGCCGTGCAGCGTGCCAACGACTACGTTCAACAGGCATCCAAGGGCCTCCAGCTCGCCGTGCTGATCGCGCAACACAGCCAAACCGCGGCCAACCTGAGGGCCGCCATGGAATCCCGGACGGTGATCGACGTGGCGACGGGCATCATCATCGCCCAGAACCGCTGCACACAGGTCGAGGCCATGGAACTCATCAAGAAAGCCTCCAGCAACCGGAACGTCAAGCTCCGTGTAGTGGCGCAGGCCATCGTTGATTCAGCCGGGGGCGGGCCGATCCAGACCGTGTTCCAGTAGTCTCCGGGCTTTCTGGCGCGGGCGCGGTCCCGGCCTTCTTCGCCACGCCCACCGTTCAACGGCGTGCCCGACCAACAAGGCCGGGAGGCCCACGCCCCCACCAGTCCTCCCCAGCTCCTGTTTTGCACATAGGGACATCAGGGTGGCCGGAAGAGTCGCTTTCTGCCTCAGTGTTTTCGTATGGACATTCCTTCCGGGCTCATCGAGACACCCGCAATCCTCCGCTCCGGAGGCAGAACCGACGCCGTGCACAGCAGCTTCATGGGCGGCAATCTTGTGAGGATCCGGCGCGGGTTCTACGTACCAACTTCCCAGTGGGTCGAGGCCAAGCCTTGGGACCGGTTCGCGTGGACCCTGGCGGCCGCCACCCGAGCTATACCTGGCCTCGTTCTTTGCCGCGAAACCGCTGCATTCGCCGCAGGGTTACCAATACTTCAGACGCCATCCCATGTGGAATGCTTGACGCCCCATCCGAGCCGATCCGGTAGCCGACGCCCCACTTTCTTAGCCCACCAAGCCGCTGATCATGATGGTCGCGTCGTAAGGGAAACTGGTTACCCGTTGCGGTATCACCTTGGCCAGGAAGGACATCGGGAAACCCACGGAGAATTTACCTGCACTGGACTTCTGCGAACAGTCCTTGATGTGGCCTTCTCCTCCAAACTGAGCCAGTCATTGGTAGTCACCGATGGCGCAGCCCGGAAGCTGTGGCTCCGCGGAGAATTGGAGCCCGGCGTCAGCCTCCTGGAGCACCAGGAGCTCGCCGCTGCCGTTCGCTCACACCCGCACGCGGCGGCCCGGCATCGTGCCGAACTCGCACTGGCCCTTTCGAACCCCTTGGTTGAGTCCGCCGGGGAGTCCTACAGCCGTGCAGCCTTACACTATCTGGGTTTTGAACAGCCCGAACTGCAGCACGGCTTCAGCGATCTTGATGGCTTCATAGGCCGGAGTGACTTCTGGTGGCCTGGTCCGGACGGAAGGAAGGGTGTAGTCGGGGAGTTCGATGGCAAGGGCAAATACACGGACGCCATGTTGAGAAGAGGTGGCAGTCCGGAGGAGACCCTCTACCAGGAAAAGATCCGCGAAGACCGTATCCGGGCACTGGGCTTTGCTTTCGTCCGATGGGGATGGTCGCATGTCCGGGATCCGGAACGGCTGCGCAGGAAACTCATCGCGGCCGGGTTGTCTCCCGCGGGAAAGTCCGCGCTACTGAGAACCGTTTCCACATGAACTGGTGCCCAATCCGGGCCTCATTGGCCTGCCGACCCGTACTCCGGCGGGATATTCGTACAAGGGCGGGATCCGGAGCCTGGAACGAGTATCCGGGCACAAAAAAGGAAGGGAAATATTCCCTTCCATATTCAATGTATAACCCACACGGGGGCTTGCGGCAAGGCCCCCTGCTTGCCGAACAATTGACCCACGAACCCCATCACCACAGAAAAAGGGAGTCGTGGGATGCCCGAAACCAGCCCTCTGAAATCCAGTGCTTTCGCCCTGCCCGAGCACCTTAACCGCAAAGCCAACCCCAAGCTGATTGGCAGCGATGAGCAACACTTTGAGGCAATTGCTGAGACCCTCGCGGAGTCCATCGCCGATTTGTCCGACCGTCTGGAGGAGACCCGCAAGCAACCAGCCGGTCGCGGCCAACGGGCGTTGGACCGTGACCAGGAGATCCACCGCCTGACTGCCCGCCTCCGTGCGCTCCGCCGCTTTGGGCTGGATCTGTGCCTGGGCCGGATGATCCCCGAAGACACTCAGGAGCCGGTGTACGTTGGCCGTTTGGGCCTGAGCGACAAGCGCGGACGCCGCCTCCTTGTCGACTGGCGTTCGCCGGCCGCCGAGCCGTTTTTTGGTGCAACGCACGCCAATTCCATGGGCTTGGTGAGCCGTCGCAGATACCGCTGGACCCGGGGCAGGATCAGCGATTACTGGGACGAGGTGTTTACGGCCGACGGGCTGGAGGGGAACGAGGCCCTCGATGACCAGTCCGCGTTCATAGCCAGCCTGGGCACCAGCCGCTCCCCACGGATGCGGGATGTGCTGGGGACGATCCAGGCTGATCAGGACGCGATTATCCGGGCCGGTTCGCGGGGTGCCCTGGTGGTGGATGGAGGTCCAGGCACTGGTAAGACGGTGGTTGCACTCCACCGCACGGCCTATCTGCTGTACTCGGATCCCCGCCTGGGCCACCGGAGCAACCACCGGAAGAGCGATGTCCTTTTCGTCGGCCCACACCAGGCCTACCTGGCGTACGTCGCCGATGTCCTCCCCAGCCTGGGAGAAGAGGGAGTGCAGACGTGCACACTCAAGGATCTCGTCCCGGAAGGAGCCGACGCCGGGGATGAACAGGATCCGGAGGTGGCGCGGCTCAAGTCGTCCGTGAACATGGTGAATGCGATCGAGTCGGCGGTCCGGTTTTACGAGGAGCCGCCATCGAAGGGGCTGACGGTCGAAACTCCGTACGCGGACATCCGGGTGGGCGCTGAGGACTGGGTGGAGGCTTTCGATGCCGCCGAACCCGGTACGCCACACAACGAGTCCCGCGACGAAGTGTGGGAGGCACTGCTCGCTATCCTCATCGACAAAATGGAGGATCACGACATTCCGGAAGACATCCTGCGCCAAGCCTTCTCGCAGAATGCCGAACTGCGCAATGCCTTCAACCGGGCGTGGCCGCTGCTGGACTACAAGGGCCTGGTGGCAGACCTCTGGAGCGTTCCCGCCTACCTGCGCTTGTCGGCACCGTGGCTGCATGCCGAGGAAATCGCCGCCTTGCAGCGTGACGAGCCGGCCGCGTGGACAACCTCCGACCTTCCCTTGCTGGATGCAGCCAGGCAGCGGCTGGGTGACCCTGAATCGTCGCAACGCAGACGACGGCGGCAGGTCGCCTTGGCTGCCGAGCGGCAGTTGATGGACCGGGTGGTCGATGACCTGATTGCGGCCGACGACTCCGAACTCATGGAGATGTACATGCTGCGCGGCGATGACATGCGGGAGAAGCTCGTGGACGAGGATGGCCTGGAGGCAACCGATCCCGACCTTCTCGCGGGTCCATTCGCGCACATTGTGGTCGATGAGGCGCAGGAGCTGACCGACGCGGAATGGCGGATGCTGCTGCTTCGCTGCCCTTCGCGAAGCTTCACTGTGGTGGGCGACCGCGCCCAGGCCCGGCACGGATTCAACGAATCATGGGAGGAACGCCTGGAGCGTGTGGGAATGGGAAGCGTGCACATGGCCACACTCAGCATCAACTATCGGACGCCGGAGGAGGTCATGGCAGAAGCCGAGCCCGTGATCAAGGCAGTCCTCCCTGACGCAAACGTGCCTGTTTCGGTCCGCAGCACGGGGATTCCTGTGCTCCACCAGCACGCGGATACGCTTCATCTGGTCCTGGACACCTGGCTCGCGGCCAACGCTGAAGGAACAGCGTGCGTCATCAGCAAACAACGACACTCCGACGCCGGTCCTCACGAGGGCCGCGTCTACTGGCTCACTCCGGAATTGGCGAAGGGGCTGGAGTTCGACCTCGTCGTCCTGGTCGACCCGGAAGAGTTCGGCGATGGAGGCGCGGGCCACGGCATGGAAGGCGCGGTGGACCAGTATGTGGCGATGACCAGGGCAACCCGGCAGCTGGTACTCCTCCGAAGCACCCACAATGTTCCGTGATGTCTGTTCAGTGATGACTGTTCACGGTCCGTTAATCCCGTGCTGTGGCGCCGGTCCTAGTTCAGTGTCGGGGATGTCTGCTGTACTGGAAGCATGACTATTCTGACTGATACTCCAGTTGCTGGCATCGATGACCAGCTCAAAAACAACAACAAGCTCATGATCGCTTTGGACGTCGACGGCACACTCGTCGATCACGATGGCCACATGTCCCCGGCTGTCCGGTCCGCTGCACAGGCCGTTGTGGCCAGCGGGCATGACGTCATGATCGCTACGGGCCGCTCACTCAATGCCACGCTTCCCATCATCGAACAGATCGGCCTGGAGCGGGGTTACGCGGTCTGCTGCAACGGCGGCGTGACGCTCCGGCTGGATCCCGCAGTGGAGTCCGGCTACGAGATCATCCACAAGGCCACGTTTGATCCCGCTCCTGCGCTGCAGGCACTGCGGAAACGGCTGCCCAACGCCAAGTACGCGCTCGAGGATGAGGACGGAAACTTCCTCTCCACCGAACGCTTCCAGGATGCCAGCTTCGGCGTGGAGTCCATCGGCGTCGACTTCCAAACGATGCTGGACGCCACTGCGGTCCGCGTGGTGGTTTTCAGCACCGACAACACGTCGGAAGAGTTCAACGAGGCAATCCGGCACATTGGACTGTCCGGCGTGACCTATTCCGTGGGCTGGACGGCCTGGTTGGATATCGCTGCTGAGGGCGTCACGAAGGCCAGTGCTTTGGAAGCGCTGCGGCAGAAGCTCGGCACGGACCAGGCCAACACCGTGGCCGTGGGCGACGGCCGCAACGACATCGAGATGCTCACGTGGGCCGGCCGCGGCGTTGCCATGGGCCAGGCTCCGGATGAGGTTCTCGCCGTCGCGGATGAGGTCACCGCGTCAGTGCTCGACGACGGCGCAGCCTTGGTTTTGCGCGGCCTGCTGTAACTGCCGCCGAAAACCCCTAGAGAACGGGCAGGACCTCGAGTCCGCCAAGGTACTTCTGCAGCGCCTTGGGAACATTGACCGAGCCGTCCGGGTTCTGGTGGTGCTCAAGGATGGCCACGATCCAGCGCGTAGTGGCCAACGTACCGTTCAACGTGGCCACGGCACGGGTGCCCTTGGCGACACCTTCGTCGTTGATCACGCGTTCACGGATGTTGAGCCGGCGCGCCTGGAACGTGGTGCAGTTGGATGTCGAGGTGAGCTCGCGGTAGGCGTTCTGCGTGGGGACCCAGGCTTCGCAGTCGAACTTGCGGGCTGCGGACATGCCCAGGTCTCCGGCTGCGGTGTCGATCACGCGGTAAGGAAGCTCGCACTTGGCCAGCATTTCCTCTTCCCAGGCCAGCAGGCGCTCATGCTCGGCGGCAGCTTCCTCAACGGTGGTGTAGATGAACATCTCCACCTTGTTGAACTGGTGCACGCGGATGATGCCCCGGGTGTCCTTGCCGTGCGACCCGGCCTCGCGGCGGTAGCAGGAGCTTTGGCCCGCGTAGCGGATGGGGCCTGCGGAGAGGTCCAGGATCTCGTCTGCGTGGTAGCCGGCGAGGGCCACTTCCGAGGTTCCCACAAGGTAAAGGTCGTCTTCAGCGAGACGGTAGATCTCGGCGTCGTGCTTTACATCGAAACCGGTGCCCTGCATGGTCTCCGGACGCACCAAAGTGGGGGTGATCATGGGGACGAAGCCGGCATCGATTGCCTGTTCCATGGCCATCTGCAGCAACGCCATTTCCAGCCGGGCGCCAACGCCGCGGAGGAAGTAGAAGCGTGAACCGGAGACCTTGGCACCGCGTTCCATGTCGATCGCGCCGATCAGTTCGCCGATTTCCAGGTGGTCCTTCGGCTCGAAATCGGTGAATTCGCGGGGTGTGCCGACGGTCTTGACCACCACGTAGTCGTCTTCGCCGCCCTCAGGCACACCGTCCACGACGAGGTTCGGGATGACACGCAGGAGCTCCTCCTGCTTGGCCTGGGCGGCGGCGGCTTCAGCGGAAGCGGCCTTGACCGAGTTGGCGAGTTCCTTGACCTCGGCCAGCAGGGCCTGCTTTTCCTCACCCTTGGCCTGGGCCACCTTCTTGCCGAAAGCATTCTGCTCGGCGCGGAGGGTTTCGTGGCGGATCAGCGCAGCACGGCGATCGGCGTCAGCGGAGATGATCGCGTCCACAACGGACTCGTCGGCGCCACGGGCGCGCTGGCTGGCACGGAACTTGTCCGGATTTTCGCTGAGGTCTTTTACGTCGATCACCACACAAGAGTATCGAATCCCCCGCGGAACACCGGTGCGCCGGCGTTTAAACGCCGGACAGCCCACGATCCGGCAAAACAGGGCAGCCCAGCGGGATAGTGTTGGAGCACCATGAGCGACTGGATCCTGTACGTGATTCTCGCTGGGGGCGTGGCGTTTGCCGTCTCCAGTTGGTGGGGTGTGCGCCGATTGAAAGCCCGCCACATCAGGAGCGCCGTCCGGGAGGACGCGCACAAGCCGAACCCCGGCGACCAGAAGGTCGCCGTCATCCTGAACCCGGTGAAGAACAACGCCGAGGTTGCCCGCAACGCCATCATCGACGCGTGCGAGCTCGCCGGCTGGGACGCGCCCCGCTTCTATGAAACTACGGTGGACGACCCCGGTTACGGCCAGTCACGGCAAGCGCTGGCGGACCGCGCCGACGTCATCCTGGCGTGCGGTGGCGACGGAACCGTCCGCGTGGTGGCCGAGTGCCTGGCCCACAAGAATGTGGCGATGGGCCTCATTCCGGTGGGCACCGGAAACCTGCTGGCACGCAATGTCGATCTGGATGTCACCGACATGGAGGGCTGCATCCAGACAGCGCTGTTCGGCCACCAGCGCTACATCGACACCGCCACCATGGCCATCAGCAACAGCATCACCGGCCACGCATCCACGCACACGTTCCTGGTGATCGCGGGCATGGGCCTGGACGCCGAAGTTGTCGGCGATACCCGGGAAGACCTCAAGAAGACCGTTGGCTGGCTTGCCTACACCGAAGCCGGCGTGCGCCACCTGCCGGGCCGGCGGAAGCGCGTCAGCATCACCATGGATGACGAGCCCGAACAGGCACGCAAGATCCGCAGTGTGCTCTTCGCCAACTGTGGACTGATCCCGGGCGGCATCGACTTCATTCCGCAGGCCATGATTGACGACGGCATGCTGGACATCGTGGTGATGAGCCCGCGCAGCGCATTCGGCTGGCTCGCCATGTACACAAAGATCCTCTTCAAGCACAAGCACAACCTGCCCATGATGAGCTTCTACCGCTCGGGCAAGGTGACCATCCGCAGCCAGGAACCCATGGCCACACAGCTCGACGGCGATCCCTCCGGTGAGGCCACGAAGGTCACCGTGCAGGTTGAGCCAGCTTCCCTGCTGGTGCGCGTACCGAAGGCGAAGACCGCCTAGACAGCCCCGGCGTCAGGCTGGGCCGCGTTCCGCTCGGCTTCTTCGGCCGCTGCTTTCGCGGCAGCCCGGGCTTCGGACTGCTCCTTGATCATGGCCTGTTCTTCTTCAAAGCGGAGGCGATCCGCACGATCAGCATCGTCGCCGTCCCAGTCATCTTTGTTGTCACTCGAGGGCTTGGGATTGACGATCATGCCCTGGCCGTCTTTGTCATCGCTGTGGACAGTCATGACCGCTCCCTTCGTTGGTAATTCATCCACCGTTTATGGATCAGGCAAGCATACGCACACTTCCATCACTGCGAAAGGGCCTTGTGGACAGCGCCTACGAGCCCTTGAGCAGCGAGTCCACCCACGCATGGGCTGAGGCAAAAGCCGCGTCGGACGTGTGCGGAGCCACAATGGCTGCCTGCCGGTCCGCGCGGGCGTAGGAGCCAAGGAACCGGGTTGCCGGGCTGATTCTGTGCAGGCCCGCCAACGCATCCGCTACCCGCGAATCGGAGGCGTGCCCATCGGCGTCGATACTGAAGAAGTAGTGGCCCAGATACTGTCCGGTGGGCCGCGATTCGATCCTGCTGAGGTTCACGCCGCGGGACGCGAACTGGTCCAGGATGTCCATGAGGGCGCCGGGGTGGTCCTGCGGAAGCGGGACCACGACTGTGGTCTTGTCGGCTCCGGTCCGCTTCGGAAGCGGGCCGGGGCGGCTCACCAGGATGAACCGTGTGACGGCGTCCGGGTTGTCGCCAATGTTCGCGGCCAGGACGTTCAGCCCGGGCTGTTCGGCTGCGATGAGCGGGGCGCAGATTGCCGCGTCATAGGGTGCGTCGTCCGCCAACAGGCCCATGGCCGCGGCCGCCGTCGAGGAACCCGGAACGTAGTCTGCGTTCGGAAGGTGTTCGTCTACCCAGAGGCGGCACTGCGCCCAGGCGTGGCCGTGCGTCGAGATCCTCTTGATGTCGGAAAGCGCGACGCCGGGCCTCGCCACCAGCACGAAGGTGATGGGAACCAGGGCCTCACGGATGATCCGTAGCTCCTGGCCCGTGGCGATCGCATCCAGGGTTGCAGTGACCCCGCCTTCAACCGAGTTCTCGATGGGGACCATGGCCGCATCGGCTTCGCCTGCCCGGACCCGGTCCAGGGCGGTGTTGACGTTGGTGCAGGGAATGCGGGTGGCGTCAGCAGCGCCCGGCACCTGCATGAGGGCAGCCTCGGTGAAGGTGCCCTCGGGGCCGAGGAACGTGTAGGTGACTGCCGACATTAATATTCCTTGCTGGTTATATGCGTTGGTTACAGAACTACCGGCTTGAGCCCGTTGTCTGAAACCATCGGCTTTCCTGCTTCCAGCCACATGTCCATCCCACCGGCAACATTCACCGCGGAGTAGCCCTGGCCGACCAGCCACTGAACGGCCCGGAAAGATCGGCCGCCGGTGCGGCAGATGACGAAGAGGTCGTCGTCCGGGTCAAGCTCGTCCAGGCGCGCCGGCAGCTGGTCCATGGGGATGTGGCGTGCACCTTCGGCGTGCCCTGCCACCCATTCGTAGTCTTCGCGGACGTCCAGGATGCTGGCATCAGCCGGAATGTCGCCAACAGGCACAGTGTCAAAGTCGCTCATTGGGGTCCCTTCCCATCGATTTAAGTCCAGCATCCAGCCTAGTCCTCGCAGCCCGGAGCAGTAACCTGGACCCGCAGGCGGTTGCTTACGGGAGCGCGGGCGTTAAGACTGGACCCGAAGCAATCCATCGAAAACCGTGAGGAGCACCCTGTGCCTGCTGGGCAACCCACCATCCTGACGACGTCCGGCGGATACAAGCCGGGCGAACGCACCAGAGTCGAGTTCAACCACTTGATGCACTACGCCGTGGAGCTCTCCGGCGTGACGGGCCGCGCGCCGCGGGTGACGCACATCGGCACGGCGTCCGGCGATCAACGCTGGTGGGCCGCCGAGATGGACCAGGCCGCCAGGATTGCGGGTTTCGACTTCAGCCACCTCAACCTTTTCACCATGCCGAACATCGCTGACCCGGAAGCGCATCTCCTGGAACAGGACGTGGTGTGGGTCAACGGAGGTTCGGTGGTGAACCTGCTGGCGGTGTGGCGCGCGCATGGGCTGGACCGGGCCCTCCGGAAGGCCTGGGAGGGCGGCGTGGTGCTGGCCGGCGTTTCCGCCGGTTCGATCTGCTGGTACCAGGGCGGCGTGACCGACTCCTTCGGTCCGGAACTGCGCCCGGTCACAGACGCCCTCGGCTTCCTGCCCTACGCCAGCGGCGTGCACTACGACTCCGAACCCCGCCGCGCGCCGGCCATCCACGCGTTGGTGGCCAACGGCACGCTGGGTGAAACCCACTGCACGGACGACGGCGTCGGGCTGGTTTACCGGGGCACGGAACTGGTGGAGGTGGTCTCCGAGGTGAAGAACAAGGCAGCCTTCCGGGTGACGGCCGGTGCGGGCGAGAGCGTGGACGCAGTGGCAGTGGAGGAGCGGTTGGAGTCGCGTTTCCTTGGCTGATCCTTCGTCCCGGGCCCCGGCCGGCCTGACCGCCGTAGGACTCCGTGATGCCTTGGCTTCCGGTGATCTGTCCGCCCGCGAGGCCTCCCGACACTTCCTCTCCGTCATCGAGGAGCGGAACAAGCACCTCGGCGCGTTCATCACGGTCATCCAGGAACAAGCCTTGACCGCAGCCAACACCGCCGACCAGTTGCATGCCCGCCTCTCGCGCCAGGGCAGGCTGGAGGAACTTCCCCTGCTTCACGGGATGCCCACGGCGTTCAAGGACCTCACCGACGTCGCGGGGGTTCCCACCACGCATGGCAGCGCGGCCCTGGACCACAAGCCAGCGTCCGAGGACGGCGCGTTGGCGGCGCACTTGAGGCGTCACGGCGTCCTCCCACTGGGTAAGACGCAGGTTCCGGAGTTTGGACTGACGGCCTACAGCGAAAACCGCGTGGCACCGCCGTCGCGCAATCCGCACTCACCGGGGCTAAGCTCCGGCGGCTCCTCGGGCGGCAGCGCTGCCGCAGTGGCCGCAGGGTTGGTGCCGTTCGCGCCGGGTACCGACGGCGGCGGGTCCATCCGGATTCCGGCCGGTGCCTGCGGACTGGTGGGCCTGAAGCCCGGGCGGGGCACTGTGCCCGTGGGCACCAGCACCGGCGATACGGCGCAGTTGGTGGTTACCGGCCCGCTCGCCCGGACAGCCGCCGATGCCGCCTTGCTCATGGACGCCCTGGTCCCCCGGGACCAGGCGCCCGACGGCGGATACCTCGCCAACGTGGGTCGGGCGCCTGAGCCCCTGAAAATCGGTATGAGCCTGGCTAGTCCATGGGCCGGGATCTATCCCTTCGAGATTGAGCCTGAAGCGATGGACGCTCTGGCGAGGGGCCGCGAGCTGCTGGAAAAGGCGGGTCACAGCGTCAGCGAAGCGGAGATCCGGTACGACAACCGCTATCCGGAAGCGTTCACCGCAGCCTGGACCGCCGGCGTCGGAAGCGCCCGGATAGCACCCCGACGGGAGGCGCTGCTGACTCCGCTGACCCGGACGTTCCGGCGCCGGGCGCAACAGCGGAGCGCATCCAAGGTCAACGAAGCGCTGGGTTTCCTCCGGCAGTTCCAGCACGACACGATTGCGCAGTACTCTCCGTGGGACCTGATCCTCATGCCCACCTTGGCGCAGACGCCTCGGCCCATCGGCTGGTTCACCGGCGGTGGGCACAGCGGCGAGCGCTGGCCGAGCGAGTGGTCCGGCGACGCCGACGACGACTACAGAAGGCAGTGCGAGTACGCGCCGTGGTCCTCCATGGTGAACGTGTGCGGACTGCCGGCCATCAGCATCCCGGTTCACACAACCGTTGGTGGCTTGCCGATGGGGATCCAACTTATTGGCCGGATGGGTTCTGAGCTGCAGCTTCTCCAAGTGGCAGCTTCCCTGGAGGCTCATTCCTGACCGCGGGCACGCGTGTCTAGCATATGGAAAGTGCTTGCCTTGAGCATCTATCGATGTGACAATGCCCGCGGTCAGTGCCAGCATTGAGAAAATGAGCACTCCACAAACCACGGCTGAGCCTACAAAGGCTTCGGGCGATACGTCATTCTTCGGCCACCCCAAAATGCTGGCCAGCCTCTTCTCCGTGGAGATGTGGGAGCGATTCTCCTTCTACGGCATGCAGGGCATCCTGCTCTACTACATGTACTTCACCGCCGAACAGGGCGGCCTCTCCATTGACCAGGGCCTCGCGGCCAGCCTGGTGGGCGCCTACGGTGGAGGCGTCTACCTGTCGACGATCCTCGGCGCATGGCTCGCCGACCGTCTGTTCGGCTCGGAGAAGGTTCTCTTCGGCTCCGCCATCATGATCATGGGCGGGCACATCGCCCTGGCACTGATTCCGGGGATTCCGGGACTCATTGCCGGTTTGGTACTGGTGGGCGTCGGCTCCGGTGGCCTGAAAGCCAACGCCACGGCCCTGGTTGGCACCTTGTACGGCGAGAAGGATGAGCGCCGCGATGCAGGTTTCTCCATCTTCTACATGGGCATCAACATCGGCGGACTCATTGGGCCGCTGGTCACCGGTTGGCTGCAGACGAGTTTCGGCTTCCATGTCGGCTTCGGTGCCGCAGCCGTGGGCATGGCTATCGGCCTGGTCATTTACGCGCTCGGCCGCAAGCGCCTGCCCGAGGAAGCACACCGTGTCCCCAACCCGCTCCCGGCGAAGGACCGCACAAAGTACGGGCTGATCTTCCTGGGCATCCTTGTGGTGATAGGCGTCCTGTTGGGAACGGGGCTCGTCAACGCCAACAACCTGGCCCGCAGCATGGCGTACGCCGCAATCGGAGCTTCTGTGATCTACCTGGTCCTGATCTTCCGCAGTCCCTTGGTCTCCGGGCTGGAGCGCAAGCGCGTGGTGGCCTTTATCCCGCTCTACATCGCATCCGCCGCGTTCTGGGCACTGTTCCAGCAGCAGTTCACGTTCATTGCCGTCTACTCGCAGGAGAAGCTGGACCGCAATCTCTTCGGCTGGGAAATGCCAGCCGCGTGGGTCCAATCGATCAACCCGGTATTCATCATCATCTTTGCCGGCGTCATGGCTGCCCTCTGGACCAAACTGGGCCCCAAGCAGCCCAGCTCGCCGCTGAAATTCTCCGCGGGCCTTTTCATCATGGGCATTGCTTTCCTGGCCTTCATCCCTTTGGCGGGCGACGGCAAGACCCCGCTGCTGGCACTGGTGGGCATCCTGTTCCTGTTCACGCTGGCGGAGCTGTTCCTCTCCCCCATCGGCCTGTCCGTCAGCACCAAGCTCGCCCCCAAGGCGTTCCACACCCAGATGGTGGCCCTGTTCTTCCTGTCCGTCTCCCTCGGCACCACCCTGGCCGGCATCCTGGCTGGTCTTTACAACCCGCACGACGAGCTGCCGTACTTCCTGGGCATCGGCGGCGTGGCAGTGGTGCTCGCCGTGGGCCTGGCTTCGGCAACTCCCGCGATCAAGAAGTTGATGGGTGGGGTTCGCTGACAACCGACACAGCCGGACGTTGACCAACGACGGCGACCCTTGCGCCTGGTGGGATTCCCACCTGACGCAAGGGTCGCCGTCGTTTGCTTTTGCTTAGTAGTTGTACCGGCTGGTGGAGGCCCCGATCGCGGCAAAGAAGATGATGCCGAAGATTACGGTCAGTGCAATGCCGATGTAGCCCATTACCAGGCCTGCAATGGCCATGCCTTTGCCCGCTGGTTCCCGCTTGAGCGCGATGTGGCCAAGGATCACCGCGGCGATCTGCGGCAGGATGAAGAAGCCGAAGCCCACAAAGATGGCGATGCCGCAGCACATGCTGGCGATGCTTAGGCCTTTGGGTTCAGCCTGCATGGCGTAGTACGCGGGCTGGCCGTACGGTGACTGCGGCTGGCCGTAGGGCTGCTGGCCAAATGCCTGCTGCTGGTACGGGCTGGGCGGCTGGCCGTACGGCGACGGCGGCTGCTGGCTGTAGTCGCCCGGCGAGTAAGCGCTCTGGCTCGGGGGCTGCGGCTGGGTGTAGAAGTCGTTCTGGCCCTGGGCGTTTTGCGTATAGGCGCTTTGCTCATGCGGCGGGATTGGCTGGGTGGCATTGGCCCCCTGGTCCGGCGCGCTGTAATCCGGCGTGGCGGGCTGCGGCGCGCTGGCCTCCGGTGCGCTGAACTGTGCGGGCGGAACGTACTGCGGCGGTTGGTAGCCCGCAGGCTTGTCCTCGTTGTCCTTGGATGGCTGATCTGACATAGGAATCCCCCTGCTATCTGGTCTTTGATCCCAACACTACCGCCGTCGCAGGCGGTGCATAAGTAGGACACATGTGGCGGGATTCATGCATATGCATGGAATATGAACGGGAAGCGCAGGGTTAGCACTAATAGCGACGTAAGCAGCGCTAACTACGATATCTGCGGGATTCGTCCCGCGAAGGAGGAATCATGGGTAACTTCGAAGGCAAAACCGCGCTCGTCACCGGCGGCGGTTCAGGGCTCGGCGAAGCGATCAGCAAGGACCTCGCCAAGAACGGCGTCAACGTGGTTGTCACGGACGTCAATCTCGACGCCGCCACCCGCGTAGCAGACGAGATCACCGCAGCAGGCGGGAAAGCCGTACCCTTCCAGGGCAACACAGCAGTTGCCGAGGACAGCAAGAAAGCCGTCGACTTCGCCGTCGAGACCTATGGTGCCCTTAACTACGCCGTCAACAACGCCGGAATCGGCGGAGCCAACGCCCCCATTGGCGAAGTCGACATCGATGACTGGGACCGCGTTATTGGAATCAACCTGAGCGGCGTCCTGTACGGAATGCGCTACCAGATCCCGGCCATCCTCGCAGCAGGCGCTTCCGAAGGCGCAATCGTCAACATGGCATCGATCCACGGTGCCGTCGCCGCACCCGGCAATGCCGCCTACACCGCAGCCAAGCACGGCGTCGTCGGCCTGACCAAAAACGCAGCCGCCGAATACGGCGCCCAGGGCCTGCGCGTCAACGCCATCGGCCCGGGCTACATCGACACCCCGCTCCTGGCCAGCGCCCCGAAGGAAGTTATCGACGGCCTCGAAGCCAAGCACTCGCTCGGCCGCCTGGGCAAGGCAGAAGAGATCGCGAACGTCACTACGTTCCTCCTTTCTGACAAGGCCAGCTTCATGACTGGTTCGTACGTACTCGTCGACGGCGGCTACACGGCTGTCTAGCGGCGCCTCCTCACTGACACCCCCGCTCCGCCCCGGTTCCTGGACCGGGGCGGAGCGTTCTTTTTGGTTAGCAGCCGTTCTTGAACAAGGGGTTAATCTTCATTCAGGGGCGGCAGCCGTGGGCGCCATTCGGCGTCACAGGGACCGGATCCCGGACATTTCCTGTCGGCAGGCCCCGAGGTCTGGCATGCTGGACCCCATGGCTAGCCGAGCGGGCACAGTTGCCCTTCCCCAAGACCTTGTAGACATCACAGCCCTGTTGGACGCGTACTTCGACGTCGCTCCTGACCTGGGTAATCCCGCGCAGCGTGTGGCGTTTGGAACGTCTGGACACCGCGGATCCAGCTTGAAGGCGTCGTTCAACGAACCGCATATCCTCGCGATCACGCAGGCAATCGTCGAGTACCGCGGGCGCCAGGGCATCACCGGGCCGCTGTTCATAGGACGGGACACCCACGCCCTCAGCGAACCGGCACAGAACTCCGCGCTTGAAGTTCTGGCCGCCAACGGGGTCACCGTGCTGGTTGACGCGCGGCACGCCTACACACCCACGCCCGCGCTGAGCCACGCCATCCTGAAGTACAACCGCGAAGCAGCCCCGGGCACGCCCCAGGCCGACGGAATCGTGGTCACCCCCAGCCACAACCCGCCCGGTGACGGCGGCTTCAAATACAACCCGCCCCATGGCGGTCCGGCTGACACCGACGCCACAGGCTGGATCGCCGACCGCGCCAACCAACTGCTGGAGAACGGCCTCCGTGGTGTGAAGCGCATTCCGTTGAACGATGCCTTGAACGCGGAAACCACCGGCAAGTTCGACTTCCTGAGCAGCTACGTGGACGACCTCCCCTCAGTGCTCAACCTCGACGCGATCCGTGAGGCCGGTGTCCGCATCGGCGCAGATCCCATGGGCGGCGCTTCGGTGGACTACTGGGGCGAAATCGGCGAGCGCCACCAGTTGAACCTCACGGTGGTTAACCCCACGGTCGATCCGCAGTGGGCTTTCATGACCCTGGACTGGGACGAGAAGATCCGCATGGACTGCTCGTCGCCGTCGGCCATGGCCTCCCTGATCAAGCGAATGTCAGTGGGTGCGGACGGTACAGCCGCCTACGACATCGCTACCGGTAACGACGCCGACGCTGACCGCCACGGCATCGTCACCCCCGACGGCGGCCTCATGAACCCCAACCACTACCTTGCCGTGGCCATCGACTACCTTTACCGGAACCGCAGTGGCTGGAACCCCGAATCAGTGGTGGGCAAGACCCTGGTTTCCTCCTCGATCATCGACCGCGTTGCTTCCGGGCTCGGACGCAAGCTGGTTGAGGTGCCGGTCGGTTTCAAGTGGTTCGTCCCTGGCCTGCTCTCCGGCGAAGGCGCATTCGGTGGCGAGGAATCAGCCGGAGCATCCTTCAACAAGCTCGACGGCAGCGTCTGGACCACCGACAAGGACGGCATTCTGCTCGCTCTTCTGGCTTCGGAAATCACGGCCGTCACCGGCTCCTCCCCCTCGCAGCTGTACAAGGGCCTCACCGACCAGTTCGGTGCGCCCGTATACGCGCGCATCGATGCCGCCGCCACGCGTGAGCAGAAGTCCAAGCTGGGCAAGCTCTCCGCTGCCGACGTCACGGCAACTTCCTTGGCCGGCGAAGAAATCACCGCCAAGCTCACCGAGGCACCGGGCAACGGCGCTTCGATTGGCGGCTTGAAGGTTGTTACGGAGAACGCCTGGTTCGCGGCACGCCCTTCCGGCACCGAGGACGTCTACAAGATATACGCGGAGTCCTTCAAGGGCGCCGACCACCTGGCCCTGGTGCAGGAAGAAGCCAAGGCCTTGGTGGACGGGGTCATCTCGTAGGTGAGCGAGCGTCCGCCCCAAGCAGGCCGGACGTGAGCGAGCGTCGGTGAGTACCAACGCTCACTCACGAAACCGACGGGTTTTCCCAACGCTCTATCACATCCCGGCCTCCTGGAACACCACTGGCCCTTAAACAGGAACCGCCGCTTAAAACAAGAACCGCCCGCTCACCTCAGGTGAGCGGGCGGTTCTGTGTTCGGAGTGCTAGACGGTGCGGACCACGTCGTCGTAGGAGAACTTCGGCTTGGCTGCGCCCCAGGCGTCCGGGCCGGGCTGGCCGATGTTGACCACGAGGAAGCTCTTCTGGTCACCGTTCGGGAAGAATTCGGCGTCGATCGCGGCGAAGTCGGCTCCGGTCATCGGTCCTGCGGCGAAGCCGAGCGAGCGGACGGCCAGGATGAAGTAGCCAGCCTGCAGGTGGGCGTTGTTGTTGCCCGTGGCTGCAGCAAGTTCAGCGTTGTCGTCGTACATGGCCTTGGGCGCACCGTACTCAGGAAGGAACTTGTCCCACTGACCCTGCCAGTTGGTGTCGTAAGACAGGAGCGCGACCAGAGGTGCGGATGCGGTCTTCGCCTGGTTGCCGCGGGACAGGTGGTCCACCAGCTTGGCACGGGCTTCGTCCGAGCGGACGTAGGTCACGCGGAGCGGCTGGGAGTTGAAAGCCGTCGGGCCGAACTTGGTGAGCTCGTAGATGGCGCGGGCTTGCTCTTCGGTAACCTCACCGGCAAAGCTGTTGGCGGTACGGGCTTCGGCAAAAATGGCGTCGACTGCTGCGGCGTCAATGACTGCTTCTTCGTGTGCAATCGTCATGGATGAACCTTTCGCTGGGCCAGGCCTTGTGGGCGGCCGGGCACTTCTGCTTTCCATGGTTGCAACTTCAACCTTGCCTGTCCTCTTCCCATGACGGCCCGTGACGTTGCGCACAAAGCATGACTCCGCGTGTCGCTTCTTTGCGTTGCGGGGCCCGCCATGCGTGCCGAATCCAGCGCGAAGCGCGTAGAGCAGGCCCCGCAATGGCGGTAATGTTGC
Source organism: Arthrobacter sp. LFS091 (assembly GCF_047977885.1). Classification (NCBI taxonomy): domain Bacteria; kingdom Bacillati; phylum Actinomycetota; class Actinomycetes; order Micrococcales; family Micrococcaceae; genus Arthrobacter; species Arthrobacter sp. LFS091. The sequence continues at coordinate 56,475 of NZ_JBFPFP010000003.1, forward strand.
ACCGAATCCCAACACTCTTCTGAGGAAGGCCTGCCATGAGCATGCTCGGCACCAAATGGAAGCTCCACGGCAACGGCAAGTCCATCCGGCCCGGCCACGTGGTGGCACCGGATGAGCGGCTCGCGTGGCCGTTGACCATCGGCATCGGCATGCAGCATGTCGTGGCCATGTTCGGGGCGACCTTCCTGGTCCCCATCATCACCGGCATGCCACCAGCCACCACCTTGTTCTTCTCGGGCATCGGGACGCTGCTCTTCCTGGTGGTCACTAAGGGCCGGGTGCCCAGCTATCTCGGTTCAAGCTTCGCGTTCATCGCCCCGATCATGGCATCCCAACAGCAGTACGGCGTCAGTGGCGCCTTGGGCGGCGTGGTGCTTGCCGGCGTCGTACTGGCCCTTATTGGTGCCGTCGTGCAGAAGTTCGGTGCCGACTGGATCAATCGGCTCATGCCGCCGATCGTTACCGGCGCGATCGTCGCGTTGATCGGCCTCAACCTGGCCCCTGCCGCGAAGAACAACTTCGACGCCGCTCCCGTCACCGCCCTGGTCACCTTGGTGACGATCATCCTGGTGTCCGTCCTGTTCCGCGGCATCCTGGGACGGCTGAGCATCCTGGTGGGCGTTGTGGTGGGGTACCTGGTGGCCATGATGCGCGGCGAGGTCAGCTACGAAAAAATGGACGCCGCAGCCTGGGTTGGCCTCCCGTTCTTCCAGACGCCCGAGTTCCACATTGGGGTTGTGGGCCTGTTTGTGCCGGTGGTGCTGGTGCTGGTGGCCGAGAACGTCGGGCACGTGAAGTCGGTAGCCGCCATGACCGGCCAAAACCTCGACGGCGTCTCCGGGCGCGCACTGATGGCCGACGGCGCCGCGACGGTACTTGCCGGATTCGGCGGCGGTTCGGGTACAACCACTTACGCAGAAAACATCGGCGTCATGGCCGCCACCAAGGTCTATTCGACGGCGGCGTACTGGGTGGCCGGTATCTTCGCCATCCTGCTGAGCTTCTCCCCGAAATTCGGAGAACTGATTGCGACTGTCCCGCCGGGCGTCCTGGGTGGCGCCGCGACGATGCTCTACGGCATGATCGGTGTGCTTGGCGTGAAGATCTGGGTGCAGAACAAGGTCAATTTCTCCAACCCCATCAACCTGACCACGGCCGCCGTGGCCTTGATCATTGGCATCGCGGACTACACGTGGACCATTGGCGAGCTGAAGTTCACGGGCATCGCACTTGGGTCAGCTGCAGCACTGGTGATCTACCACGGCATGAAAGGCCTCGCCCGTTGGCGTGGGACCGTGGCTGAACCGGAGACCGAGACGGCGGGACTGCCGCCTGCGGTGAAGTCGGCGATGAACGCTGCCGCCAAGCGAACGGGACGCAAGGGGAAGTAGCGCCGCAACGGCCCGCTATTTGCTCCCGAACCTGGCGTTGTAGCGGCTCATGAATGCGGCCTTGGCGTCGCGGGCGACCGGCTCCAGGGGACGGTAGGTCCTGGTTCCGTTCGCCTCGGCCCAGCCGGTACTGATGCCGCTAGCCGCCAACCAGGTGATCTGCTTGTAGAACGGATTGTTCGTGGCAATGTCCGCAAAAGGCGACTTTGCGGGCGGGCTGTATGCCGGCGAACCTGCCAGGCGGTACATGAACGCGGCCATGGCATCACGCGCAACTGGTTCCAGCGGCCGGTAGGTCTTGGTTCCATTGGCCTCGGTCCACCCGGTGCTGATGCCCTTGCTGGCGAGCCAGGTGATCTGCTTGTAGAACGGGTTATCCGGGGCGACATCAGCGAACGGCGACCTGGCCGGCGGGGTGAAGGAAGGCGATCCGGCCAAGCGGTACATGAACGCGGCCATGGCATCACGCGCAACGGGCGCGAGGGGACGGTACGTCCTGGCGCCGTTCGCTTCGGTCCAGCCAGTCGAGATGCCTCGCGACCCGAGCCAGTTGATCTCGGTGGTGAACTGGCCACCGGAAATGTCAGAGAAGATCGGTCCGGGATTGGTTGCAAAGGACTTCAGCTGAGTCAGCGTTCCGTTGTAGATGTTCTGGTCCCCGGGGAAGACGCCCGAGTCGGCGTGCTGCCACAGGGTGTAGGTCTTCCAGCCAGCGGGAAGTGCTCCGGGCGTGGAGTCCCAATTGGAGATATGGAGCGGGTGGTTCCCAAAGCCATCAGCCTTCCCGACACAGTCCTCCCACCAGATTGTCCCGGTGTAAATCGCTGGAAGACGCCCGGTCCGGGCCAGGATGGTGGTGGAGAAATCGGAAATCCAGGCCACCATCTGGCTGCGGGTCATTCCGTAGCAGGCGCCGTCGCCATAGGGGCTGTCTTCGAGGTCCAGCAGCGCAGGAAGTGTTTTGCCGTCCGGTTTCCAGGCCGCACCACTCTGAAGGAAGTAGTTGGCTTGCGCCGCGCCGGACGAGCCATTCGGAAGGGCGAAGTGATACGCGCCGCGGAGCATGCCGGCAGAAGCAGCCCCCGCATACTGTGCAGAGAAATAGGGGTTGCTGTACCCGGTCCCTTCGCTGGCCTTGACGTAGGCGAACTTTGCCCCGTTGGCTGCGGCTTTGGACCAGTCCACCACGCCCTGGTGGCTGCTCACGTCCATTCCACGCACGCCTTGCGGCACTGCCAAGGGCGAAGCGTCCCGGATGGTGGCCAAGTCCTGGCCCTCGCTTTCGTTGTCACGAAGAGTGGATCCCATGGCGTGGTCCCCTTGGCCTGGTTCTTCGGCGGCGGTGGCTGCCCCTGCCCCTGAGGCGGCAAGGGTCACGACGACCAAGAGAAACGCAGCCACTTTGGCTCCGAGAGCGCCTCGGATCGGTGTTTTGACGGACGTGTGCGTTCTGAACATGGGGCGAGTCCTCCGGGGTGCGGGAGGAACCGGCGCCCCCACGTCATGCGACTCAGCCTACTATCCGGTAGCCACGCGCCGGTGCAGGCCCGGGCGAAAGCCACTTGGAAAAGCAGCGCTGCCCAACGGAACAAATAATCAGCTTGCTTACTATGGCTGGGTTCCCTAGGCTGGAACAGGTCAGACAAACAACTCTCGCAGCAACGGCATGTGCCCAAAAGGCAGCCGAACAAGAGGAGGAACAATGTCAGAACACAACATCTCGGGCAAGAAGGTCGCATTCCTGCTGACGGACGGCGTGGAGCAGGTGGAACTCACCAGCCCATGGCAAGCAGTGAAGGACGCCGGTGGCGAACCTACGCTTATCGCCCCCGAAAAGGGCACCATCCAGGGCTACAACGGCACCGAGCCGGGTGACACCTTCGATGCAACCCTCGCGGTGTCAGACGCCAATGCATCCGACTTCGACGCCCTGGTACTCCCGGGCGGCGTCGTGAACGCGGACAACCTCCGCGTCGATAAGGACGCCCAGAACTTCACGCGAGCCTTCTTCGAGCAGCACAAGCCCGTGGCATCGATCTGCCACGGCCCTTGGCTCCTCATCGAGGCCGGCGTCATCAAGGGCCGCAACGTCACCTCGTACCACACGCTCCAGACGGACATGAAGAACGCGGGCGCCAACTGGACCGACGAGGAAGTCGTCGTGGACCAGGGCCTGGTCACCAGCCGTAAACCGGACGACCTGCCCGCCTTCAACGCCAAGGTCGTAGAGGAAATCTCCGAAGGCCAGCACGCCGGCCAGACCGCCTAGCGGCCAGCCGGGCACCAAACCCGGGTGCCGTCGTCGTACTTTCACGAGAAGTACGACGGCGGCAATCGCCTTTTCGCTTCAAAGCTGCCTGCGGCCTAGAACAGTACAGTGAAGACGTCCCAGTCGGCTCCGACCAGGGCCCGCGGTTTCCAGCTTCCCGACTTGAAGGGGTAAAGATACATATACCCCGCACCGTCGACGCCATAGATATCGACCCAGCCATCGCCGCTCCGGTCTCCTGCGCTGAAAATATTCTTGAAGGACTGCCAACCGGAACCGATCACCTTGGCGCCCAACCAGCCGCCCTTGCCGTTTGAAGAATAGAGGAACAGCTGGCCACTGGCATTTGTGGCCAGGATATCCGCGTGGGAGTCGCCGTCGAAGTCGCCCGGTGAGAAGACCCTGTTGAACATGTTCCATCCAGCACCAACTTGCCGTGGAGCCAACCAGCCACCCCTGCCGTTACCTGGGTAGAGGAGCAGCCGGCCATCGCGGTCCCTGGCCAGGACGTCATCATGACCATCTTCATCGAAATCGCCGGGCGCAAAGAGTTCTGTCATTCCTTGCCAGCCAACGCCCACCTTTGAGGCCGGCTTCCACCAGTATTGCCCGTCGGCGGGATACAACCACAGTTCGCCGGAGGGCTTTCGAGCCAGTACATCGGCATGCCCGTCCTCGTCAAAGTCCCCGGGCGAAAAGATCTTGTCAAAGGCATTCCAACCCGATCCAACCTCCTTGGGGAACGCTCCGAAGTATCGGCCCCACATCCACAGTCTGCCGTCAGTGGTGCGAGTCATCACGAAGTCGCTCACTTCCCGACTGACATAGTTCCGGGAAGGGGCAGGGTTGGTCACATAGTCCGTCCAGTCGGTGGCGAAACGCCCAACAACCTTTCCATCAACCGAAATGACGGCCACGGCCGATACTGTTCCTCCGCCATCAGCTTCTTTGACGAGGTAGCCAGCACCAGGCGCTGCCGGCCTATCAGCATAGGAAGTGGATTTACTCCTCCACATAACTTCCATTTTCGGAGTTGCACCGACGGGAAGGCCCTTGATGTATGTGGGGTCAAAGTCAGTGTTCAGGGTGGAACCTATATACGGTTTTCCTGTCATGGCGACAGGACGCCCACCGACGAACAGGCGTGACTCCGACTCGGCGGACACCGACGTGAAACCAGGGGTGACGGTGGTGACCCGTAGCTTCACCTGGTTCCCGTAGTACTGCGCAATCAACCATCCGACGTTGGGCTCGACCCCCGCCCGATACTGGTAGTCCTCCACTTTCTCGCCTACAACCCACTGGACCCGCACTTGGTTAACGCCGGCAGTCCACGAGCCCTTGGAAATGGTGCCCTGAACCATACTTGTCCAGTCCAGGTCCAACCGGGGTTCAAACTTGGGAGCCACGGTATTCTGCGGCGTGCGCAAGGCATGGCCCGGGTTCTTCACCGTGAAGTCCAGGCTTTGGAGCAACGGGTCCCCGGCTCCGTCCGTGTTGAGTGTGTCATAACTGCTGTTACGACGAAGTTCGACTACTTCTGGAGTGTCTTTGCCCTGCACTCGATATGTGACAAGTACGTGCGACAGGCGCTGCAACCCATCAAAATAGTCGCCGCCGCCGATCACGGCCGATGCTTCAGCGGTGAAGCTGCCAGCTCCTGGATTGCCCGTCCACGTCAGTATTCGCGTTTCCGAATGTGAACCGTCCAAGTAGTGGAACTCCAACTGCTGGGCCGGCTGACTTAGTGTGAACTGCACTCGAGCAGCCTGCCCCGGGGTGAGGCTGAATCCCGACATCAACTTCACAGCCGTCAATTTAGGCACCTGGGTGGCATTGGTGACCGCATTGGCTGGGAGCACAGGCATCCCAACCATCACTAGAAGCATGGCCACCAACGCAGCAGCCATCCTCGATAAGGAACCAATTCTGCGTGATTGCTCCGACACGCGGCCGGCGGCACGTTCAGTGCGCACTTCTCCCCCAATATTCAGGCTGTGGAGGGCCTAATAGAGGCCTCTCGCTAGAGGATACAGTTTCCTTCCAGAATTACGTGCTATGAGACGGCAAGCCCACGTCGGAAGCGACGGCGGCACTCGCCTTTTCGTCGCAATGTTGCGCACGTCACACTCGCCACATACGCTGGGGGGCGCTGCAGCGTGGCAGCAACGATGAAAGGCAGTACATTGACCAGCGAGAAGCTTTCCGTAGTTGTTCGCGTCGACGTTGACGGCGAACAGATCCAGATCGCAGCGACCGGTCACGTGACCGCACAGAGCCTGCAGGGGCTGTATCCGGTGGTTCAGCGGACCAGGAGCCTGGGCGGCGGTCTCGGCGTCGAGATGGACCTGACGGACGCGATGGTGGATCCCGAAGCCCTGGATCAGCTCAAGGTTTATGCTGAGCTCCATGAAATGCCGGTCAAACTCAACCCTGCCCCCGGCAACGTGACTGCCCTTCCGTCCCGCGAATTCCAAACAACAAGCCGAGCAGCCTAACAGGAGGCACCGATGCGTAAAGTCACCGCCGGACTGTTCCACTCCGTGGATGGCGTAGTCCAGGACCCGTTCAAGTTCCAGTTCGATAGCTTTGACGAGGACCTGGGCAAGGGCCTGACCAAAATGATCAACACGGTGGACACCGTGGTTCTTGGGCGTGTCAGCTACCAGGAATGGGCCCAGTATTGGCCGAACGCGACGCAGGACGACGACTTCGCCAAATTCATTAACCCCGTCGAGAAGTTCGTCGCATCCCGAACGCTGACCGAACCGCTGGAATGGGAAAACTCGCACCTGATTGAGGGCGACGTGGAGCAGTTCGTCACGGACCTCAAGAACCGCGACGGCGGTGAGATCGCCGTCTGCGGCAGCATCTCGCTGGTACGCCAACTGCTGTTCGCGGGCGTGCTCGATGAGCTGACCCTGATGACGCACCCGGTGGTGGCCGGCAGTGGTCGGCGGCTCTTCGAGGACGGCGATCCACTGAACCGGCTCGTCCTGGAGGACCAGTACGCCACCAGCAAGGGCAACGTGGTGAGCACGTACAGTCTGCGGAAAGACTAACCGCACGACGGCGGGGCTCACCTGCCTCGTTTGGCGCGGCGCCGGCCTGTTTCCAGCAGCTGCACATCAACGTAACCGGTGCCCGGCATAGGAGAACCGCGTTGTTTGCGAAGCCGCGTGGCTTTGTACTCGTCCCTGGACAGGTTGAATCCATACCAGGCAATAAACCCCGCCAGCCCCATACCCCAAAGAGCGCCCCATGAGGGGCTATCTCCTTGAAAAAGCGGGGACAGAAGCATCGCCACCGACGCAACGAACCCAAGGCATCCGAATGCCGACAGAATCGCCATCCCCCACCAGGAACTCACCTGCGCCTGGCCGCGACCTGGCGTGAATCCAATCTCATCGCCGGCATAACTGTGGAGTTCGCCGGTGCTGGTCCTGCGGAGCACTCGCTTCTGACCGTTGGCCACGGCCTCCTTGTGCTCGGCATACACTTCATCGTCCCGCAGATCGCGCTCGGGGTCGTAAACCACGGCCAGCCTCCAAAGCTCGAAAAGTCCAGCCTAGCGGCCACGGCGTGTGGCCGCGGCGGCGGGTCGACTCGCTCGCTCGATAACGGCGTGTAGCTACTTCTTCCCGGCCTTCAAATCCGCAACCACCTTTGCGATCCGCCGGGCACGGGTTTCCGGCGTCTTGGCGTCCCCGATCGGCTCCACGTACCTCCGCTGCGAACTGTAATTCAGGGTCTCGTAAAAGGCCTTCGCCCCAGGCTCGGCGTCCAGCGCGGCAGCCAAGTCCTGGGGCACCTCGATGACGCGCGGCTGAGTGTCCACTTCCAGACCAACCTCCACCGTGTCCCCAGCGGAAGCGCCCGTCAGTTCACGGTTCGCCGAGCTGACGCCCACCATGTATTTGCCGCCCATCACGGCGATGCTGCTGCGGTAGCTCTGGCCGTTGATGGTCATCACCACCGGCGGGCGCTTTCCTGCACCCAACCCGTCAACGACCTCGTCCGGAACCTCGATGCCAGCCTTGTTTCCATCGCCCACGATGGTCGTAGTGAATTTCATGACCCAAGTATGCCGTCGGCTGAGAGTAGACGCACCCCGTCGGCTGGGCTACGTTCGAACGTAAGCGTCCCACCACAAAGGAGACAGAGCATGGATAACCAGGACCTGCTGGAACGTATTCAGTCGCTGGTCGAGGAGGAACACCGCTTGCGCGACTCCACCAGCACTGGGGCTGGGGATGACAGCGCCCGCCTCGCCCAGCTGGAGGCACAGCTGGACCAGTGCTGGGACCTGCTGCGCCAACGTCGCGCCAAGAAAAACGCTGGCGAGAACCCCGACGACGCCGAGCCCAGGCCGGTCAACGAGGTTGAGGGCTACCGCCAGTAGGCGCTACGCCCCTTCAAGCACCTGGCTGGTCGCCCACGCCAGGTACTTGGCCGCATTAGCCACGGCATCGGCGACGTCGGGAACACCATCCTTGCGCTGTGCAACGTCCAGCAACTGCGCGGCAGCCACAATCCCGTGCTTCGCAAGCTCTTCCGGCGTGACCGTGATGCGCCCCGCAACGGCCACCACTGGTATGCCGTGCACACTGGCGGCGTCGGCTAGCGCGATCGGCGCCTTGCCCGTGAGCGACTGCTCGTCCATGGACCCCTCGCCGGTGATGACCAGGTCGGCCTCGCCCAGGTGCTGGGCCAGGCCCGTGAGGCCTGCGACCAACGCGAAGCCGCCTTCCAGCGCAGCGTCAGTAAAGGCCAGGAACGACGCCGGGAACCCGCCTGCCGCTCCGGCTCCGGGCACGTTAACGTCGCGGCCGGTGGTTTCCCGAAGGAGCGATGCCCAGTTGCGAAGGCCGGCGTCGAGCTTCTCTACGGCGTCCTCATCGGCGCCTTTCTGCGGACCGAAAACATGTGCGGCACCATCAGGCCCGTACAGCGGGTTCCGGACGTCGACGGCGATGCGGAACGTCACGGCCGAAAGCCGCGGATCCAGCCCGGAGACATCCAAGGCGACGACGTCGGCCAGCGAACCGCCGCCGAGGGGCACCACGTTCCCCGCGGCATCGAGGGGCTTGAGCCCCAACGCACGCAAGGCCCCGCTGCCGCCGTCGGACATTGCCGAACCGCCCAACCCCAGCACGATCTCAGTGGCACCGGCTTCGAGCGCGGCTGCAATCAGCTGGCCGCAGCCGTAACTGTGGGCGCGGAGCGAGTTCTCGGGAGTCGGCTCCATGTGCGCCAGGCCGGATGCTTGCGCGGTTTCGATCACGGCAGTGGCGCCGCCAAATGCGTCCTTGCGGATCGCCCAGGAAGCGCCAACAGGCTTGAGGATGGGCCCAACCACGGCGTTGTTCCGCTCTTCGTAGCCCGCTGCGGTGGCGGCATCCAGTGTGCCTTCGCCGCCGTCGGCCACCGGGAACTGGGTGGTCACGGCGTCCGGGTAGACGCGGAGGGCGCCTTCAGCCATGGCTGACGCGGCTTCGGCAGCGGTAAGGGATCCCTTGAACTTGTCGGGGGCGATGAGGATACGCATGGATCCATCTTGCCAGCTTTACTGGGAAAGCGCTTGCCGCAGCGTAACCTAGCCGTTCAACACTCTAACCGGAGCGTCCGCAAGCCACGCTTTCACGTCCTCGAACGCACCCCCGTAGAACTGCCGGTAACTCTCGTGCGTCACGTAGCCGATGTGCGGCGAAAGCACCGTCCGGGGAGAGTGCAACAATGCATGCCCGGAAGGAAGCGGTTCCTCGTCGAAGACGTCCAAGGCGGCGCCCCTGATCCAGCCTTCCTCCAGGGCCTGTACGAGTGCTGCTTCGTCCACCAGCGGACCCCGGGCCGTGTTCACCAACAGCCCCTCCGGGCCCAGAAGCCGGAGTTCCTTGGCTCCCACAATGCCCTCCGTACGCTCCGACAACCGGAGGTGCAGCGTGACCACGTCGGACTCGCGGAACAGCTCCTCTTTTGTCACCTTCCGGGCGCCCGCTGCTTCGGCTGCTTCGGCGGTGAGGTTTTGGCTCCACGCCAGGACGTCCATCCCAAAGGCCTTGGCGTAGCGGGCCATTCGGGAACCGATCTTGCCCAAGCCCACAATGCCCAGGGTCTTTCCCTCGAGTTCGAACCCAACGCCCGTTTGCCACTCCCCCGCCCTGAGCGAGTTCTCCTCCACAGGAAGGTTCCGGGCAAATGCCAACAGGAGCGCCCATGCCAACTCCGGTGCCGCCGCCGGTGAACCAGCCGTACCGCACACCACAATCCCGCGCTCCTTTGCCGCTTCCATATCAATGGCGGCGTTGGCCATGCCCGTAGTCACCAGGAGCTTGAGGTTCGGCAGGGCATCCAAGGAACTCTGCGGGAAACGGGTGCGTTCGCGCATCGCCACAATGATGTCGAACGGCGCCAAGGCGGCCACGGCCTGCTCCTCCGACACGAAAGGTGCGCTGAAAACACTGACCTTCACGTCGTCGTCGAGCAGTGACTCCCACGGGGCGTAATCCCCGGAGACCTGCTGGTAGTCATCAAGGATCGCTAAACGGAACAGGGTCACGCCAATCTCCCTCGCGCAGTGGCTGCTGGTACTGACCACCATCTCACGTAGGTTTTTGGGTGTCAGCCCAACCCGTCGGGCGCGGTCGAAACCCTAGGGATGTGAGCGAGGGTCCACGGGAAACGGTAGGGATGTGAGCGAGGGTCCGGTTTCCCCGAACCCTCGCTCACATCCCACCCGCTTCAACCAAACGCTCGCTCACACCCACTCGCCGCGACGGACCAGGACTTCCTTGAGGAGGTCGAGCCGGTCGGACACGAGACCGTCCACGCCAAGATCCAGCAGCCGGTCCATTTCCGCGGGTTCATTGATGGTCCACACATGCACCTGCAGGCCCAGCCGATGGGCGCGTCGGACGAAACCCGGAGTCACAACCGGGAGCCTTCCGTAGCCGACCGGGACCTGGAAAACGTCGACGCCGGCAAGCAGCTTCCGTGCCAAAGTGGCGGGCAGGACAGGACCCAGAAGAACAAAAAGCGCCGTCAGAGTGCTGCCGGCCGAGGAGGCCACACGCCGTGATAACAGCCGAAGGACTGCGCGGCGGCGCCTGTCCGAAAAGCTCGTCACCAGGACCCGGTGGTGGATTCCATGCCTCTCAATGGCCTCCGCCAAGGGGCGCACCGAGTTCCAGTCCTTGACATCCAGGTTCAGCCGGGCGTCCGGCAACGAGGTAACCAGCTCGTCGAACGTTGGCACCGGCTCCATCCCACCAATGCGCGCCTTGGCAACCTCCGCGGCGGTCAGCGAGGAGACGGTGCCCACGGAATCGGTCACCCGGTCCAGGGACGAGTCATGGAAGACAAGGACCACGCCATCACGGGTGGTGTGCACGTCCGTTTCCAGATGCGCAGTTCCCAATTCGACTGCAGCTTTGAAGGCTGACATGGAATTCTCCAGGCCGTCCAACGAAAAACCCCGGTGCGCGAAGGCCAAAGGGCCAACCGAACCGTCCTTGCGGAGGAAATAGGGCAGCTTCACACCCGTAGCGTAGCCGACGTCCGCCCCAAAGAAGTGTGTCAGGCCTCGTGCGGAACGATCGCGACGCCGTCGCTGACGTGCACCAGCGTCCGGCCGCGACCGCCGTCGAGCTCCACCCAAACTGCTGTGGCGTCTCCGGTGACGGCGTCCACCACACCTGCGGACTCGTAACCGGGGGTGAGCGTGACCTTGACGCGGTCGCCCTGCCGCAGCGAGCGCCAGTGATGGTCCGGTTCGATGCGCCGCAACGGCGCAGTGGTGAAATCGTTGATCCTACGCTTTGCCATGGTTCCCCTGCACCTTCGACGTGCTAACAAGTCCGTGGCTGAAAGCCTACGGGTGCCACGTGAACGCCGGTTGTATGGAGGCTGGGAACTCGGTGACAGCTGCGGCCTGCGAAACTAGGGGCATGACTGTATTGATTGCCGGGTGCGGCGACCTCGGAACCGAAGCCGGGCTTCGCTTCGCCGCCGCCGGCCGTGAGGTTGTTGGCCTGCGTCGGTCCCCCGAAAAGCTGCCGCCCCAGATCCGTGGAATGTACGCGGACCTCGCCAAGGACCTGCCGGAGTTTCCCTCGGATGTGGACATCGTGGTGATTGCCGTGGCAGCCGATACCTCCACCGAGGAGGCCTATCGCACGGCTTATCTGGAGGGCACCCGGAACGTGCTGGACGCGTTGGAGCGGCAAAGGTTGGAGCCGCGCCGGATCCTTTTCGTCTCCTCCACGGCTGTGTACAAGGATTCCGGCGGGGCTGTGGTGGACGAGTCCACGGCCACGGAGCCGACGCGCTTCAGCGGAAAAGTGCTGGTGGAGGCCGAAGAATTGCTGTTCTCTCGGACCCGAGGCACCAGCACAGAGGCCATCTCGTTGCGCCTGGGCGGCATCTACGGACCGGGACGCACCCGGCTGATTGACCAGGTCCGCACAGGACAAGCGGTCATTCCCGCCCGGCCCCGGCACACCAACCGCATCCACAGGGACGACGCCGCAGCCATGATCGTCCACCTCACCACCATGGACCAGGCTCCGGATCCGGTGTACATAGGCGTTGACGATCACGCGGCAGAAATGGGCGAGGTCATGCGGTTTCTTGCTGCTGAACTGGGCTGCCCGGAACCCCCGACGGCGGCACCCGGCGACGCGTCCGACGCCGGCCCTGGCGACAAACGCTGTTCGAACAAGCGTGTACGGGCCACCGGGGTCGAACTCACCTTCCCCACATATAAGGAGGGCTACCGCGCCCTGCTGGCGGGCAAGGGCATGCGGCACCCGTGACGGGGCCTGCGTGGGGGCGGGCATATTTTGCCGCGCAGGCCGTGGCGGGGGCTGCCTGGTGGATCTCAGTCTTTGCCCTGCCACTGATCCGTGAATTAACGCTTGGACAGTTGGATCCTGTCATGGTTGCCTGTGCGGATATCCCGCTGTTCGTCGTGGCTTCGGCCGTGGCGGCCTGTGGCAACAAGGCGGCGGCTGTCATCGCCACCGCCTGGACCTGCTTGGTCACCGTGGCGTTGGCAAGCTATGCCACCATCAGCACCGAAGCAGGGTGGGGCGTTGTGGCCATGGCCGCCGCGTCCGCATGTTCCATAGTGGCGCTCTGCCTCGTTGCCTACGGACGAGTGCCATCTGAGTGGGTTCTCCGCGGTCCGTTCGCGTTCCGCCCAGCAGCGCAACGCCCCACGGCAGCTCCGCATGTCGCTACGACGTTCGCGCAACTCGTGCTCTTCTGGAGCTTCTTCCTGGGAGTGATTCCCCTCGCGGTATCAGCACTGGAGAACCGCTGGGCTGTCGCCCTGCCGATCCCTGGCATCGCAGGCGTGATTGGCGCGGTCCTCCTGGTACTTGCCAGCGCACTGGGCATCTATTCAGCACTGGCCATGTCCACCCTTGGACAGGGCACGCCGCTGCCATCCGCAATGCCCAACCGTTTGGTCATCGCCGGGCCGTACCGCTGGATCAGGAACCCGATGGCTCTCGCAGGAATCGTGCAGGGCGCTGCCATCGGACTCATGCTGGGATCGTGGCTGGTGGTCGCTTACGCGGTGATTGGCTCGCTGGTGTGGAATTACGCAGTGAGGCCCCACGAAGAAGCTGATCTCCGCCGACGGTTTGGCACAGACTTTGACCGCTACTGCGACAACGTCCGTTGTTGGGTCCCGCGGTTCGGAAACTAAACCCGCTGTTCGGTGAGTTTCGCCTCAAGAACCTGGGCCACGCCGTCGTCGTCGAAGTGGGGAGCCTGCTGGCCGGCGGCAAGAATGGCCTCCGGGTGTCCGCTGGCCATCGCGTAGCCGTGGCCCGCCCAGCGGAGCATCTCAATGTCATTGGGCATGTCCCCGAACGCCACGACGTCCGCGGCATCGATCCCCAGCGACTCGGCGTACTTGGCCAGGGTGACGGCCTTGTTGATGCCTTGGACTGACATTTCCAGCATCGCCGTGCGTGGGGCCGAATGCGTCGTGCTTACCAAATGGGCGACTGCCGGCTGCACCTCGGCAAGGAAATCGTCAGGGGTGCCCTTGCGGGTGATCGCCAGGAACTTTACGACGGCGTCATCCGCCGTCAGCGTCTCGTCCAACGGCCGGGGGGTGAACTCGGCAAGCAACTCACTGGTTTCGTTCTCGATGAAGCCCGGCTCCAGCTGAAAACCTGTCAGGGTTTCGACCGCGAACAGGGCATCGGGCCTGATGGACTTGATGATGCGGCGGGCCTCAAAGACTGACGCGGCGTCCAGGACGCACGAGGAAAGTGCTTTTTCGGATTCCAAATCCCACACGACCGCGCCGTTGGAACAGATCACGATTCCGCTGTGGCCGAGCTGCTCCTGAAGCGGGTAAAGCCACCGCGGCGGCCGGCCCGTGACGAAGACCAGTTCCACCCCTGCGTCACGGCACGCCTGGAATGCCTTGATGGTCCGGTCACTGATTTTGCCGTCGTGACCGAGGATGGTGCCGTCAATATCGCTTGCTACGAGCCGCATCAATCCAGTCTAGTGGGCTGCTGATCTGGCGCCGCCGAAGCCAAGTGATAGCGCAGCCCTGGAAGTGCCCCATAGTGTGGGTTCATGAGCGAGAAGACCGGAACAATCGAAGAACACAGCACACGCGGCGCGTATGTCACCGGCGGTGAGTTCAACCGGGACACGAATTATATTGAGGACCGCATCACCCGCGATGGCGCACCCGGACCTGACGGAGAACCGGGCTGGCCTGTCGGACCGGGACGGTATCGCCTCATCGCAGCGCGGGCATGTCCGTGGGCCAACCGAACTGTGATTGTCCGCAGGCTCCTTGGGCTCGAAGACGTCATCAGCCTCGGCCAGCCAGGACCCACGCACGATGCCCGCTCCTGGACGTTCGACCTCGATCCGGACGGCAAGGATCCCGTGCTGGGCATTGAGCGGCTGCAGGACGCGTTCTTCCGCCGCTTCCCGGATTACCCCCGAGGCATCACTGTTCCGGCCATTGTCGATGTCCCCAGCGGAGCAGTGGTCACCAACAACTTCCCCCAGATCACTCTGGACTTCTCCACGGAATGGACGGAGTTCCACCGGCCCGGCGCCCCGCAGCTCTATCCGGAACACCTGCGCGAGGAGATCGACCTGGTCAACAGGCGCGTCTTTACCGAGGTCAACAACGGCGTGTACAGGTGCGGGTTCGCGGGCTCACAGGAGGCCTACGACGCCGCCTACGAACGGTTGTGGACGGCCTTGGATTGGCTGGAGGAACGGTTGACGACCCAGCGCTACCTGGTGGGCGACACCATCACGGAGGCCGATGTCAGGCTCTTCACCACCTTGGCCCGCTTCGATGCCGTCTACCACGGACACTTCAAGTGCAACCGGAACAAGCTCAGCGAAATGCCTGCCTTGTGGGGCTACGCCCGGGACTTGTTCCAGACGCCGGGCTTCGGCGACACCATCGATTTCGTGCAAATCAAGCAGCACTACTACATAGTGCATGAGGATATTAACCCCACGCAGATCGTTCCTGCCGGCCCGGACCTGTCCGGGTGGCTTACCGACCACGGACGCGAGGCCCTGGGCGGCAACCCCTTTGGTGAGGGCACCCCACCGGGCCCGGTCAAGGCCGGTGAAGAGGTAGCCGCAGGGCACGGCGCCGGCTAGCTCCTAAGCCGCACCCTGGTTGAGCTCGGCGCGGGTCGGGGGGTTGGCCCCGGCCCGCGAGACCGTGACAGCGGCAGCACGCGTTGCATGATCCAGGATCGCGGCGAGTGTCTCCGCAGGCATGGCCCGGAGCGCGTCCCTGTTCTGTGCCCCGTCCAGCCCGTGGTCCACAATCGCGGACAGCAACCCGGCCATGAACGAGTCCCCCGCACCCACGGTGTCCACGACGTTCACGGAGGGCGCGGCCACTTCCGTTTCCCCCGCCCGTGTGATCCCCCATGGCCCGCGTGATCCACGGGTCACCACCACCAACGCAGGTCCTTCGTCGCCGCCCAGGGCCAACCAACGGCGCGCGGATTCCGTCGGATCGACGCCGGGATACAGCCATTCGAGGTCCTCGTCAGAGGCCTTTACGACGTCGGACAGCACTACGAAGCGTTCGGCTTGCCTACGTGCGTAGTCGACGTCCGTGATGATGCTTGGACGGCAGTTGGGATCGAAGCTGATGGTGCTGGCCGGGTGGGCATGCTCGACGGCGGCAAGCACCTCCGCGGCGCCGGGCTCCAAGGCAGTGGCGATGGAACCTGTGTGGAGCAGGGTGGTGCCCTGCAGCATGAGCGGCAGCCGCGGGGCGAGGCCGGGCAACTCCCAAGCGAGATCGAACGCGTAGGTGGCGGCGCCGTCGTCGTCGATTTCAGCGGTGGCGACGCTGCTTGGTTTGTCGTCCGGCGGCAGCGGCACCATCACCGAACTTGAACGCAGGTGCGCGGCGATCGAGTCGCCGTAAGCGTCGCGGCCGTACCGCCCGATGAACTGGACGGGGTGGTCCAGGCGCGCCAGCCCGACTGCCACGTTGAGCGGGCTCCCGCCCACATGCGCCTCGATTCCAGAGGAGCGTTGAACGACGTCCACCAGGGCTTCACCAATGACAGTCAGCATGGGACCACTCTGCCAGAGCGCGGCCTCCGCAGCCCAACAATTACGAGAGCAATCGCTGCACCAGCTCGCGGCACTTCTTGTAAGCCACTGCCTTGGGATCGATCAGGTCGAAATGGTCGCCGGGCACGCGCAACAGTTGGGCCGCGCTACCGGCAGCCGTGGCCGCAGCAACGTAGGCCTCGGACTGGCTTGCAGGAACGTCCTCGTCTTCCGTGGCGTGCACGGCATAGACGGGGACGTTGATGGGCAGCAAACTCATGGGATCCGCGTATTTATGCCGTTTGGGGAATCTGGCCGAATCACCGCCCATGAGGTTGCAGACTGCGCCGTTGCTGAGGTTGAGCTTCTCCGCGGCCGCAAGGTTGAGCAGGCCGGACTGGCTCACCACGCCTGTCAGGTGGACCGCGTTGTCCTCGGGTGAGCGCACCAGTTGGCGGTCGGCGTCGGGAGTTCCTATGGCCGAAAGCCGCTCACGACCGGCGGCCCAGACAGCAAGGTGACCGCCGGCCGAATGCCCGAGTGCCACCACTTTGCCCAACTGGAGGTCGTGGTCGCCCGCGATTTCGGACAGATGGTCGATGCCGGCCAGGATGTCCTCGAAAGTATGGGGCCAACCACCGCCGTTCCCTGCCCGCCGGTATTCAAGGTTCCAGGCCGTGATGCCGTGCGCTGCAAGGTCCCGCGCAAGGGGCTCACCGAGCTCCGCACCGTACTGCGAGCGCCAGTAGCCGCCATGGATCACAACGGCGACTCCACCGGCAGCTGCTGATGCGCCGCGATGGTTCCCGTTGTTCGGTTCAGGTATGAAGAGTTCGCCCCACTGACTGGGGTGTTCGCCGTAGCTGTACTTGTGCCGCAACATTGCGCCCTCCTTTGTACTGAGCCTATCGTGACGATCCGGAAGTTTGGCTAGGGGCACCCCGACGGCGAGTGGCCGGGTTCAGTGTCGGACCCGACCCGTAAGCTGGGGGCATGGCAAGCAATTGGGACAGCCTGGACCAGGACCAGCGCGACGCAGTGGACGCGAACGTGGCCCTCTACGAGCGGGTTCGTCCCGCCCTCAAGCGCGTTACCCGCGATGTCCTGCTCACGTTGAGGGACATGCTGAACGACGCCGAAGTCACGCCGTTGTTCGTCACGGGACGGACAAAGACCGTGGAGTCGTTCCGGGAAAAGATTTCCCGGACGGACGATCCCTTGGAGCCGGGCGGTCCGCGGGTCCTCAAGTTCCCGGACCCTTTCCGCACGTTGAACGACATGGTGGGCATCCGTGTCATCACCAAGCTGCCCGCCGAAAACGCTGCGGTAGCCAACATCATCAAGCGGCAGCGTCAGCTCTTTGATTGCCGTGGCGACCGCGAGAAGGACATCGGCTCCATCGAGTCCGGGACCTACGGCTACTCCAGCCGCCACCTGATCCTTCGCACTATCCAGAACGAGGCCGTCAAGGAGTACCAGCACGTCTTCAATCCGGACATGCCGGCCAACGGCAGCTATTTCTTCGAATGCCAGATCCGTACAGTGTTCGCGCACGCCTGGAGCGAGATTGAGCACGACATCCGTTTCAAGGCCGAAGATCCACGCGCCTGGACGCCCCATTTCGACCGTCAGTTCACAGCAACCGCGGCAATGCTGGAAACGGTGGAGAGCGCCTTCGCCGACCTCCATGAGCGCTACGAGGAAGTCCGCAGCTACTGGGACCTGGAGGGTGAGGGCGGTTCGCCCCTGACTCCCAACCGGGTTCGTGATGTCTGGCGGACGCTCCTTCCCCACGTTGACCGTAAAGTTGATGACGACTGGGGATGGGCCGCCGAGCTGCTTGCCGCCCACGGACTGACCAAGACCGTGGAACTGGCTGGGCTGCTCAGCGCCAACCGGATCACCGAGGTCCGCAAGGCCCTGGACCACCGCTACTCCCCCGGCCCCGACCGCCTCCTGGATGACCTCCTGCTGTGGCAGTACGGAACCGAACACATTGATCTCACCGCCGAGGCGCCCGACGTCGTTCCGCACCCGCGGCGCGACAGCCTCCAGCGGCGTCTTAAGCAGATTGAGCGCTACCGTCAGACTGCTTTGTAAAGACCGCCCCCAATAAGGACCCATGACTCCCGAGCAACTCATGTCACTGCGGGTGACGTTCCGTTCGCCCCGCCGCCTGCTGACGGAATCCCTCGCGGGTCTCGTGGTGGCTTTGGCACTCATCCCGGAGGCCATCGCGTTCTCGGTGATTGCGGGCGTGGATCCTCGGATCGGGTTGTTCGCTTCGTTCACCATGGGCGTGGTGACCGCACTGGTGGGAGGCCGTCCCGCCATGATCTCCGCGGCAACCGGGGCGGTGGCACTGGTGATCGCTCCGGTGATGAAGGAACACGGACTCGACTACCTGATTGCCACGATCATCCTGGCCGGGGTTTTCCAGATCATCCTGGCGGTGCTGGGGGTGACACGGCTGATGCGTTTCATCCCGCGTTCGGTGATGATCGGTTTCGTGAATGCACTGGCCATCCTGGTGTTCATGTCGCAAATGCCGGAACTCTTCAACGTCCCTTCGGCGGTGTATCCGATCGTCATCGTGGGATTGGTGATCGTGTTTCTTCTGCCGCGCTTCACCAAGGCTGTTCCTGCTCCCTTGGTGGCGATTGTGCTCATCACCTTGGTCACTGTGCTTGGTGGAATCGACGTTCCGACCGTGAGCGACAAGGGCGAACTCCCGGACAGCCTCCCGGGCTTCTTCCTGCCCAACGTCCCCTTGAACCTGGAGACGTTCCGGATCATCGCACCCTTCGCCTTGTCCATGGCCTTGGTGGGTCTGCTGGAGTCGCTCATGACCGCCAAGCTGGTGGACGACATCACGGACACCCGTTCCAACAAGACACGGGTCTCCTGGGGCCAAGGTGCGGCAAACATCGTGACCGGGTTCCTGGGCGGCCTGGGCGGATGCGCCGTCATCGGGCAGACCATGATCAACGTCAAAGGCTCGGGGGCACGCAGCCGGCTGTCCACGTTCCTTGCAGGCGTTTTCCTCCTGGTGTTGGTGGTCGTCTTGGGTGACGTTGTGGGCATGATCCCCATGGCAGCCTTGGTGGCCGTCATGATCTTCGTTTCCCTGATCACCTTCGACTGGCACTCCGTGCGGCTTTCAACCCTGAAGCGCCTCCCGAAATCCGAGACTGCGGTGATGCTGGTGACCGTTGCCGCTGTGGTGGCGACACACAATCTGGCGGTGGGAGTCGGCGTCGGCGTTCTGACCGCAATGGTGCTGTTTGCGCGGCGGGTGGCCCATTTTGCGACAGTCGAGCGGACCGAACTGGAGCTCAACGGAGAGACCGTGGCGACGTACACGGTAGACGGTGAACTCTTCTTCGCCTCATCCAACGATCTCTACACCCAGTTCGATTACGCAAAGGATTCCTCAGAAGGCATAGATCGCGTAGTTATCGATCTCCACGGCTCGCACATCTGGGATGCGTCTACGGTGGCCGTCCTCGATTCAGTGACTGAGAAGTATCGCAACCATGGGCGCGAGGTGGAGTTCATTGGGCTGAACGAGGCCAGCGTGCGCATGCGGGAGCGTCTGGCGGGGAAGCTCAACTCCTGACCAAACCGGGGATGAGACGACGGTCATCTGACATATACACGGCCGTGAATGTAACGAAGTCGTCCCTGCCGCGGGCCAAGTGTGAGCATGGATGAATGCTTGAGGCAACCAATACCCCGTCAAAGACCCAAGAACCCGCGAACGCAGCCCTTGCCGCTGAGGCCAGGATTGCGCGTATTGCCGTGACGGTGTTCCCGCTCCTGGTGGTGGTTGCCGGCGTCCTCGGGTTCCTCATTCCAGACCTGTTCAAACCCATGGGTGTCGCGGTCCCGTACCTGTTGGGCGTCATCATGTTCTGCATGGGTCTCACGCTGACCCCACCGGACTTTGCCTCGGTTGCCCGCCGCCCCTGGGCCGTGGCACTGGGTATTGTGGCGCACTACGTGATCATGCCCGGCGCCGGTTGGCTCATCGCCGTTCTTCTGCAATTGCCGCCGGAACTGGCCGTGGGCCTCATTCTGGTGGGTTGCGCTCCGTCGGGTACTGCTTCGAACGTCATGGCGTTCCTTGCCAAGGGCGACGTTGCCCTTTCTGTGGCTGTCGCCTCGGTTTCGACACTGATCGCACCCCTTGTGACACCGGCACTGACGCTGTTCCTGGCGGGTTCCTTCCTGCACATCGACGCCGGCGCCATGGTCCTGGACATCGTAAAGACCGTCTTGCTGCCGGTCATCGCAGGCCTGCTGGCCCGCTTGTTCCTTTCCAAGCTGGTCGCAAAGGTCCTTCCGGTACTCCCCTGGGCGTCCGCCGTCGTTATTTCCCTGATCGTAGCGATCGTCGTGGCGGGCAGCGCCAGCAAGATCGTTGCTGCCGGCGGAATTGTCTTCCTGGCAGTCGTCCTCCACAACGGCTTTGGCCTGGGGTTGGGCTACTTGGCCGGCAAACTCGGCCGCCTGGACGACAAAGCCCGCCGTGCCCTCGCATTCGAGGTGGGCATGCAGAACTCGGGGCTGGCCGCCACGCTGGCTACCGCCCACTTCGGCGCACTGGCCGCACTGCCGTCCGCCGTGTTCTCCCTGTGGCACAACATTTCCGGCGCGATTGTCGCCGCCTGGCTGGCTCGGCGTCCGCTGAAGGACTAACCCCGGGTGGTGCCGCGCCGGTGCAGTTTCCACGGCGAGGCCACCCGGACGCCGGCGGCGGGAGTGGTGCCAGACAGGCGGTCCAGGAGCATATGGACCACCTTTTCGAAGATGGGGTCAGGTCCCACGGTGGTCAACGCGGGATCGTATTCCTGACCCTCCGTTGAGTTGCCCACACCGACTATCTGGATATCTTCAGGCACCCGAAGGCCCAGCCTGTAGGCGGCTCGGATGGCCTGCAACGCCTCCATGTCGTCGGTGCAGACCATGGCGGTGGGCCGGTTGGGCATCTGGAGCAGCTCGAGCGCCGACCGGTACGCTGTAGCCGGGTGATGGTTCGACGTCCTGAGCAGAGACTCGTCGAGCGGAATTCCGGCCCTCTCAAGCCCAGCAGCGTATGCGGCATAGCGGCTCTTCCGGCGGCCTGCCGGATCGGCCCTGCGGATGCAGGCGATCCTGCGGTGGGACGCGGTGAGGAACTCCATGCACTCCCTCAGCCCAGCCTCGGATTCAGGGGCCAGGACGTCGAATCCCTGCGGTTTCATGGTCCCCGAGATCACCACTTGGGCAACCCCGCGGCGGGCCAGCTCCGTGACCGTTTCGTCCTCGGACCTCGATTCCGGGAAGTAGCCGATGATCACACCATCAGCACCGCCGGACATCACGAACTGACGCCAATCGTCGCCCAACAGGATCACTGGCTGGAACCCATGCTCGGGCAGGATCTTTGCGGCCGTTGTTGCCAAGGCCCGGTCCCAAGGCCACTCGAGGTTCCCGATCGCCACAGCCACAACATCCGTCTTGCCCCGACGCATTCCCCGGGCAGCCTGATTTGGCACATAACCCAGCTCTTTGACCGCCGCCAGCACCCGGTCCTGGGTGGGCTGGCTGATCCGGGTTGTGCCGCCGTGCCGGCCGGAGAGCACGTATGACACCGTGGTCAGCGATACGTCGGCCGCCATCGCAACGTCACGGATGGTGGGCTTGGATCCCTTGCTCACGGGGCGACTCCTGGTAGACAGCGCATTTCCTGAACTCTATCTTCAACCAGTTGGACTCCCCTTGACGCAATTAGTTGAGAGCGTTAACAATTACGGGAGTTATCTGTATCCCAAGCTGGAAGATCATTCAATGAAGAACTGGGCAGGAAACCTCGAGTACTCCTCCACGGAAGTGCACCGCCCCACGTCGGTTGGCGAGCTGCAGGAGCTCGTCGCCAATGCGTCCCGTATCAAGGCTCTCGGTTCCCGGCACTCCTTCAACACCGTCGCCGACACGGACGGGACCCACATCCTGCTCGACGCCCTGCCTCAGGAAATTGCCCTCAACAAAGACAAAGGGACCGTCAAGGTCAGCGGCGGGATCAGCTACGGCGCGCTGGGACGCGCGCTGGAGAAACAGGGATACGCCATCCACAACCTCGCATCGCTTCCCCACATCTCCGTCGCCGGCGCCATCCAAACAGGCACGCACGGCAGTGGGGTCAACAACCCCTCCCTGGCTGCCGCCGTCGTGGGCGTTGACCTTGTGCGCGCCTCCGGCGAGCTGGTGACACTCACCGCGGACGACGACGAATTCCTCGCCAGCGTGGTGGGCGTGGGAGCCCTGGGCATTGTGACGGGATTGGAGCTTGCTGTCAGGCCCAGCTACGAGGTCCGCCAGCGTGTCCTTACTGATCTGTCCTGGGACGGCGCCCTGGCGAACTTCCACACCATCGCGGCCAGCGCCTACAGCGTAAGCTTCTTCACGAATTACACGGGAGATGCCATCCCCCAGGTGTGGTTCAAGGCGCTGGACACCGAAGCTCCTCTTGCGGACCTGTTCGGCGGGACGCCTGCGACCGCGGCACTGCACCCGCTGCCTGATATGTCCGCCGAGAACTGCACCGAGCAGCTGGACGTCCCCGGAAAGTGGCTTGATCGCCTGCCGCACTTCCGGCACGAATTCACGCCAAGCAATGGCGAGGAACTCCAGAGCGAATTCCTGCTGCCCCTGGACCAGGCGCCTGCGGCACTACAGGCTGTCCGAGGCCTGGCGGCCACGTTGGCACCGCTGTTGTTCATCTCCGAAATCCGCGCAGTGGCCGCGGACGAGTTCTGGCTCAGCCCTTTCTACCAGCAGCAAAGCGTAGCGCTGCACTTCACGTGGAAGCCCCTGCAGGCCGAGGTGGAGGCGGTACTCCCCGAACTCGAGGAAGCGCTGCGTCCGTTCGGTGCCCGGCCGCACTGGGGCAAACTCTTCACTCCCAGCCAGTACGACTTTGCCGCTCTCTACCCCCGTTTCGGGGATTTCCGCGCGCTCGTCCAGGCGAACGACCCCACGGGCAAGTTCCGCAATGGTCTACTGGACAGCGTGCTGGGCGTAGCCGTTAGGTCCTAGCCGGACACCTGGTCCGTTGCCCAGCCGCTGTTCCGTTGCTGCCCAGCGACGGATCAGCGGTTTGGCAACGGGACCGGCGAGGGCTCCTACTCGATGTGGGCCAGGACAGCGCCCGCCGTAACAACTCCGCCAGCGGCCGACACTACCTCTGACA
This sequence comes from Arthrobacter sp. LFS091, assembly GCF_047977885.1. NCBI lineage: Bacteria > Bacillati > Actinomycetota > Actinomycetes > Micrococcales > Micrococcaceae > Arthrobacter > Arthrobacter sp. LFS091. The sequence goes on from NZ_JBFPFP010000003.1 coordinate 79,951, forward strand.
GTGTGCCCGTCCGGTGCGCGGGCACCTGGGTTTCCATCTTCATGGCTTCCAGGACAACCAACGGATCACCGGCGGTAACCTCGGCTCCCGGGTCGACGAGCCACTTCACCACTGTGCCCGCCATGCTGGAGACCAGTGCGGACTCGGCGGGTGAGTCGCCGACGCTTGAGACAGAACCCGGCGTATCGGTCGATGTGGAAAAGGCTGGGACGCCCTGCCCTGACCGGGCCCAACCATCCAACAAATCGGCTGGAAGACCCACGGCGAGCCTCTTGCCATCAACGTCTACAGTGATGGTTCGCCGTTCTCCTCCCGGGGCCACCACGTTGTACTCGGGGTCCACGGGAATTTTGTCCGCAAAGTCGGTTTCGATCCACCGCGTGTGCACCCTGAGTCCGGCAGCGGAGGTGAAGTCCTCGGACTCCAGGACGGCCCGGTGGAACGGCAGAACGGTGGCCAGGCCGGTGATGGTGATTTCGCCGAGGGCACGGCGGGCACGGCGCAGAGCCTGCTGCCGATCTGCTCCTGTGACGATCAGCTTGGCCAACAGCGAATCAAACTGCGGCGCAACGAACGAACCGGAGCGTACACCGCTGTCCAAACGGATGCCCGGTCCGGTGGGCGCCTCGAAGAGAGCCACGGTGCCCGGTGAGGGCAGGAAGCCTCGGCCCACGTCCTCCGCGTTGATGCGGAACTCGAAGGAGTGTCCGCGCGCCACGGGATCCTCGGTAATGCTCAACGGCAACCCTGCAGCGATCCGGAACTGTTCCTGCACAAGATCAATTCCAGCGGTTTCTTCCGTGATGGGGTGCTCGACCTGAAGGCGGGTGTTGACCTCGAGGAAAGCTACGGCGCCATCTGCTGAGACCAGGAATTCCACCGTTCCGGCACCGTAGTAGCCGGCTTCGCGGACGATTGCCTTGGCGGCGCTGTAGATACTGCTTCGCTGGGTGTCGCTCAGGAAGGGCGCTGGAGCTTCCTCCACGAGTTTCTGGTGCCGGCGCTGAAGGGAGCAGTCACGTGTTCCCACCACCACCACGTTGCCGTGGACATCGGCAATGATTTGGGCCTCGACGTGGCGCGGCCGGTCAAGATACTGCTCCACGAAGCATTCGCCGCGACCGAATGCTGCCACAGCTTCACGGACGGCGGAATCGAAGGCTTCCTCCACTTCGGCCAGTTCGCGAACCACCTTCAGTCCGCGGCCGCCACCACCAAAGGCAGCCTTGATGGCGATAGGAAGTCCGTGTTCCTCAGCGAACGCCCGAGCCTCGGCGGCCGAAGAAACCGGGCCGTCGCTGCCGGCAACAAGGGGAGCTCCGGCGCGGACGGCGATTTCGCGGGCCGTGATCTTGTTGCCCAACTGCCGGATCGACTCCGGCGAGGGACCGATCCACTCGAGTCCGGCGTCGAGCACTGCCTGTGCGAAATCGGCGTTCTCGGAGAGGAAACCGTATCCGGGGTGGACGGCGTCCGCGCCGGACTGCTCCGCCACCGCGAGCAGCTTCCCGATGTTCAGGTAGCTCTCAGCGGGAGAGTTTCCGCCCAGGCTGTAGGCTTCGTCCGCAGTGGCAACGTGCAGGGCATCGGCGTCGATGTCCGCGTAAACGGCCACCGAGGCAATGCCGGCGTCGTCGCAAGCACGGGCGACGCGGACGGCGATTTCGCCACGGTTCGCGATCAGGACCTTGCGCATCAAATACTCACTTCTCTGGGGTGTTCATAAAAGTCGTTGAATCCGGAACGAACCGGAATCGGATTCGTCCGCCGATGGGCACCTGCGCGGCACGGTCCAGGTGTTCATCGCGCACCACGCCGATTACCGGATAGCCGCCGGTGATGGGGTGGTCGGCCAGGAACAGCACGGGCAGTCCGGCGGGTGGAATCTGGAGGGCTCCGGCCATGGTGCCTTCACTGGGTAGTTCACCTTCGCGGCTACGCTCCAGCGGGGTGCCGTCCAAACGCATGCCCACCCTGTTGGACTGCGGCGTGACCACCCATTCCTGGGAGCACAGCGAATCAAGCGCCTCCTGTTCGAACCAGTCGGCCCGGGGTCCGGGAACTACGTCCAGCTCCGTGACGCCGTTGCCCGGGAATTCGGGTTGCAGTTCGGGGCTGCCAACAGCAGTGGAAACGGTAGCTTCGCCCACCGGGAGCATCTGTCCTATAACCAAAGGAGCCGGGCCGATCCCGGACATCGTGTCCGCCGAACGGCTACCCAGGACCTCGGGAACGTCTACTCCGCCCCGGATGGCCACGTAATTCCGAAAGCCGGACTCGGGGGCACCCAGGGTGAGTACTTCGCCGTCGAGCAGCGCGAACGGCGTGGACATTGCGACGGCGCGCGCGGCGGCGCCCTCAGATTCAACCCACGACGGCGGCTGGATGGCCAGCGTCGTCGGCGCACCTGTCACGGCAATCACTTGGTCGCCGACTGCCTCGATCGTCAGCCCGCCGTTGACGCTTTCAATGCCGGCGGCCGAGGAACCATTCCCCACCAAGCGGTTGGCCCGTCGCAGTGAAGCCCTGTCCAAGGCACCGGCAGCAGACACACCCAGCGGACCGAAGCCGCGGCGTCCCAGGTCCTGGATGAGGCTCTGGGCACCCGGATTCAGAATTCGAAGACCCGAGTCAGGGTGGTGCTCCGCTTCGGGCTCAGGCAACGTCGAAGCACTGCTCGTGACCACTTCGCGGACGGCCCGGTACTGCACCCGGTCGCCGGGACGAACCAAGGCAGGCTGGGACCGTTGCAGATCCCACATCCTGGCCCCGGTCCGGCCGATCAATTGCCACCCACCGGGCGAACGGCGGGGATAAACGGCGGAATACTGCCCGCCCAGGGCCACGGATCCAGCGGGAACCGCTGTGCGTGGTGACGGACGACGAGGAACCGTGAGTGCCTCGTTCTCGCCCACCATGTAGCCAAAACCGGGCGCGAAGCCAGCGAAGGCCACGGTCCAGATCTGGCCCGTGTGGGCGGCAACAACACCATCCACGCTCAGGCCGGTCAACTCCGCGACATCGGCGAGGTCGTCGCCGTCGTACACGGTGTCGATGACCACCAGTCCGGAATCTGCAATCTCGGGCGCACTGAGTTCCAACTCCAGGAGCCGGGCGCCGATAGCGCGCGTGGCGGCAGCAGACTCACCCACCACCATCACTGTTTCCGCGGCGGCAAGAACGTCCACCTGCCCCGGCAACGGCGCCTTGTTGAGCATGTCCTGCAGGGCGAGGACATCCTGCAGCCCATCCAGTTCGGCCAATACAGCCCGGGTGCCGACCGGACGAACGGATCGAACCCTTTTTGCGGTGGTGGTGTGCATTACGGTTTCCATCTTTTGCTACGCCGCCGGCTGAGCGTGCGTCCCCTGCACCAAACGAACGTCTTCTTCAGGTTTGGGGTCCCGGCCCAGGAGCATGCCCACGATCGTGACGACTGCCGCAACGAGGATGTAGGCGGCGATCAAATACCAGCCACCGCCCGCAGCACCGTAGAGCGCCGTGAAGATGATGGGGGCGACGGCTCCGCCGATCACACCGGCCAGGGTGTAAGCCAGCGAGCTGCCGGCGTAGCGCAGCCGCGCCGGGAACTGCTCGGTGATGAAGGCTGCCTGGGGTCCGTACATGAAGGCGTGAAGAGCCAGGCCGATCACGGTTCCAATGGTCAGCATGGCGACGGACTTGCCCTGGATCATCAGGAAGAACAACGGGATGTAGGCTGCGGTTGCCGCTGCTGCAATGCCGTAGACCCAGCGTCGGTTGAAGCGGTCAGTCAGAGCCCCGGCCAGCGGGATCAGGAAGAGCTGGAATGCGGAACCGATCAGGATGGCGGACAGGACATTTCCTGTGGTCATGCCCAGCTGCTTGGTGGCGTAGACGGCCACGAACACCGTGAAGAGCGCGTAGAGGATGTCGGGGCAAACGCGTGAGAGTGCTGCTGCCACCAATGCCTTGGGCTCCGTGGTGAAGACTTCCTTGATGGGAGCTTTGGGGCGGTCGCCCTGAGCCTGGATGGCCTTGAACACCGGGGTTTCCTCGAGCTTGAGGCGGATGATCAGGCCGAACACCACCAAAAGTGCTGAGGCGAGGAAGGCCACACGCCAACCCCAGGAAAGGAAGGCCTGGTCGCTGAGGGTTGCGGCGAGAACGGCAAGGACGCCATTTGCCATCAGGTTGCCCGCCGGTGGGCCGATCTGCGCTGCCGAGGACCAGAAACCACGCTTGTTGGGGTCACCGAATTCGCTCGACAAGAGGACTGCGCCGCCCCATTCGCCACCGACGCCGATGCCCTGGGCCAGACGCAGCAGCACAAGGATTGTTGGAGCTGCCACGCCGATCACGGAGTAGTCCGGCAGTGCTCCGATGAGGACGGTGGCCACCCCGATCAGGACAAGGGTGAAAACAAGGACGTACTTGCGGCCGATCTTGTCGCCAAGGCGGCCGAAGATGACGCCGCCAATCGGACGGGCCAGGTAGCCAACCGCGAAGGCTGAGAACGAGAGCAACAGCGCCACGAATTCGTCATTGCCCGGGAAGAAGATCTTCGGGAAGACGAGTGCGGACGCCACAGAGTAGATGGCGAAGTCGTAGTACTCCAGCGAGGTGCCGGTGAGGCTGGCGACGTACGCCTTAAGCGCACCTGGCGGCGGCTTCCTTGTCGCTGCCTTTGCTGCGTTGTTGGTGCTGGTCATGATGACCTCCGGGGGGATGAGGGATGGTGCGGGGCGCCCGGGGTGGGCTAAAGGAACGAGCCGACAGTCACGCCGGCACCGCTGAGGGCGGATTTCACTGCGGTAGCCATGGCAACGGCTCCGGGTGAGTCACCGTGAACGCAGATGCTTTCTGCGCGGATGTTCAGGATGGAACCGTCCGTGGTCCTGACGGACTGTTCGGTGGCCATCCGCAGGACGTGCTCCGCAACGTCGGCGGGATCGTGCAGAACAGCACCTGGCTGGTTGCGCGAAACGAGCGTTCCGTCGGGGTTGTAGGCGCGGTCCGCGAATGCTTCGGGCACGCCACGCAGCCCGGCGTCTTCAGCGAGGCGGAGGACTTCGGAGCCTGGGAGGCCGAGGATCGGAAGGTTGGGGTCTACCGATTTCACGGCTTCGACGACGGCGCGCGCCTGGGCGGTGTGCTTGACGATCGCGTTGTAGAGACCGCCGTGGGGCTTCACGTACTGGACGCGGGCTCCGGTGGTGGCGGCCAGCGCTTGCAGCGCTCCGATTTGGTACACAACGTCGTCTGCCAGCTCCACTGGATTGATGTCCATGAACCGCCGGCCGAAGCCTGCGAGGTCGCGGTACCCGACGTGGGCGCCAATTACGACGCCGGCCTGCACCGCCTTCTCGCACGTGCTGCGGATGACGCTGGGATCGCCAGCGTGGAATCCGCAGGCCACGTTGGCACTGGACACCGACTCAAACATGGCCGCATCATCACCAAGCGTCCAGCGGCCGAAGGATTCGCCGACGTCGCTGTTCAGATCGATGATTGCCATGATGTGATCCCTGCCTCGTGATGTGCGTTACATCAAGGATGCACCAAACTGCTGGATTGTTCAACAATCCAGCGATCCTGATTTTCGGCAATCGTGTAATTTTGGTGTCATGGCCAGTGCAGATCAGGAATCAAGCGAACAAGCTGGCTTTGATGGCGCGCGCGCCAGGATGCGGCTCCGGGTTCCGTCCGTGGCTGAACGCGTGGCCGAAGAACTGCGTTATCAACTCGCCGAGGGCTTCCTCGTACCGGGCTCCAAGCTCACCGAAGCCACCATCGCCGAGGACCTGGGCGTCTCCCGCAACACGGTCCGTGAAGCGTTCGCCGAACTGGCCGCTGAACGACTCCTCCTCCGCCAGCCCAACAAGGGCGTCTACGTCGCCACCCTTGAGGCCGGCGATATCCACGACGTCTACACCGTCCGCCGCGCCATCGAGGTCAGCTCCATCCGGGCGGGTGGCTCGCCGGAGCGCATTGCTGCCGTCAGGGCCGCCGTCGAGGAGGGTAAGCGCGCAGCAGCAGCCGACGACAATGAAGGACTCGGCAGCGCCAACCAGCATTTCCACGGAGCAATTGTTGCCCTCGCCGAAAGCAACAGGCTGGACACGATCATGGCCCAGATCCTGGCGGAGATGCGGCTCTACTTTCACAAAGCCACCATGAACGCCCACTTCTACAGCGACTGGCTGGCCGAAAACGAGCAAATCTGCGCAGCGCTGGAAGCCGGCCACTTGGAAGAGGCCGGGGACCTGCTCCTGGCCTACCTCAACCGTTCCGAGCAGCAGCAGACCGCAATCCACGGGGACTAGTCAGCGCTTGCCCTTCTTGCGCGAACCCTTGCCGCGGCCCTTGTCCGGATTCGGGGCGTAGCGCTGCGCGACAGCGGGCTTCTTTGGACCGCCACCGCGGCGATCCGGCTTTTGAGCCTTCTTGGGCTTCTCTTGCTGGGCAGACGGCTGCCTGGAGCTTTGCGCCGTACGGCCACGCACGATCCCGATGAATTCCTCGATGACCGGATTATCCGTGCCCACCAGCCACGCAAGGCCGATCTGGGTTCCGGGAGCACCAGTAAGGCGGCGCATCACCGTGTCCTTCTGGTTCAGGTGCCTGGCCACGGACATCGGCAGGATCGCCAATCCCGCGCCCGATGCGACAACCTGCAGCGCCATGTCAGGGCCGCCCATTTCGTCGATGTCCAGGAAGTTTTCCTCGGCAAGGTCGTCCAGGGCGACTTCCTCGAACACGGAGATCTCATGTCCCTTGGGAGCCACCACCACCGGCTGCTCTTCATACAGGGGGATAACGTTGAGGCCTTCACGATCCACGGGCAACCGAACAAAACTAAGGTCCGCTGAACCATCACGCAGCACCGAAAGCTGGGCGGCGTCGTCGGACATGAACGCATGCAGCGGATACTCGGGCATGCGCTCTTCCCACCTACGAATCCACTTCCCAGGCGTCACCCCCGCAACATAGGCGACCCGGAGGCCCGGTTGGGGTTCGGCGGATTCGGGGGATTCTTCAGCGGCTGGCACACACTCACAGTACCGGCCAGATACCCTTGAAGCATGACCCCCAAAGACTCCCAGTCCATGAAGCCGGCAACAGTTGCCAAGAAACTCGGCATCTACCTGCCGGCGACACCGCAGGAGTTCCAGGATTCATCGATCTCCCGCGACGAATTCGCCGAACTTCAGGCCAACCCGCCGGAGTGGCTCGCCGAACTGCGCCGCAACGGCCCCCACCCGCGACCGGTTGTAGCGCAGAAGCTGAACATCTCCATCAGTGGCCTCGCCCGCGGCGGCGTGGAAGAAGCGCTCACGACGGCGGAAATCAGCGAGCTGCTGCAGTCTCCCCCGCAGTGGCTGGTCACCGAACGGGCCACGCACGCCGCGGTCCGCAGCGAAGCCCAGCGCGTCAAGGACGAAGCCCACAAGAAAGCAGCAACCAAGGAAGCCAGGGAGAACGCCGCCGCCAAGCGCGACGCCCCCAAGGCCTCCAAGCGGGACCACGCGTAACGTTTAGCATTTCAGTGGCCGGGACCAGGGGTCCCGGTCACTGCTTTTTAAGGCCACTGCTTTTTAGCTGTTCTAATCCTGATGAAGCTGGACGAAGTTGCCGCAGCCGTCGTCAAATACTGCGCTGACGCCGGAGGGGTCCTCAGCGGGCTCACTCTTGAAGGTGACCCCAGCGGCGAGCAACCGCTGGTACTCGGCCCGCACATCGGGCACGCCCAAAACCACTGCGGGCATCCCTGCCTGATAGACGGCGTTCATGTAGTTGGCACCAATGGGGTTGTCACTCGGCTCCAGCAACAACCCGGGCGAGCTGTTGTTGTCCGCCCCGGGATCCTTGATGATGAACAGGTTGTACTCCGGCATGGCCATGAGCGTCTCAAAGCCCAGGGTCTCCGTGTAGAACGCGTGAGCTGCTGCGGGGTCCTTGACATGGATGCTGCACATTTTCAGTCTCATGCGCCTAGGCTACGCGCCGGGGCAGACAACCTGCCCCCTCGCGCCCACGCAGGCACTGGCGCATACTGAAATCAAAGCCATGTGATGTCGCCTGGAGGTGGTCCGATGCCCGCCATGATGCTCCTGTGGGGTGCAGCCCTGGTTCTTGCAACCGCAGCAACCACGTACGCCCTGCACAGGAAACTAATGCATGGTCGCGACCCGGAGCCGGACGGGATTTTCTGGGACGTTTTCGGAGGGTCGGTGGTGATCCTTCCCGCCATCCTGGTCCCGGCAGTCCAGTGGTCCCCCGCCGGCCTCATCATGGTCCTGGTGGGAGTGGCTACCGTTGGCGGAACCCTGGCGAGTATCCGCAAAGTGGAGCGGATCCACGCAGCCGAACCCCGGCGTCGTGCTGGTTTTGTCCAGGACACCGCCCGCCACCAGAACCTCCTCCAGCAGTGGCAGAGCTACGAGCTTGACCCCGGCCGGACCATCGACTTTCCGGCCATGTCGGACGTCAGGATCACCGAAACGGCGATGCTCGCCCGGGCCATGCGCGAGGCGGAATACTGCAAGGTGACCGCCGGCACGGACTACAGATCCGCCGTCGAACGCCTGGCCGAAGCACTGGCTGCGGCAGAACGCGCTGCGGGAGTCCCAGAACCTACGTTGTGAGGCCCACTCTGCGCCCCGAAGCGTGGATTTAGCGCGCAGAGCGGGCCCCACAACGCGCACGTAAAGGCGGGCGCGCCCCAGGTTTACGCCCGGGTCAGCACCTTGCCCTTGAAGAACTCGGGCCGCAGCCGGTACATCACCAACATGATCGCCACGCCCAGCAGGATCACGCCCATGCCAAGGATGAACACCAGGCCCACCCCGCCAACCGATGATCCGGAACCATATTCCGGATCCATCGAGTCCATGGCGGTCTTTACGAACATCACCAACAGGATCACCCCGCCCACCAGAGGCGCCAGGAGCTTGAAGAAGAAGGCGCGCACGCTGCTGAAAGCCACGGCCCGGAAGAACCAGACGCAGGCCAGGGCCGTGATGCCGTAGTAGAAGCAGATCATCATGCCCAGCGCCGTAATGGTGTCCCAGAGGGCGTTTTCCGAGACCGTCCGGGTGATCACGTAGAACGCCGCTGCGGCGATTGCAGCAGCAATCGTGGCGAAGCTGGGGGACTTGTACGTGGGGCTGATGCTCCCGAACCGCGGTGAGATGGCACGGTAGTGGCCCATGGCCAGCATGGTCCGGGCTGGCGAAACAAACGTGGACTGCAGGGATGCCGCCGAGCTGCTCAGGATGGCCAACGACATGAGGATCGCGAACGGACCCATCACCGGGCCCGCCAGGACGGCGAAAATGCTGGACTGGTTTTCCGGGTTCCCGGCACCCAATCCGGTGTCGCCGACGCCCGCGAAGGACAGGGTGGCCAGCGCGACGGTCATGTAGATGATCACGATGACCAGCACAGTGATGGTCGCTGCACGGCCCGGGGTCTTCTCCGGATTCTTGGTTTCCTCATTCATGGTCAGGGTGACGTCCCAGCCCCAGTAAATGAAGATCGAGAGCGAAACGCCTGCTGCGAACTGCGAGAACGAGTCCACCGCGAAAGGGTTGAACCAGTCGGGCGAAATGGCTGTGGCATCAAACGCGGTTCCGTTGGCAACGTGCGCGAACGCCGATACTGCGAACCAGCCCAGGACCAGCAGCTGGAAGGCCACCAGCACGTACTGCACGCCCTTGGTGGTCTCCATTCCGCGGTAGGAAATCCAACACGCAATGGCAATGAACACCAACGTGGTGGCGATATTCAAGGGCAGGATCTTGCTGAGGCCGGCCAGATCCGGATTGCTGAAGAGCTGGCCGAGCATCAGGTAGAAGAAGTCCACTGCAACGGCCGCAAGGTTGGACAATACGATGATGGTCGCTGCGATCAGCCCCCAACCACCCATCCACCCGATCCACGGCCCGAAGGCGCGCGTCGCCCACGTGAAGGAGGTGCCGGCGTCGGGCATTGCGTTGTTCAGTTCGCGGTAACCGAGCGCCACCAGCAGCATGGGGATGAAGCCCACCAGGAAGATGGCGGGAAGATGCACGCCCACTTCCGAGACCGTGGGGCCCAACGCTGCGGTGAGGGTATAGGCGGGCGCGATGCAGGAAACACCGATCACGACGGCGCCGATCAGGCCCACCGATCCGGCTTTCAGTCCCTTTTCACTCAGGGAAGATTCTTTCGACTGGACCGTCTTTGGTGCAGTTGACATGGGTATTGCCTCTCAGGCGATTGCTATGAGCTTTGTCGCGTGTAGTCGCGGGGGACCACAATCATGGGAACGGGTAGGGCACGCAGGATCCGGTTTGCGGTGGTGCCAAGGAAAGTAGCCCGGTGCTGGGCGAGGCGGCTGGAGCCGATCAACAGAATTTCGCCGTCTTCCCAGTCAAGCCGGTCCACAGCTTCCTCGATGGTTCGGCCCTTGGCCACCACGATCTCGGGTTCAGGCAGCAGCTCATCCGCGGATGAACTTTCGACGGCGGCAATCCGCTGGGCGGCATGCATCCAGGCCGCGTCGAGCAACTCAGGCGAGTCACCGCCGTCGAGCGCCAACAGGGAGACGAGCCGCAGCGGAAGGCCGCGATCACGCGCAGACTCCACAGCAAGGTCCAGGAGCTCATCGGCCCCAGGTCGCGTGCCGAAACCGCAGCTCATCCGGGTGATAGGTTCCGTGCGACGGTATCCGTGCGGCGCCAGGGCAACCGGCAACGGCGCCGAGTGGAGCAACGCACCAGCCACCGAACCAATCGTGAAGCGCTTGAGCAGGCCACTGTTGGTGGCTCCGATCACCAGCGCCGCAGCATCCATCTCCACGGAGGCATCAATCAACGTCCGGGCTTCGGAATCGCCCCGGCGGATGTGGCCCCGCGCGGTAATGTCCGCGGGGACCAGGGCCAGGCCTTCGTCCAGCCAACGCTGCGCTTGCTCGTTGAGGATGTCGTCGTAGCCGGTCTCCGGCGGGTAGACGGCGTTGAAGGGAGAGTCCTCGGGGATCACCAGGACCAGGTCAAGGCTCACATCGTGGTTCCGGGCAAGCGCCACGGCGAGGTGGACGGCGTCGTGCCCCCTCGCGTTGGCGGTGTACCCCACTACGTAGCGCATGGCTCTCCTTGGATCTGCTCTTAAACGGTGCTGCCGGCAGGCCGGGAAATGCTGCTCCCCCGGCCTGCCGGTGTGATTACCACAGGGTGGTTAGACGCTGACCGACGCCAGCTTGTTGGCTTCGACGATGCGCGCGGCGGTCGCCTGGCCCATCCGGACTGCGCCATCCACGTGCTGGTAGCCCTCGGCTGCCAGGTCCGAGGAGGACCAGTAGATCGGGCCGACGTTGGCGTGCTGGTCCTTGCCGTAGCGGTGCAGGCCGCCCAGGTCGTAGCTGGAGGCGTAGGCACCGCGGGTCCATTCCTCGGAGCCCCAGTCGGACTCGTAGTAGACCTCGGGCGTGAGGGCCTTGTCGCCCAGGAATCCGGCGATGGATTCGAGGATGGCCTTCTTGCGGTCCTCGGCGCTCAGCTCGAACACGGCGTCGGCCTTTTCGTCGGAGACGAAGCCCACCAGGGTGCCGCGGGTGTCGCCGTGGTTGGTGTTGTCGTAGACCTCCTGGACCAGTGCGCCGGCGCTGAAGCCGGTGCCGGAGAGTCCGTCTTCACGCCAGAAGGGGGTCTCGTAGACGGCGTGCACCTTGATGACCAGGCCCAGCGACTGGTGCTGGTGCATCTGGTGCTGGCGGCGCGGCAGCGGCGGGTTGAAGGAGACACGCGAGTAGAGGTTCGGCGGAACAGCCATGATCACGTAGCGCGCGTTGACAGTGGCCTGCTCGGACACCACGGTGACCTTGTTGTCTTCCCAGTTGATGGTGCGCACAGGGCTGTTGAGGATGACGTCGGAACCCAGTTCTGCTGCCTGCAGCAACGAGACCTGCTGCATGCCACCTACCACGCGCTTGTCCAGGATGAAGTCCTCGTCCGTCAGGTGGCTGAAGCTGCCCGCGGAAGCAGCCATCAGGACTGCCTGAAGTGCCGAGAAGGCGTGGGCGGGCTTGGTGAGCATGCCACCGGCGATGAAGAGGCCGATGTTGTTGCAGGCTTCCTCGTCACTGGAGTTCTGGCGGAGCCAGTGGTGGAAGGAGATGGTGTCCAGCTCGCGGGCCTTGGGGTGGGCCCAGGGCTCGGTGGGGCCGATTTCGGCCGCCAGTTCGTCAAGGATGGCCACCAGCTTGTCCATTTCGACCTTGGTGGTGTCGTTGACCGGGAAGGAGTCGCCGGTGTACCGGGTGCGCTTGCCGTCGGCGCCGATGTAGACGGACTCGCCGTCGCGGTAGCGCGAGTACATCTCCAGTCCAAGCTCATCCAGCAGGGCCATGAGGGCCGTTTGGTCCGGTGAAACCCACTGGCCGCCGATCTCCAGCATGGCGCCGTCGATGGTGTCGGTCCAGGTGCGGCCGCCCACGCGGTCGCGTGCTTCGAGCACTGCGACGCTGAGTCCGGCCTTCTTCAATTCGCGTGCCGCCGTCAACCCTGACGGTCCGGCACCGACGATTACAACGTCGCGATCAAGATTCTGCATGATGTCCTCTCCGTGGCCGTCCGTTGGCGGCTGACCAATAAATGAATGCCATTCATTTATATCCAATAGTAGCCGCCCTGACCCCGGCTGTGAAGACCCGGTGGAATAATGCTGGGGACACAGGCAGCAGAAAGGCTCCCGATGCCCGCACCGACTCCCGCAACGTCCGCCACTCCGGCGCGCCCTGTACGCCGCCGCGCCGGCAGGCCTACGGCCGCGGTCCTGGACCAAGGCGGCATCACGACGGCGGCCCTGGAGTTGATCGGCACCAAGGGTTACAACGGACTCACCATGGCCGCGTTGGCCCGCTCATTGGGCGTCGCGCCATCCGCCCTGTACAACCACGTCTCCTCGAAGGACGACGTGCTCATCCTGCTCATGGACCACCTGGCCGCGATGGTGGACGTCTCGGCATTCGGCACCGAACCATGGGATTCCGCCGTTCGTCGCTGGGCCTGGTCCTACCGCGATGTCTTCTCTGAGCACACTCCCCTGATTCCGATCATCGCGGTGCTGCCCGTTGCGAACGCCCCCAAGACACTCGCCATGTACGAGTCCGTCACTGCGGGCTTCCGCGAAGCCGGGTTCCCCGAGGACCGCATCATTTCCGCGATCGTAGCGCTTGAAGCGTTTGTGTTCGGCGCCGCGTACGACGTCACCGCTCCGGACGACATTTTCGACGCCGGCAGCCTCGCCAGCCAGGTCCCCAACTTCACCGCGGCCGTGGACCGACTGGCACTGGAGAATCACCCGCGGCCGACGGATGTTGCGTTCAGCCTGGGACTCGAGGCGCTGATCAGCGGCTTCGGGGCGTTGCGCGCCTGACGTTTACCGAAGGGGCCGCCCCTTCAGATCCACCACGGAATACTCATTGCCAAAATAGTGCACTATGCTGCACTTTGTGGAAGACAATGCAGAAACTTTAGCGCGGGCAATCGGCGAGCGCGTAAAACAGGAACGCAAGGGCCGGGACTGGACCCTCGACCAGCTGGCCGAAATTGCGGGGGTCAGCCGCCGCATGGTGGTCAATGTCGAGCAGGGTGCGGTTAATCCGAGCATCGGAACCCTGCTGCGACTCAGCGATGCCTTGGGTGTCGGGCTGCCCGCCCTGGTTGAGCCTCCAGCATTGCGGTCGGCGAAGATCACCCGGTCCGGTGAGGGCGCCGTTCTGTGGACAGGGCCGTCCGGGGGCCGGGGCGTCCTGGTCGCGGGCACCGAGTCTCCCGACGTCGTCGAGCTTTGGGACTGGACACTGGCGCCCGGCGAACGGCACGAAAGCGAAGCGCACTCCGCAGGTACCCGCGAGTTGCTGCAGGTTCTGGAAGGCTCGCTGACGGTGAGCGTCTCGGAGGAAATCCACGTACTCAGCATCGGCGACGCCTTAACCTTCTTTGGCGACGTCGGCCATGCGTACTCCAATGACTCCCAGCAGCGCACTCGGTTCACCCTGACCGTCCTGGAACCAGGGGTCGGCGCAGCACATCGGACGGAGACCCCGAATGCGTGACCGTTTGTCCGGAACCATCGGCGGCCTTCCTCCATGGTCAATGGCCGTTGCCGCGATGATGGCGGTGCAGCTCTCGAATGCCCTGTCTGTTGCAGTCATTCACCAGGTGGGACCCGCAGGCACGGCCTGGCTGCGCATGTGCTTTGGCGTCGTGTTTTTGTGGCTGGTGAGCCGTCCGGCCATCCGGTCACTGCGACGCCGCGACCTGCCCGCATTGATCGCACTCGGAGTGGTGACGGGCTTCATGACCACATTCTTCCTTGCCGCCGTCGAGCGCATCCCGCTGGGAACCGCCGTCGCCATCGAATTCCTGGGTCCCCTCACCGTGGCCGGCCTCATGAGCAAGCGCCGGAAGGCACTCATCTGGCCGCTCCTCGCCTTTATGGGTGTAGTGCTGCTGACGGAGCCGTGGCACGGCACCATCGACATGGCCGGCGTGGGGTTCGCCCTTGCAGCCGGAACCTGCTGGGGGCTGTACAACGTACTCACCCAACATGTTGGCGATCGTTTCGGCGGCATCAGCGGACTCTCGCTCACCATTCCGGTCGCCGCCATGGCCACGCTGCCCATTGGCTTGCCGCAGGTCCTCGGAGGATCCCTTGAGTGGTGGGTGCTGCCTGCTGCAGCCGGGATTGCGCTGATAACTCCGGTGATTGCTTTCGGGCTGGAGATGCTCGCCCTCCGACGCATGACGCACACCGCTTTTGGCACGCTGCTGTCCATTGAACCGGCGTTTGGCGTGCTGATCGGCGTGCTCGTTCTGGCTCAGGCACCCACTGTCTTGCAGCTTGTTGGGGTCGCCCTGGTTGTGGTTGCGGGGACTGCGGCGCAGCAAGGTGGCCGCCGGTCTCCCACGCCGGCGATGACGACTGGCGTTCCGGCGTCGCCCGCGGCCCCCTAGGTCTTCGGGCTTCGCCTGCCCGGTGAAGGCGCAGTGGGTTCTGATCGGCAGGAAAGCTTGTAGAACAAGTAGGCAACTTGTATTCTAAGTAAAACCACTTAGGAGAACCATGAGCACCGTAGATCTGATCCGCCACATCAAGCTGTCCACCGCTACGCTTCCCCTTTCCGTGCCGATCAGCGACGCCAAGGTCTTCACAGGCCGCCAGAAACCGATGACCGAAGTGGTGTTCCTTTTCGCCGAGATCACCACGGAACAGGGACACACCGGCCTGGGCTTCAGCTACTCCAAGCGTGCGGGCGGCCCTGCGCAGTATGCCCACGCCAAGGAAGTGGCAGAAGGAATCATCGGCGAGGACCCCAACGACATCGGCAAGATCTACACCAAGCTCCTTTGGGCCGGCGCCTCGGTGGGACGCTCGGGGGTGGCAACCCAGGCCCTCGCCGCCATTGACATCGCGCTCTACGACCTCAAAGCCAAGCGTGCCGGACTCCCTTTGGCCAAGCTGCTGGGGTCATACCGGGACTCCGTCCAGACATACAACACCTCCGGCGGCTTCCTCAATGCCACCCTGGACGAGGTCAAGGAGCGCGCCACGCAATCCATCGACGAAGGCATCGGCGGCATCAAGATCAAGGTGGGCCTGCCCGATTCCAAGGAAGACCTGCGCCGCGTCGCTGGAATCCGCGAACACATCGGCTGGGACGTGCCACTCATGGTGGATGCCAACCAGCAGTGGGACAGGGCCACCGCCCTGCGCATGGGCCGCCAGTTGGAGGAATTCAACCTGGTCTGGATTGAAGAACCCCTGGACGCCTACGACTTCGAAGGCCACGCGCACTTGGCCCAGGTGCTGGACACCCCCATCGCCACGGGCGAAATGCTGGCCTCCGTGGCCGAACACAAGGGCCTTATCAACGCGAACAGCTGCGACATCATCCAGCCGGACGCGCCCAGGGTGGGAGGCATCACCCAGTTCCTCCGACTCGCGGCACTGGCGGATGAGAGAGGCCTGGGCCTCGCGCCCCACTTTGCCATGGAAATCCACCTCCACTTGGCCGCGGCGTATCCCCGCGAGCCCTGGGTGGAACACTTCGACTGGCTGGACCCGCTGTTCGAGGAGCGCCTCGAAACCAAGAACGGCCGCATGATCGTCCCGGACCGTCCGGGAGTGGGCGTAACCCTCAGCGGACAGGCCCGCGCCTGGACCACCGAATCCGTGGAATTCGGCGCGTAATCTTGAACCCATGAGCCGAAACCTGACCGCGGATCTCGCCGCCGACCTTCGCACCCGCATCGTCGACGGCGCCATCCAACCAGGTGAGAAGCTGCCCAGCGAAAACACCCTCATCAGCGAATTCGGGGTGAGCCGGACCGTCGTCCGTTCGGCCCTGACCCGGCTGCAGGCCGAGGGACTTGTTGAAACCGAACGTGGGCGGGGCAGCTTTGCGCTGACTCCGCCCGCCGAGGGTCCGTCGCAGGCGCCCGGAACCCGCCCGGTCTCCAGCATGGAGGACCGCTTGCAAATGCTGGACTTCCGCGTTGGGGTGGAAACAGAAGCCGCTTCCCTGGCCGCACGCAACCACACCGAACGCCAGCTCAAGGCCGCGCACGGCGCCTTGGAGCAATTCATCGCCAGCGCAGGCCACCCGGCCCACTCCATGAAGGCCGACTTCGAATTCCACAGGGCCATTGCGGCAGCCACCGGCAACCCCTTTTATACGGACTGCATCTCAGCATTGGGACAAACCATGATCACGATGCCCCGCCCGCGCCTGGTCACCACCGAGGACCAGGACTCCCCGGAGCGGTTCGCGGAGGTGGTCCACGAGCACACCTCTATATACACAGCAATCGCGGAGGGAGATCCGGTGGCAGCAGCGGCAGCAATGCGCGTGCACCTGAATAACTCACGACGCCGGTTCACCGGTTCCGCACGCAGCTGACGGTTCCGCGGGGCTCACCCCGCACCCTTGGCCCACCTGGGACGATCAAATCCGGCCCTTGTTCGAAATCCCTGCGCTGCATCCCCGTGGCTGGCCCGCATATCCGTTGTTGCCCAGCAACGGATATGCGGGTTGCCAACGACCTTGTGAGCGTAAAAGGTGAGAGGACAAAACAAAAGAGCCCCGATCCTAAGACCGGGGCTCTTTCCTTTGCGTGCGCGAGGGGGGATTTGAACCCCCACACCCTTTCGGATACTGGCACCTGAAGCCAGCGCGTCTGCCGTTCCGCCACTCGCGCGCAACTTCTTTTTCCGGACTTCAGCAGGCTTCCCAGCTTTGTTTCCTTCAAAAGCAGCGAGATCAAGCATAACGGACATTCGCTGGAAAACACCAATCGGGGTGCCAAGAGGGTCCCGCACACCACTCTCACCCGGCAAAATTCCCTCAACAACGGCTGAATTCCATGGAAATTTCTCGCCCCGGCAGCCGCGCCAGCAAGGGCCCGGAGAGAACTTTTCCGGGTCGTAGGGCGTTGTGGATTAAGGCCATTCCCAGTCAGTCCCAGTAGTATCGGGGAGTGGAAGGGCCGTCAGGCGCGCACTTCGCTGTGTGCGCACTCGGACTATCGGACAGGCACAACAGGTGCCGCGGCAAGGAAAGGAGAACGACCATGGGTTTGCTGGACAAAGTCGAGCGCGGCATCGAAAAAGCCGTCCGAAACGTCTTCTCCACGGGGTCGCGGGCACGTGTTGAACCGGTGGAGATCGCGAGCAAGCTAAGGCGCGAGCTGGACAACAAGTCCATCACCATCGCCGCCGGCCGCACCCTGGCTCCCAATGTTTTCGATGTCCTCCTGAGCGATGAGGATTTCGCAAGGGCGCAGGAGTGGGGAACTCCCCTGGCCGAGGAACTGTGCGATGTTGTGATCCAGCACGTCCGCAGCCAGGGCTACACGCTTCAGGGATCTGTCCGGATTTCGTTCCGTCGTAACGACGAGGAACGCGCCGGCCATTTTGAAATCACCTCCCGGACCGAGAAGCAATCAAATGATGCAGCGCCGGCTGCCCAGGCCCCTCGCAGCCACGTTCCCGCTGCTCCCGCCCGGCAGCCCACCCGCCTCCAGCCCGTCCTCGACATCGGTGGACAGCGATATTCCCTCAATGCCCGGTCAGTAGTGCTTGGCCGTTCATCGGAAGCCGACATTCTTGTAGATGACACCGGCGTTTCGCGGAAGCATCTTGAGATCCGCACCGAGAATGGCAGCACGTGGGCCGTCGATATGGGTTCCACCAATGGCAGCTACGTCAACGGACACAAGGTAAACGGCAGCGTAGAGCTAACTGACGGCTCAACCATCACGATGGGACGTACCAAGATCATTTTCCGCCTCCTCCCCCAAGCCCCGGGTGGCCACGCGTGAACGACATCAGCGAACTGACCATTACAGCGCTTCGCTTTGGGTTCCTCCTGCTGCTCTGGATCCTGATCTTCAGCATCGTGTCCACCATGCGCCGCGACTTTCAGATCGGCCGCAAAGCCGTGACGGGCGTTCCCACAGCCCGGGAAGTCCGCAAGCACCCGGAACTGGCTGCGTCACCGCCGCCGCCAATCCAGCACGCACGCACTTTGGTGGTCACGGAAGGCCCCCTCAAGGGCACTACGGTCCCCTTGGCAGCGAGCCCCATTCTGCTCGGCCGCGCACAGGAAGCCACATTGGTCCTCGAGGACGATTACGCCTCGGGGCGTCACGCCCGCCTCTTCCCGCAGGGCAGCCGCTGGTTCATCGAGGACCTGGGCTCCACCAATGGCACCTACCTGGCCGATCAACAGCTCACCCGCGCGTTGCCGGTTGAACTTGGCGTCCCCGTGAGGATCGGCAAGACGGTCATTGAATTGAGGCCGTAGTCCATGGCCGCCCCCGAGACCCCCGACGGCAAGGACACGCCCGCGGAGCGCCCGCTCATCATGCGCTACGCCGCGCGTTCGGATGTCGGTCGGATCCGCTCCAAGAATGACGACTCCGCATACGTGGGCCGCCATCTTGCTGTCGTGGCCGATGGCATGGGTGGCCACGCCGGTGGTGACGTCGCCTCAGCCTCAACGGTCCTGGACATGATCCACCTTGATCATGACAACTATCCGGAGGGCGCGGACACCGTCCTCGCCGACGAGATCCAGACGGCAAACTCGCTGCTGTCCGAGCTCGTCCACCAAAACCCCAAGCTTTCCGGCATGGGCACCACGGTCACCGCCCTGCTGCTCGAGGACCGCAAGCTCCACTTCGCCCACATTGGCGACTCCCGCGCGTACCGCCTTCGCAACAAGAAATTTGAGCAAGTCAGCGTTGACCACACGTTTGTGCAGCGCCTCATCGATGAAGGCCGCCTTCGCCCTGAAGAAGCGGAAACACATCCCCACAAGAACGTCCTGATGCGCGTACTCGGCGACGTCGATGCCAGTCCCGAATTGGATCTGGATGTCCTGGACGTCGAACCCGGCGAACGCTGGCTCCTGTGCTCCGATGGCCTCAATTACGTTGCCGGCCACGTGGTGGAACGCATGGTGCGCGAGACCAAGGACCTGCGCGAATGCGCCGACATCCTGGTTGACCTCACGTTGGAAGCCGGCGCACCGGACAACGTCACCGTGGTGATGCTGGAAATAGCGGAAGAAACCGACGACGACGTCAGCACGGCCGCCGTCGACATCGTCCCGGCAGCGGCGCTTGCCTCGTCCGACGACGAAGCCGACTCACTGACCGCCTCCAAGTCGCCGGACGGCCCCGCCGCAAGCAAAGCTGCTGAGGAATCTCATGACAGCTCCGCAGCGAAGGCTGCCCGGGACGCAGAGCCTGGATCGTCCTTCAGCGCGGGTGACCCGACCACGATGGACAAGGATGCGGAATCATCCGAATCGTCCGACTCGGGGGAACCCCCGGCCACTACCGATCCCCATCTTGGCGAGCATCTGTCTGCGGAGGTTTTGCGCGAGGAACTCGCCAGCCGCCCCCACGAGCTGGTTGGCGCAGCGGCCACGGCAGCGGAGACCGGATCAATTCCAACTGTCGCGGGCCGAACGGTGGCCCGTCGCGCGGCAACGGTCCTGACCCACAAAGCCGAACAGGACCGTGCGGACGCTGAGGAGCCGCCTCGTCGTCGCGTTCGATGGCTGATGCCTGCGGTTGCCGCCGTCGTTGTCCTTGGCGTCGTGGTAGGCCTTTGGCTCGGCTATGCGTGGACCCAAACCCGGTACTACGTGGGCGAATACGACCAGCGGGTAGCCATCTTCAACGGAATTTCGCAGAGGCTCGGCCCCATTCAGCTTTCCCGGCTGGAAGCCGTCACAGATATCAGGGTGGATTCATTGCCGGAATACGGCCAGCAGAGCGTACGCCAGACCGTGCCCGCGGGCGACCTCCACGATGCCCAGGGCATTGTGGAGAACTTGAAGAATACGGGCAGCGCTTCAGCAAACTGCCCCACAAAGGGGCCCAAGCCGACGCCGTCGCCGACCATCAGCGTTCCCGTACCCAGTACGGCCGCAGTCGCGACCCCGACCCCCTCGCCCATCCCCACATCCTGTGAGGCGGCCAAATGACGCAGGTTGAAACCGCCCCCAAGCCCCGCAGGAATGTTGAGCTGATCCTCCTCGTCCTGGCACTTTCCGTGGGTATCGGTGCCAGCGCCTTGGTAAGTATCAACTCGAAAGTTGGGCTGGACAGCGATTTCTGGTTCCAGTCCAGCCTTCTCGCGGTGGCCGCCCTGGCCTTCCACGTGGTGCTGAGGCTGCGCGCCCAATATGCAGACCCGGTAATACTTCCCATCGTCGTGGCCCTGAACGGCCTCGGCTTGGCCCTCATCCACCGGATGGACGGACCCGGGGATGACACTGGCAATAATCAACTGCGTTGGACCCTCATCGCGATGGCTGTGTCCATTGCCGTGATCTGGTTCCTTAAGGACCACCGTGTCCTGCGCCGCTTCACCTATATTTCGCTGGCAGTGAGTGCGCTCTTGCTGCTTATGCCGTTGATCCCTGGCATTTCTGCCGGTGAGATCCTGGGCGCACGCGTTTGGATCCGGATTGGACCCATGACCTTCCAGCCGGGTGAAATCGCCAAGATCACCTTGGCTATATTCTTCGCCGGGTATCTTTCATCCAACCGTGACCTGATCCTCCTGGCCGGCCGGAAGATCGGTCCCATGCAGTTCCCGCGGTTCAAGGACCTCGGCCCCATGATTACCGCTTGGCTGGTGAGCATCGGCGTGTTGGTTTTCCAGCGTGACCTCGGTTCCTCCATCCTCTTCTTCGGCCTGTTCATTGTCATGATCTACGTGGCCACCAGCCGTATCTCCTGGGTGGTTATCGGCGTCCTGCTGATCTTGGGCGGCGGCTTCGTCGCCTCGCAGATTTTCTCCCACGTGGCATTCCGCATCGACAGCTGGATCAACGCATTCACCCCGGAAGTCTTCGGCAGATCGCCCGGCGGCAGTGGGCAGATTGTCCAGGGCCTCTTCGGCATGGCTGACGGCGGTCTGGTAGGCACAGGACTTGGACAGGGCCGACCGGATCTGGTGCCCTTCGCCAACAGCGACATGATCGTGGCGCTTATCGGCGAAGAACTCGGCTTGATCGGCCTGTTCGCCGTGGTGATGTTGTATCTCCTGCTCTTCACCCGCGGTTTCCGCGCCGCATTGGGAACGCGCGATGCTTTCGGAAAACTGCTGGCCTGCGGCTTGTCCTTTGCCATTGCCCTCCAGTGCTTCGTCGTCATCGGCGGCGTCACCCGCCTGATACCCCTGACGGGCCTCACCACGCCGTTCCTGGCTGCGGGTGGTTCCTCGTTGCTGGCCAACTGGATCATCGTCGGCTTGCTGCTGATGATCTCCAATACCGCCCGCGGCCCCGTGGATACAACCCCCATGGTCAACAAACCCCCAGCCACCGGCAGCAACCCGGTCGTCCGTAAACCGGCCACAGGCCAGACACCCAGCGCACCAACAGAGGCGGTGAAGCAACAATGAACCAGGCAATCCGCAGTTCCTGGATGGCCGCCGTCGCCATGTTCGCGCTGATCCTCGGTGCCATCAGCTACGTCCAGGTCATTGGGGCCGATGACCTCAACTCCAACCCGTGGAACCAGCGCGCCATCCTGGCCTCGTATTGCAACGACCGCGGCGCCATTATTGTGGGCGGGAAGCCGGTGGCAGAGTCCGTTCCCGGGACAGAGACCTGCGCGTTCCAGCGCAAGTACAACCAGCCTGAGCTTTACGCGGGGGTCACTGGATACTTCTCCCGTGGCTATGGTTCCACCGGCCTTGAGCAGTCCATGGGCGATGTCCTGGCCGGCAACTCGGACCAGTTGTTCCTGGATCGCCTCAGCCAGATGTTCCTTGGCAACGAGCCCAAGGGTGCTTCCGTGGAGCTGACATTGGATCCGGAGATCCAAAAGCTGGCCTACGATCTCATTCCGGACGGCCAGCGCGGCTCCATCGTCGTGACCAATCCCAAGACCGGTGCGATTCTGGCGATGGTCTCTAAGCCCTCCTATGATCCCAACCTGATAGCTACCCATGATTCCAAAGCAGCAGATGCAAACATGGCCCAGCTGAACCAGATTCCAGGGATCAACCTGAACCAGAACGTCAGTGGACCTACCGGCAACCTGCTATCGCCCGGGTCCGTTTTCAAGCTCATCGACACCGCAGCGGCACTGAACTCGGGCAAGTACAACAAAGACAGCGAACTTCCCAACCCGTCCAGCCTGCCGTTGCCGGGTTCCAGCGCGAGCCTCCCCAACTATGCCGGCGGTAACTGCAACGTCCGGGAGACGGCGTCGTTCGTCTTTGCTTTGGAGCAGTCCTGCAACACGCCATTCGCCAGCATCGCGCTGGACCTTGGCCAGGATGCCATCCGCGACCAAGCCAAGAAATTCGGCTTCGGCGAGAACTTCGGCGATCAACTCAAGCTCCAGATGGCACCCAGCATCTTCCCCCAGGACCTCGACCAGGCACAGCTCGCCCAGTCGGCTGTAGGCCAGCGCGACGTCAAGGCCACCCCGCTCCAGATCAACCTGATGACGGCGGCCATCGCCAACGGCGGGGTGCAGATGAAGCCCAGCCTGGTGAAGACTGTTCGCGCTCCGGACCTTCGCGTCATCAGCGAAGCCAAACCCGAGGCCCTGCGCACCAGCACCACGGCCCCCATCGCAAGCCAGATCACTGAGTGGATGACCAGTGCGGTGGACAACGGCATTGCCAAGGGTGCAGCCGTTCCCGGGGTGAAGGTGGCCGGCAAGACCGGAACCGCGGAGCTGGGGGATTCAGGTTTGAACAACTCATGGTTTACCGGGTTCGCCCCGGCAAACGACCCGCAAGTGGCCGTCACCATCGTCATGGAAGGTGTGGACGTGCTCAGCGGTGCCAAGCTAACCAGTCCGAACGCAAAGAAGATTTTTGAGGCGGTGTTGAATAAGTGAGGCCTACTTCGGGAATCACACTCGGCGGCAGGTTCCAGCTGACCAGTCGCATTGCGATTGGCGGCATGGGCGAGGTCTGGAAGGCCAAGGACCAGATCCTGGGCAGGATCGTAGCCATCAAGGTGCTGAAAGAGGAGTACACGGGGGACCCCGGCTTCCTTCAGCGCTTCCGTGCCGAGGCGCGCCACACCGCACTCCTCAACCACGTAGGCATCGCCAACGTCTTCGATTACGGCGAGGAAGCCGGTTCGGCGTATCTCGTCATGGAGCTCGTACCGGGCCACCCCTTGAGCGGCATCCTGGAACGCGAGCAGGTTCTGTCACCGGACATGACTCTTTCGATCATCGCCCAGACTGCCCGCGCCCTCGCGGTTGCGCATGCCCAGGGCCTGGTTCACCGCGACATCAAGCCGGGCAACCTGCTGATCACTCCGGACAACCGCGTCAAAGTCACCGACTTCGGCATCGCCCGCCTGGCTGACCAGGTGCCGCTGACCCAGACGGGCCAGGTCATGGGTACCGCCCAGTACTTGGCTCCTGAGCAGGCCACCGGCCAGACTGCCACCGGCTCCTCGGATATCTACTCGCTGGGTGTTATCGGTTACGAGTGCCTCACGGGTCACCGTCCGTTCTCCGGGGAATCGCAGATCGCCATTGCCCTCGCCCAGGTCAACGACGCACCGCCGCCCCTGCCCGAGACGCTGCCGACACCTGTCCGCGCACTCCTGATGTCCATGCTGGCCAAGGACCCCAAGAACCGCCCGGCCAACGCCATTAAGCTGGCCGAAGCCGCCGAAGCCATCCGCAATGGCGACATCGCCACAGCCCACGCTGCCGTTCCCGGGATGCTGCTCTTCGAAAGCACCACTGGCCCCATCACGGCGCCCGTCGATACCGCAACGGCACCCACCGGCGTCGTCACCTCGCCTTACGGCAAGGAGCAATCGTCGACGGCGACTTCCGCGCTTCCGGTGCTGGGCGCCGGTGCCGCCGGTGCTGCACTGGGGGCTGCGGCTGCATCCTCTGACAACGCCCTGACTCGTGCCAACGCGCTGGAGGCAGAACGCCAACTGAACGACGAAGAGGAAGTCATCTACACCGATGACGAAAGCTTCGACGACCCCGAGCCGGAACGCAAGAAGCGCAGCCCGTGGACGTGGCCGCTCGTTGCCCTGATCCTGTTGGTGCTTTTCGCGCTGGTTGGCTTCCTGATCTCACAGTCCGGATTCTTCTCACCCAGCCCCGCACCCAGCGAGATCACCTCCACAAGCCCCAGCCGCAGTGCAAGTCCTACGCAGACGTCGGCTTCCCCTAAGCCTTCGACTACGCCAACGTCCGAGGCGCCCTCACCCACGCAGTCAACGCCGCAGACCATCAACCTCATCCCTGCGGAATACCTCGGCAAGCCTTTCGACACGGTCAGTGCACAACTCGGCGCACTGGGCCTGCAGGTCAGAGGGGAGCAGGTCTTCGACGACCAAGCTGCTGTAGGGATCGTGACCGGCATTGACCCGTCAGGCGCCGTCCAGCCGGGCGAGGTCATCACCGTCCAGTACTCCAAGGGTCCGCAAGCTCCGCCGACGGTTGCTGTTCCCACCATCGCCCCCGGTGCCAGCGAAGCACAGGTCAGGGCTACCTTGGAGGGCGCGGGCCTCAAGTGGATCCCGGGAGATCCCGTCAACGGCGCCGTGGGCCAGCAGCCTGGCACCTTTGTTCGGTCGTCCCCGGCAGCAGGAACCGAGGTTAATGCAGGTTCCACCGTCACCTACTTCCTTGCCAAGAACGTTGCTCCCACCAACCCCAACACCCCGAGCGCCAACCCCAGCGCTTCCGGAAACCCGAAGAACTAAGTAAGCCATCATGTCCACGCCCCGGCCCGGTCCTGCACATCGAGAGGAGAGCACACCTGTGTCTTCACAGCGCATCCTCAATTCCCGCTATGAGCTCGGTGAGCTCATAGGCCGGGGTGGCATGGCAGACGTCTATCGCGGCATGGACACTGTTCTGGGTCGGACCATCGCCGTGAAGGTGCTGCGTGCCGATCTTGCCCGCGATCCCCAGTTCCAGGCTCGTTTCAAGCGCGAAGCCCAGGCTGTCGCGGCGCTCAACCATCCCTCCATCGTGGCCATCTTCGATACGGGCGAATACTCCGTGCCGGGCGGCCCCGGGGAGGACGTCCGGGTGCCCTTCATCGTGATGGAGTTCGTCTCAGGACGGACCCTGCGTGACATGATCAAGGCGAACGAACTGGGCGTCGAGGACTCCATCGGCTACACGCTTGGAGTCCTTGGAGCGCTGGAGTACAGCCACCGGGCAGGAATCGTCCACCGGGACATCAAGCCGGCCAACGTCATGGTCTGTGCGGATACCGGGGATGTGAAGGTCATGGACTTCGGCATTGCCCGGGCCATGGCTGATTCTGCGGCCACCATGACGCAGACCCAGGCCGTGGTGGGGACAGCACAGTACCTTTCACCGGAGCAGGCCCGGGGCGAGACGGTGGATGCCCGGAGCGATCTCTACTCGGCCGGGTGCCTCTTGTACGAGCTGCTGACCAGCAGGCCCCCTTTTGTCGGCGACAGTCCCGTATCCGTTGCCTACCAGCACGTCCGCGAAACCCCTGACCCTGCCAGCGCCCACAATCCTGACGTTTCCGAGGCACTGGACTCCGTCCTGGCCAAGGCCCTGCAGAAGAACCGGACAGACCGTTTCCAGGACGCCGCATCCTTCCGACGGGCACTGCGCGCAGCCAGCAACGGCATCCCCGTTCCGGTCCTGCCGGCCAGCGAGGCCCCCACGGACCCGAACGACCTCGTGGAACCGGAAGACCCTGCCACACAGCTCCTGAGTGCCACGGCCGTGGGTTTCCTTGACGTGGACCAGTTCAAGGACGAACCTGTCGAGCAAGCCCAAGAGGAAGCACTGCCCCTGGGCCTCCCTGCAGAACGTGAGCCGACAGCACGGCAGAAGTCCCGCCGTCGGGCCTGGACCGCCACGTTGGTAATCTTCACGCTCCTGGTGCTTGCCGGCGGCGGTTTTTGGCTTTACAGCCTTATGAATATGCAGCCACCGCCCCCGGCAAAGATTTCTGTTCCTGCGGTGACCAACATGACCGAGTCCCAGGCAATCCAGGAGATCTACTCGGCAAAGCTGGTTCCCAAGAGCGTGCGCGAACCCAGCGACAGTGTCGCCAAGGACATCGCAATCGGCACGGCACCGGTAGCCGGCGCCATGCTGGACCAGAACGCCGAGGTGATCCTGAAGATCTCCAGCGGCCCCAGTTCGGTAACCATCCCAGCGAACATCGTGGGTCGCACCGAACCCGATGCCAGGGAGGCCTTGCGCAAGCTGGGCATTACCGGAGACATCGTTTCGGTCCGAACGCACAGCGCCACCGTTCCCGTGGGCCTGGTCATCAACACAGGACCAGCACCCGGCGGAGCCATCGCCGCGTCATCCAAGGTGGAACTGCAGATTTCTTCGGGCAAGGTCCTCATGCCCCAGCTGATCGGACTTCCGCTGGCAGAGGCAGAAGGCGCCCTCAAAGCCAACGGCTTGGTCATGCAGGTGGTGGAGCAGGAGAACTCCGAGGTGGCAGCCGGCACCGTAACGGGTCAGAGCGAAGCGTCCAATACCGAAGTGGACCAAGGCAAGACGGTCATCGTGACAGTAGCCAAGGCTCCGGTGGTGCCTACACCCACCCCGACGCCAACGCCGACTCCGACCGACACGGACAAAGCCACGCCGAAGCCGACGCCCACCAAGAAGTAGCGGCCGGCGCTGTCGCTATCCGCCGACCTCCGCGTGCTGCTCCTCCGTCGCTTTGACGCAGGCTTCCGGTCGCCGAATGCGGCCGTACTTTACGTACTTACTGCTTGATCAGCGGGCTCAGCTTGGCTGCGCGTTCCGCGGCTCCAGTCATGCCCAAGGACTCGAGCCAGTTGCCCAGCATCTGGTAGCCGCCCTCGGTCAGCACGGATTCGGGGTGGAACTGGACGCCGCACAGCGGAGCAGTCTTGTGCTGCAGGCCCATCACGACGCCGTTGGTGGTTTCAGCGGTGATTTCCAGGACATCCGGGATGGACTCACGCACAGCCGCCAGGGAGTGGTAGCGCGTTGCCGTGACGGGCGACGGGAGGCCGGCGAACACGCTTTTGCCTTCGTGCCGCACCGGAGAAGTCTTGCCGTGCATGAGCTCGGGCGCGTGCGTCACCACACCGCCGTAGGCCTCGGCGAGGGCCTGGTGTCCCAAGCACACGCCGAACATGGGTTTGCCGGCTTCACCGCACCATTTAATGAGCTCGATGCAGACGCCGGCCTCAGCAGGGGTGCCGGGACCCGGCGAGACGAGGACGCCGTCGCGGGTAGAGGCGAGCTCGATTGCCTCAGCAAGTGTGACGTCGTCATTGCGGACAACCGTGGTCTCTGCCCCAAGCTCCTGCAGATATCCCACCAAGGTGTAAACGAAGCTGTCGTAGTTATCCACTACAAGGATTTTTGTTGTGCTCATGGCTGTTGCAGTAAACCAATCGTTGAGTCAGTCAAAGCGGTGAATTGGGAAAACCAAGGAAAGAGGAACTCCACCATCAGTACCAGTGCTACGGCCACCAGTACCAAGCATGTCACGATCCTGACCCACACGGGCCCGGGCAGGTTACGGAAGATCCACGCGTACATCCGTTACCCCTTTCCGTTTGCCTTGGCCACCTGGGCGGCGATTTCCGACGGCGGACCGGCCGAGGCAGGTTGCCAGCTGTCCAGTAACGAGTAGGCGATGATTCTTTCCTGGGACCCGAAGCGGGGGTTGCAGCTGGTCATGGTGAGGATGCTCTCCTTGGGCTGCGCACCCGGCTGGGTAGGGACAGGCATCAGGACATCCGTTCGGTCCGGCGTGACGATCTGGTTGTTCCGGAAAGCGTAGGTGTAGTACCCGTCGGCCGTTTGCACATAGATCTTGTCCCCGGGAACAAGGGTGTGGATGTTATCGAGGACGGCGCCGTGGGTTTGCCGGTGGCCCGCAACGGCGAAGTTGCCCAGGGCGCCGGGCATACTGGTGCTTCCATAGTGGCCCAGCCCCAGCGTGTCCAGCACACCGGAATCGGTTCCCTCGATGATGGGCCTCGTGTAGTCCGCGCCGAAACGGGGGACGTACATGATGCCGATCGTCTTACCGTATCCGGGCGCAGTTCCCACTACGGGTTGACCAAAATTCGCGGGATCAGCGGGAGCAGTGGGGGCCAGGGGGCCCTTGAATTCCTGCGCGAAGTCGTGGATCGCTTCAGTCTGCTTGGCGTCCGCTTCCACGTTGGTCCACCATAGTTCCCAACCAACGAACAGCAACAGGACGACCCCTGCCGTAATGAGGAGTTCACCCAGGATCTGGCTGATCTTCCGGATAACGTCGGATGCGCGGAGCCGTTTTTTGGGATGGCTTCCGTTGTCGCTGCGGCGGGACGGCACGGCCGGGTCAGCCGTCGTCTGCTGGTGCGCCACAGGGTCTCCTCGGATAGTGCACGGGCGGCGCGGGCTGCACGTGAGTTGCGGCTAGACTTGACAGCTAGAACCAACCCGGAACGCCGTGTGGCCGATAACCGCTGGAAATTTCCTTCCTGCAGGATACCAAGGCTGGCCGAAACGGGTGCCAACCGAACAGCAGGAGGATCCGTGCCCGAGTCCAAGCCCCGCAAGCGGCCCACCAGTCAGGCCCCGCAGACTTCGGCCGCGAAGCAGTACAAGCCCAACCCGGTTTGGTACAAGGCCGTGATGTTCGGACTCATGATCCTCGGACTCCTCTGGATCATCACGTTCTACATCACGCAGGGCCAGTTCCCGGTTCGGGACTGGGCGTCATGGAACATCGTGGCCGGCTTCGGTATTGCGATTGTGGGCTTCCTGATGACCACGCGCTGGCGCTCCTAGGACCCCGCACCTCACATTTCCGTGCCCGTGAACGTCTACAGGATATGAGTAACCGGCACACCACCATGGAGTCCCCGTTGGGGCAGTTGACCCTGACTGCACGCGGGGATTTCCTGACAGGTATCTTCTACGAAGGGCACTGGCATATGCCCCCACAGGAGTACTTTGGCGTTCCCACTGGCGTCGAAGATCCAGTGTTCGCCTTGGCCCGGGTAGAGCTCGAAGAATACCTGGGCGGCAGCCGAACGGATTTTGACATCCCTTACGACGCCGGCGGAAACGCCTTCCAGCAGAGGGTCTGGGACCGGTTGAAACATATACCTTTCGGGGAAACAGTGACCTACGGCGAGCTCGCGGCTGAGCTTGGCGACCCCCACCTTGCCCAAGCTGTTGGATCAGCTGTCGGCCGCAACCCCATAAGCATCATCATCCCGTGCCACCGGGTGGTGGGCCGCCATGGACAACTGACCGGATACGCTGGCGGTCTTCGCAACAAGCGTTACCTTTTGGACCTCGAGGAGCCGGCAGTGGTCAGGGAAGGCAAGCTTTTCTGATGCAGCCCCGGCAGTTGGCCACCAAGAAGCCGTTCGAAGCCGTCGTCCAGGAACAGGGCGCCACCGTACTCCGGGTGTGCCGCGCAGTCCTGGGCGTTCATGACGCTGACGACGCCTGGTCTGACACCTTCCTGGCAGCCCTTCAGTCCTATCCGGCACTCCCGGCGGGAGCCAATGTGCAGGCATGGCTGGTGACCATCGCACATCGCAAATGCGTCGACCACCTGCGGGCCGGTAACCGTCGTGCTTTGCCAACCGACAACCCTCCTGAGCAGTTGTCCCGCCTGGGCATTCCGGGTGGAGGCCACCCGGAACTCCTCGACGCCGTCGCCCACCTGCCCCCGAAGCAACGGCAAGCAGTGGCCTACCACTACATAGCGGGGATCCCGTACAAGGACATCGCGGAGCTCCTTGGCGTTACCCCTGAAGCCGCGCGCCGGGCCGGAGCGGACGGCGTGAAAGCCCTGCGCACGGCGCTTGCCCCCAAGCCGGTCCTGGCACATTCATCCCCGAAGGGAGACAGCAAATGACCCTGGATCCAAGCCCCGACCTTGCCGAGGTCAACCAGCTCCTGACACCCACGTTCGGAGACGTGGAGCCTGCCCTCACCAGTCTTCACGCGAGGTTGGCCCGCGATGCCCAGCTGCTCCACACCTTGGACGTTGCCTACCGGGTGGTAGATTCGCCGGTGGGAAAGCTCTTGCTGGCAGCAACAGACCGTGGAATCGTACGGGTGGCCTTCGAACGGGAAAACCATACTGACATCCTGCAGGTCCTCGCGAACACCATCAGTCCCCGCATCCTCGAGGCGCCGGCGCGCCTGGACAACGCTGCACGGCAACTCGACGAGTACTTCAGCGGAACCCGCAAGGAGTTTGACCTTGTGCTGGATTTCCGGCTGTCCCGCGGGTTCCGCCTCAACGTGCTCCAGCACCTGCCCAGGATCGCGTACGGGGAGACTGAGAGCTACGCTGAGGTGGCCCGGGCCGCAGGCAGCCCCAACGCGGTGCGCGCCGTCGGAAGCGCGTGCGCTACCAACCCGCTGCCGGTGATTGTTCCGTGTCACCGCGTCGTGAAATCCGACGGCAGCTTTGGCGGCTACCTCGGGGGTTCGGAGGCCAAACGCGCACTGCTCATGTTGGAGGCCGCGTGAGCGACGATGACGCCCTGTTTCCCCTGGAACTGGTGCAGTCAGAAACCCACGACGCCGGTCCCCGCCTGGTCGCGCCCGGTGCAGTCCACGTCCCTGGCTGGCTTACGGAGGAACAGCAACGGTGGATAGTCGCGCGCTTCGCTGAATGGACCCAGGGACCGGTGCCCCTGCGCGCGGCCACCCTGCCCGGCGGTCACCAAATGTCCGTGCGTACCGTTTGCCTGGGTTGGCATTGGCAACCCTACAAGTACACGCGGGAAGCTATTGACGTTAACGGTCGACCTGTCCTTGAGTTCCCGGACTGGATGGTGCGCCTGGGCCGGAAGGCGGTCGCTGCTGCCTATTCCACCGATGGCGTGGAGAACGGGTTGCCTCCCGCAGAGGCTTACGCTCCCGATGCGGCCTTGGTGAATTTCTACGATGACGGTGCTGCCATGGGCATGCACCAGGACAAGGACGAGCGTTCGGACGCTCCGGTGGTGTCCCTCAGCATTGGGGACTCGTGTATCTTCCGTTTCGGCAACACGAAAACACGCACCAAGCCCTACACCGACGTCGAACTTCGATCCGGGGACCTCTTTGTCTTTGGCGGTCCGTCCCGGTTCGCCTATCACGGCATACCCAAGGTCCTGCCTGGCACTGCCCCCGCGGATTGCGGCCTCACTCATGGCCGGATCAACATCACCATGCGGGTTACAGGATTGTCGTAAGCCCGGAGCAGGGGCAACGCTTCAATGTCAGTGCGTAGGGGCAGAATATCCCTGGAAGCTAGATTACCTGCCGGCCGTGTGGCCGGCGCGGCCGCAGAGGAGCGTTCATGACCCCGGACACCGGCACCATCATCGGTGAGGACGGCCTGGCCCGTCCCCTGTGGGCCGCCTCGGATCCCCTCATGCAGGCTTACTACGACCATGAATGGGGTATGCCGGTCCGCGATGAACAAGGTTTGTATGAGCGGATCAGCCTCGAAGCTTTCCAGGCTGGTCTCTCGTGGGCCACTATCCTCCGGAAGCGGGATGCGTTCAGGAGGGCCTTCCTGGACTTCCACCCGGAGAGCGTGGCGGCCTTTACGGAAGCGGACGTTGAACGGCTCATGCTGGACGCAGGGATTGTCCGTAACAGGCTGAAGATCAAGGCTGCCATCACCAACGCAAAAGCCACTATCGCATTACGCGAAGAAGGCGGCCTCGTGGACTTTGTTTGGTCCTTCCAACCGGCAAGTACCCCAGCGCCGCGTACCTTCGCCGATATCCCCACGACGTCCCCTGAGTCGATTGCCTTATCCAAGGCATTGAGGAAAAAGGGCTTCGCCTTCGTCGGCCCAACCACCATGTATGCACTCATGGAGGCGATAGGAATTATCGATACCCACCTGATGGACAGTCACCGGCGGGGCACTTCCGGGGTGTGGTCCTAAAAGGCAGGCATGCCAGGACCACCGACAGCACCACACCACACTGCTTTCCACAGAAAGTGCGTAACTTTATCCACAGGCGTGGATAACTTCTGTGGACATCCACGGACTTACGCTGTTTATCCTTGCGATGCTGCCGATCGGCGGTCGGCAGCACTCCGGGGGACAGTTATACCCACTGTGCATCGAGCTGTGGATAGTGCTCCAAGCTTCACCGAAAGTTCAACGACTCCGCATTGCCGGCGTTGCCAAAACCAGGTTCGATTGCACGCAAGTGAATGAGGCCGTCGTGGACGCCGATTCGTTGGTGCTGCCTTGGAGGGGGAGCCCGGTCCCATCACTGGAACACTTACCCACTTAACAACAGGCCAGTACCCACAAGTTATCCACAGTTGGGGACAACGTGTGGGTTTTACCTTGGTTAGCCCCGGCAATCCGGGCTTTTCGCCGCCCCTTAAGGCCTGAACTACAGCCATGTAAGTTATTAACAGTGTTGATAAGCCTGTTGATAGATACAGCACAACGCCGCAATTAACAGGGTTGTCCACATGCGGTCCGAAATACCCTCACTTGTCCACATTCAGGGGGCAGTCGGGGACAAAGTTATCCACAGGTGTGGACAGATTCATGCCATTCGGGGGATATCTAGCTCTTTTACCGCCCACAGAGTGCCATTGGCATGGAACTACAAGCATGTAAGTTACTCACAGTGTGGATAAGTCCTGTGGAAAACTGACACCAAGCCCGCATCGGTCGTCCATGACAGACGACTGGAGATGACCCACGGTGAAAACCCACTTCATGTTTTCCTTCACAGACGCGCGGGATAAGTCGCGATGGGACCGGACACTGATGACCGTGGTTCCGGACTGGCTCGGCGCGGAGCACATGGAAACGGCTCAGGAAGCGCTCACCAGGAAGAGAGGCAGGGCAGTGGTGAAGGAAGTCCGCCTGGAATCCTTTCATGAAGGCCTCAGCGTGCAGACGCTGCATATAGGGCCTTATGACCATGAAGGACCGGTGCTCGAGGAAATGCATAACAGCTTTATCCCCAAGAAATCCCTGACCATGACGGGGCGGCATCACGAGATCTATCTAAGAGATCCACGCGCACTGCTCCAGGGAAGCTCAGGACGATTCTGCGGCAACCAGTCGCCGCCGATGAGGACGGTGGTGTCAGCCGGCAGTGACCCGGACCAACGTGGCAATGGCCAACAATGCCACCACGAGGACAAGTCCACCTGTTTGAAGCAGGGCCTGGTTCTTACCCCGCGGGGCGTAGGCAATGACACCGGCAGCCAGACCTCCGGCGATCAAGCCGCCCAGGTGTGCTTGCCAGGCAATGGTGGGAACAAAGAACCCAATGGCGCCGTTGATGGCGATCAGAACCCACAGTTGCTTGGTTTCGCCACCTCTGTGGCGTTGCACCACCAGCATGGCTCCGAAGAGTCCGAAGATGGCCCCGGATGCTCCGACCACGCCCACTACAGGGAAGCTTGGCGTGAGCAGCAGATAGCCCACGGAGCCACCAACTGCTGAGATGAGATACACCGCAAGGAATCGGATACGCCCGAGCAAAGGCTCAAGGGCTTGCCCAAAGATCCAGAGCGTGTACATGTTCAGGACAATGTGCAGGAGGAATCCCTGCGAGTGCAGGAATGCCGATGTCAGCATCCGCCAGGGTTCGGTGTCCGCGAAGATGTTGGCGAACGCGAAATTTTGGAAGATGACATCGCCCGGGAGCACCCACTGGAGGATGTAGACCAGCACGCACACACCGATGATCAGGTACGTCACCAGTGGGCGGCCAACGGCCAAGGTGCCGCCATAGGGCGACTTGTACTCCGGCGTCGAACGTTTTTGTTCGTTGACGCAGTCAACGCATTGGAACCCGACGGCGGCCGCCCGCTGGCACTCCGGGCACGCGGGGCGCCCGCAGCGCTGGCACCGCACGTAGGAGGGCCTGTCCGGGTGCCTGGGGCACACCGGAACATCAGCAGACGGCTCAGCCGACGGGATTCCGTAACTCATGAATGCAGGCTAGAGCTGTTCGATATCGATGCTGTTGATGACGACGTCCTCAACGGGGCGGTCGCCCATGCCCGTACGGACGGCTTCGATGGAGTCCACAACCTTGCGGGATTCTTCGTCCGTCACCTCGCCGAAGATGCTGTGCTTGCCGAACAGCCAGTCGGTGTTAACGGTGGTGATGAAGAACTGTGACCCGTTGGTGCCCTTGCCCATCTGGATACCGGCGTTGGCCATGGCCAGCTTGTACGGGGCGTTGAAGGTCAGTTCCGGGTGGATTTCATCGTCGAACTGGTAGCCCGGTCCGCCGACGCCGCGGCCCAGGGGATCGCCACCCTGGATCATGAAGTCCTTGATGATGCGGTGGAAAATCGTGCCGTTGTACAGCGGCGTGCCGGTCTTGTCCTCGCCCGTTTCCGGGTGGTTCCAGGACTTTTCGCCCGTGGCCAAGCCAATGAAGTTGGCGACCGTCTTGGGCGCGTGGTTGCCGAAGAGGTCAACCTTGATATCGCCGAGGGTCGTGTGGATCGTTGCTTTTGCGGTTGCGATGGTCATGGCCCCATTCTTCCATGCAGGGTCAACGCCTTTGGAGTTGTAAAGCCGGTTCCGCGCTCGGTGAAATCCGTGCCTAATCGGGCAGATGAATAGCCGGTGTTCCCCAAGCGACGTAGGCTAGCAACAAACCAGCATGTGTATCGGGAGGTAGTTGTGAAGAAATCAGACCGTATTGCCCGCGACATCGAACAATCCGTAGCGGACGGTGTGGAAAACGCCCGCGACTGGGCCGCACCCCGCGTGGAGGCTGCCGTGAATTGGGCTGTTCCTCGCATCCAGCACGGCATTGATACCGCTTCCCCCAGGATCCAGGAGGGGCTGAAGACTGCTGCACACAAGGCCGCAGACGGGGTTGCTGTCGTAACGCCCCGGCTCCAGGACGGCCTCGCTCAGTTGGCACCGAAGATCCATGACGCAGTGGAAGATGCCACTCCCAGGATTCAGGAAGCCCTCAACAAGGCAACCCCTGTCCTGGGCCAGGCCCGGGACAAAGTGGTGGATGAATACCTCCCCAAGTTGTCCGAGCAGCTCGGTCAAGCGTCTGTTGCTGTCCACCACGCCCTCGAGAACGCCCCGGCGCAGGTTGATGCAGTAGCGCAGAAGCTCGTGGACTCCGGAGTTGTCCACAGCGTGCAGGAGCAGGCCCAAGCCACTGGCAAGCAGATCAAGGCTGTCGCGGACGAAGCCGGTAAGGCCGTCAGCACCAAGCTTGGCAAGGAACCAAAGCCCAAGAAGCGTGGCTGGTTGATCGTCACCGTCATCGCAGCCGCTGTGGCTGCAGGCGTGGCTGCCTGGAAGGCTTCCAAGCCTGTCGAGGATCCGTGGAAGACGCCGTCACCGGTGACTCCTTCCCCTGTTCCCGCTGACGCCGCAGCTTCGGCCACCGCATCCACCGCGAGCGAGGCCAAGGCCCCGGAAACCAACTCCGAGGACGCCACTGCCGAGGCTGAGCAGGCCACCAAGGACGCCCTCGAGAATGTTGGGGACGCCGGCGCCAAGGTCGCAACCGACGCCAAGACTGCGGTCAAGAACATCGCTGCGAGCCTGCACAAGGACACCGATGCTTCGGACTCCGAAAGCAAGGGCACCCACAGCTAACTCAAGCTGTTCTTACCCTCTCTAAGGGGATCCCGGCCAATGCCGGGGTCCCCTTAGTGTTTCCCCGCATGTCACCAAAGCCTCCTTCGGTGCACCTGCCGTGGGTGTTAGATTTGGAGGGATGTCAGCCGATAGACCCGTTGCGGGTTCCCTCAAGGATGCTCCGGAGCCGCCGGACGTATCCATTGTCATCCCGGCGTATAACGAGGAAAGCGTTATTCGCCAGTGCCTCATTGCGGCCATTTATCAATCAGTCCCGGCAGCCGAAATCATCGTCGTCGACAATCTGTCCACGGATCGAACGGCCAGGATCGTGCGGCAGATGCAGCAGGAGTACCCGGAAAGCCCCATCATCCTTCTCCAGCAGTCTGCCTCGCAGGGACTCATTCCCACCCGGAACTTTGGCCTTAATCACGCCACCGGAGAAGTAGTGGGACGGATCGACGCCGACTCCGTCCTCGAACCCGACTGGGTTGAGCAGGTCCAGAAGGCATTCACGGATCCGACCGTCGCCGCCGCGACCGGCCCCGTGGTCTACTACGACATGCCCATGCGGCGCTTCGGACTCAAAGCCGACGACAAGATGCGCCAACTCATGTTGCGGCTGGCCAAGCACCAGTACCATTTCCTCTTCGGTTCAAACATGGCCCTTCGCCGCTCCGCATGGGAAACCATCCGCGATGAGGCTTGCCTGGATCCCAAGGACGAGATGCACGAGGACATCGATCTGTCGCTGCATCTTTTCGATCACGACCTCAAAGTGCAGTACCTGCCGCAGATGGTCTCCGGCATGTCCGCACGCCGGCTTGAGGACTCGCCGCGCGACTATCGCTACTACGTCCAGCGGTTTGATCGCACGTACAAAGCCCACAATGTGAAAAAGATGGCCCTGAAAGCACCCATGGTGGTGTTCTTTTCCGTATACTTCCCGGCCAAGCTGTTGCGCGCCATCCACACTGCCAACTCCGCCCAGGGCGTTCGGCGCGGCGGGATTTAACGCACGACGCCGGGAGGCTAGTCGGTTCCCAGCTCAGCTTCGCGCCGGTCTGCTTCGGGCCGTCCACGGCGCTGACCGGCCACCACCACTGCCAGTCCAACAAGAATCAGGGCCAATCCCGCGTATGTGCCGGCCGGCAGCGTTTCATTCAGGAAGACTGCTGCGAGGATCGCCGCACCCGGAATCTCCAACAGGATAATCATCGACACCAGCAACGGACTCATCGTGGCCAGCAGGTGGTTGAAGGCTGTATGTCCCACCAGCTGCGCGCAGACGGTGATGGCAATAATCCCCAGCCAGCCTCCGGCGTCGAACCCTACAAGGGCCTGGCCGTTGAAGGTAGCCAGCACCGCAACGATCGCCGCGCAGATGCCATAGCAGAGGGTGGTGTAGGTGCCAATACCCATCGACTGGCGGGCTTTCCCGCCCGCCAGCGTGTAGAGCCCCGCCAGCGCACCGCCAGCAAGCGCCAGGAGGTCGCCCAGCAGCGCCTCGGGCGAGGAACCCATATCGAACCCGGTAATGGCCACCACCCCGCCAAACGCAATCCCCAGGCCCAGCAGCACCGGCCAACGGTGCCTGGTGCCGCGGAACAACTGGAAAACGGCGATCCACGCCGATTGCAGGCATACCAAGGCCGTAGCCGCCGCAACGGACGTCAGTTGCAGGGCCGTGATGAAGCAGGCGAAGTGGAAGGCCAGAGCGACAGCGGCCGTCACGGACCAGCCAAGCTCCCTGCGTGTGATCTTCCCGAAAGCCTTGGGCTCGCGGACAACCACAGGAGTGGCCATGACCAAAGCCCCGATTGCGTTGCGCCAAAAAGCGATGGCCAGAGCGGTCACGGAGGTGGCCCCCAAGGTGCCGGCCATCAGCGGGCCGGAGGAGGCGACTCCCAGTACCCCGAGGGCGGCGATGAGAAGGGTCACGGATCAACCTTAGTGTGACGGCGACTCACCCGAGGGACGCCCTGTCCGTTGTGGAGCGAATACTGCCCCCGCTATGTTCCCGGTCGGGAAAGCAACGAGGTTAAATGCAAAAGTCCCGGTCATTTCTGACCGGGACTTTTCTTATGGTGGAGGCACGGGGACTCGAACCCCGAACCCCCTGCTTGCAAAGCAGGTGCGCTACCAATTGCGCCATGCCCCCATAAGAAGCAACCCGTCTATCATACCCTAATTTTTGACTGTCAATTACCAGTCCAAACCGGGCTCTTCGGCTAATCGACCTTATCGGTCGACTGGCTCCAGACATTCTTCCGGGCTTCGGATTCCTGCGCCTTTTTATAGGCCAGAACACCTGCGACCGCTGCTGCCAGTACAACAAGCAACTTCTTCACAAGTACCTCATTCCAGTTCAGTTTTACCTGAACCACTTTTGGTTCCGTGGGCGTACCAGGACTTGAACCTGGGACCTCTTCGTTATCAGCGAAGCGCTCTAACCGCCTGAGCTATACGCCCCGATGCCTCATCGGGCCGAGATATGACTGTACAGCACATCCCGGCCCGATCTCAAATCGAGGCTTTCCCACCACGGATTTCAGCCTTTTTCAGCGTATTTCCGCGGTTTTTTGCTAGTCGTCGGTCAAGGTGACGCCGACGCCACCAACCAACGTTGCCGAAATGTTATACAGCACGGCGGAGAGCATGGAGAGGGCGGTCAGCAGGACCACGTTCACCACAGCAATGATGGTGGCGAAGGAAGCCACCTGTCCCAGGGAAGCGATCTTCTTCAATTCGAATCCGCTGCCTTCAGAACCGGCCAGGGTACCCAGGAGGCTATCCACCTGGTTGAAGATGCCAGTCAGGTCCAGGACGGTCCAAAGCACGATCGCGGCCACCACTGTGACAATGCCCAGTGCGACCGACAAAAGGAATGCCATCTTCAGGACCGACCAGGGGTCGACCTTGCTGACAAGCAACCGTGCGCGGCGAACCTTGGCCTTGGGCGCGGGCTTCACCAAACCGGGTCCGCCCTGGGCGGGGCGCTGGCCGCCTGCTGCTGCCGGACGCTGTCCAGCCTGTGCGGGCCGCTGTCCGGGAGCACCTGCGGGTCGCTGCCCGCCTGCTCCTGCGGGACGCTGGCCCGGCTGTGCAGGGCGCTGGCCGGGAGCTCCAGCGGGCCGCTGGGCTGAGTTGGCGCCGCCTGCAGGGCGTGCCCCCGTTTCGCCGGCTGCGGCGCCTGGACGCTGCTGTGGCCGTGCAGGGGTTCCTGCCTGCGCGCTGCCCGAGGGCTGCCGGAGTCCGCCGGGGACACCTGTGCTCGGCTTGGGATATGAGTCGGAATTACTCACTCGTTACCTCCGGTATTGTCTTCGTTCAGCTCCGCGCCCGTATCGGTTTCCGGGTCTGCGTCGTTTTCCGTTTCGGGCGTGACGGTTGCCTCAACGGCGCCGTCGTCTTCAGCCAACGTTACGTCATGGTCGAGTCCGTCCTCAGATTCTTCGACTTCCAAACCACGTTCGCTGTTGCGTGCCACTTCGATGATGCGGTCATTCTTGTCAGGTTTGGCAAAAATGACGCCCATGGTGTCGCGACCCTTTGCAGGGACTCCGGTGACGGCAGAGCGGACTACCTTGCCGCCCTCCATGACCACCAGAACTTCGTCTTCTTCCTGCACGATCAAGGCACCTACGAGGTCGCCACGGTCTTCTGCAAGCTTGGCCACCTTGATGCCCAGGCCGCCGCGGCCCTGAAGCCTGTATTCGTCGACGGCGGTCCTCTTGGCGTAGCCGCCCTCCGTCACCACAAATACGAATGAACCATCCTGGACCACGTCAGCAGCCAAGAGCTCGTCGTCTTCACGGAACTTCATACCGGTCACACCCGACGTTGCACGGCCCATGGGGCGCAGAGCGTCATCTGTTGCCGTGAAGCGGATCGACTGGCCCTTGCGTGACACGAGGAGGAGGTCGTCGGTTTCGCTCACCAGCTGGGCGGAAACGAGTTCGTCTTCGTCACGCAGGTTGATGGCGATGACGCCGGCCGTGCGGTTGGTGTCGTAGTCCTCCAGCCTTGTCTTCTTGACCAGGCCGTTCTTGGTTGCAAGAACCAGGTACGGCGCTTGCTGGTAGTCGCGCAGATCCAGGACCTGCGCGATGTGCTCGTCCGGCTGGAAGGCAAGGAGGTTGGCAACGTGCTGGCCCTTGGCATCCCGGCCGGCTTCCGCCAGCTCGTAGGCCTTGGCACGGTAGACCCGTCCCAGGTTGGTGAAGAACAACAGCCAGTGGTGCGTGGTGGTCACAAAGAAGTGCTCCACGACGTCGTCCCCGCGCAGCTGCGCGCCCTTGATTCCCTTGCCGCCGCGTTGCTGCGAACGGTAGTTGTCGCTGCGGGTCCGCTTGACGTATCCGCCGCGGGTAATCGTGACGACCATTTCCTCTTCGGGGATCAGGTCCTCCATGGACATGTCACCGTCGAAGCCCATCAGGATGTGGGTGCGGCGGTCGTCGCCGTGCTTGGCCACGATCTCGGCGAGTTCCTCGCTGATGATCTGCCGCTGGCGTTCCTCGGAAGCCAGGATCGAGTTGTATTCCTGGATCATCGCCTCGAGCTCGGAATGGCGGTCCTGGATCTTCTGGCGTTCCAAGGCAGCCAAACGGCGCAACTGCATGTCCAGGATGGCCCGGGCCTGGAGCTCGTCGATCTCCAGAAGCTCCATGAGTCCCTCGCGGGCAGCCTCCGTGGTGTTGGACGCGCGAATGAGGGCGATGACCTCGTCCAACATGTCCAGTGCCTTCAGGAGTGCACGCAGAATGTGTGCTTCTTCCTCGGCCTTGCGCAGGCGGTACCTGGTGCGACGCGCGATGACGTCCATCTGGTGCGCAACCCAGTGCCGGATGAATGCATCCAGGCTCAAGGTGCGCGGAACGCCGTCGACAATGGCAAGCATGTTCGCCGAGAAGTTGTCCTGCAGCTGCGTGTGCTTGTACAGGTTATTCAGGACCACCTTGGCGACGGCATCGCGCTTCAGCACGATCACCAGGCGCTGGCCCGTGCGTCCAGAGGTTTCATCGCGGAGGTCCGCGATGCCCTGGATCTTGCCGTCCTTGACCAGTTCGGCAATCTTGATGGCCAGGTTGTCCGGGTTTGCCTGGTAGGGAAGCTCTGTGACTACCAGGCAGGTGCGGCCCTGGAGTTCCTCGACGTTAACCACTGCGCGCATGGTGATGGAGCCGCGGCCGGTACGGTAGGCGTCTTCGATGCCCTTGTGGCCGAGGATCGTGGCACCCGTAGGGAAATCGGGTCCCTTGATACGGAGCAACAGCGCTTCAAGGAGCTCTTCCCGGGTGGCCGTGGGGTTGTCCAGCGCCCACTGGACACCTTCGGCAACTTCGCGGAGGTTATGCGGCGGAATGTTGGTGGCCATACCGACGGCGATGCCTGAGGAGCCGTTGACCAGCAGGTTGGGGAACCTGGCCGGCAGGATGGTGGGTTCCTGGTTCTTGCCGTCGTAGTTGTCCTGGAAGTCGACGGTTTCCTCGTCGATATCCCGGACCATTTCCATGGCCAGCTGGGCCATTTTGGTTTCGGTGTAACGCGGCGCAGCTGCTCCATCGTTACCGGGGGAACCGAAGTTGCCCTGGCCAAGCGCCAGCGGGTAGCGCATGGTCCAGTCCTGGATGAGGCGGACCAAGGCGTCGTAGATCGCCATGTCACCGTGCGGGTGATAGGTACCCATGACATCGCCGACCACGCGGGCGCACTTGTTGAAAGAGCGGTCCGGGCGGTAGCCGCCGTCGAACATTGCGTACAGGACGCGGCGGTGAACCGGCTTGAGCCCGTCCCGGACGTCCGGGAGGGCACGGCCGACAATCACGGCCATTGCGTAGTCCAGGTAGGACCGCTGCATTTCCGTCTGCAGGTCCACCTGTTCGACGCGGTCAGTCAGCACATCACCCTCAAGAACTACATCCTCGGCGTCGTTCGAGGCCGGGACTTCGGGAGTTTCGTCACTCATAATCTAAGTTTCCGTTTCAGGTATATGTCGGTTCTGGAATATCTAAGTGGCCGGTGGGCCGTTAGATATCGAGGAACCTGACGTCCTTGGCGTTCTGCTGGATGAAGTTTCGCCGCGACTCCACGTCCTCGCCCATCAGGACGGAGAAGGTCTGGTCAGCGGCCAGCGCGTCGTCCATGGTGACCTGCAAAAGCGTGCGGCGCTCGGGATCCATGGTGGTGTCCCACAGCTCCGTGTAGTCCATCTCGCCCAAACCCTTGTAGCGCTGGATGCCGTTGTCCTTGGGCAGCCGCTTGTTCATGGCAGCGCCCTTGCGGATGGTCTCATCACGTTCACGATCGCTGTAAACGTAGTCGTGAGCAGCGTTGGACCACTTGATCCTGTACAACGGCGGCTGGGCCAGGTAGACGTAACCGTTCTCGATGAGGGGACGCATGTAGCGGAACAGCAGCGTCATCAAGAGGGTGGTGATGTGCTGGCCGTCAACGTCGGCATCGGCCATCAGGACGATCTTGTGATAGCGGAGCTTGGCGATGTCGAAGTCCTCGCCAATGCCCGTACCGAAAGCCGTGATCATGGACTGGACTTCGGCGTTCCCCAAGGCCTTGTCCAGCCGGGCGCGCTCCACATTCAGGATCTTGCCGCGCAGAGGCAGGATGGCTTGGGTTTCCGGGTTGCGGCCACGCTTGGCCGAACCACCGGCCGAGTCACCCTCCACGAGGTAGACCTCACAACGCGAAGGATCCTTGGAGGAGCAGTCTGACAACTTACCCGGCATGCCAAACGATTCCAGCGGGCTCTTCCGGCGGGCGTTATCGCGGGCCTTGCGTGCTGCCATACGTGCTTGGGCAGCCGAGATGGCTTTGCGGATCACGTCGCGGGCGGGGCCGGGGTTCCGCTCCAACCAGTCACCCAACTGGTCGGTGACCACGCGCTGGACGAATCCCTTGACCTCGGAATTACCCAGTTTGGTCTTGGTCTGGCCTTCGAACTGTGGCTCGGAAAGCTTGACGGAAATAACGGCCGTCAGGCCTTCGCGGATGTCGTCACCGGTGAGGTTGTCATCCTTTTCCTTGATGATGCTCTTCTCCCGCGCATAGCGGTTGATCAGCGAGGTCATCGCAGCGCGGAAACCCTCTTCGTGGGTTCCGCCCTCGTGGGTATTGATGGTGTTGGCGTAGGTGTGGACACTTTCCGAGTAGGCGGTTGTCCACTGCATGGCAACTTCAACGGCGATGTGCCGCTCAGTGTCTTCAGTTTCGAAGGCGATGACGTCCTCGTGGACGATTTCAACCTTTTTGTTCGAGTTCAGGTGCTTCACGTAGTCCAGCAGGCCGTCAGGGTACTGGTACACCACCGTGCGGTGCTCGGCGCTGACTTCACCCTCGGTCGCCACGGCGTCAAGGTCAAGGTCGTCGTCACCGTCCCGCGTGACGGGGCGTTCGTCGGTCAGCGTGATTTTCAGGCCCTTGTTAAGGAAGGCCATCTGCTGGAACCGGGCGCGCAGCGTCTCGAAGTCGAACTCAGTGGACTCGAAGATGGTGCCATCGGGGTAGAACGTCTGGGAAGTACCGGTCTCTTCCGTAGCCTCGCCTTGGACGAGTTCGCCCTGTGGCTTACCGCCGTCTGCGAAGGTCATCCGCCAAACGTGGCCCTGGCGGCGGACTTCCGTGTCCACACGACGCGACAAAGCGTTGACCAC
Source organism: Arthrobacter sp. LFS091 (assembly GCF_047977885.1). Lineage (NCBI taxonomy): Bacteria > Bacillati > Actinomycetota > Actinomycetes > Micrococcales > Micrococcaceae > Arthrobacter > Arthrobacter sp. LFS091. Next base: position 123,735 of record NZ_JBFPFP010000003.1, read on the forward strand.
GGAGATGCCCACACCGTGAAGGCCGCCGGAGACCGCGTATCCGCCGCCACCGAACTTGCCACCGGCGTGCAGGATGGTCATGACGACTTCGACTGTCGGCTTGCCTTCGGTAGGGTGGATGTCCACGGGGATACCGCGGCCGTCGTCCACTACCCGGACGCCACCATCCGCGCGAAGAGTAACTTCGATGTGGCTGCAGTAGCCGGCCAGGGCTTCATCGACGGAGTTGTCCACCACTTCGTAAACAAGGTGGTGCAAACCCCGGGGACCGGTGGAACCGATATACATACCCGGGCGTTTGCGCACGGCTTCAAGGCCCTCCAGCACGGTGATATCGCTGGCACCGTACTCCCTGGGCGCCTCGGCGGGCGTGTCAGGCGTGGGAACAGTCTCCTCTTCGGGCTCTACTGCCAAGGTCTCTGCATTGTCGTTAGCCACAGGCGCTTTCGACTCCTCTGTACTCGATGTCGGCCGTTCCCGGTGTTGTCCACGGCGAACCGAGGCCGTCAACGGGCACGTGACTGATTGCGCCGACTACTCCGACGAAGGGGTCCCTGAGACCACAAGAGTGGATTCAGGACCTGGACGACGTTTCACCGGCGCTCAGTGATCTACGCCAATTCTATCGTGGATACGCTCGAATCCTTGCAAATACGGGGGCAGCCGAGAGCTGAATATGCCCGTGGGAGGCCGCTGGCCCTATCTTCAATGGCCCTGCGGTGGTCCCGATGGGGGTCCATACGGCCCAGGGGCGTTGAATCGCCCTGCACGCCTTTCAGCCGTAAGTGTCCCTGGGGCCCCGCCCGTTGACACTTCGCCCGCCTTTTCGCCAACTTGGAGCCGACGGACCCAAAACCTGAATGCTCGTTACTACGCCTTCGCCGAGTTCATTCCGTAACATCTCGAGCAGGCTGGAACTGAGCAACCGCAGTTGGGTGGCCCATGCCGTGGAGTCGCAGCGGACGTGGAGCGTCGTGTCCGTGAAGCTCTCCGGAGTGCAGTGGGACGAGATGTCCGGACCAACCAAGGTTTCCCATTCAGCCATCACGGACCCTACGGCAACCGGTGACGTCCATCCCCGCTCAGCCACCAAGCGCCCAACAACCTTGCCCAGGCCCAAAGGATCCCGGCCGCTGCCATGGAATTGGGTGAAACCCCTGGTATTGCGGAGGCCTTTGCGTTGGGGGGCTGATCCGGGGCGGGGAGCGCGTTGCCTTACTTCGCCCCGCGCGGCTGCAGCCTCGCGCATGCGGTTCAGGGCAGCCTGGGCCGCGTCAATTTCATCGGGATCCCGGCCGGGTTGGAGTCCGTCGCCGCTATCCTTCGCCATCGATGCCTCCCGGAACAACGGTAACGCGCCGTCCGGCCAGCTCCTCAGGGATATCGGCGTCGACGGCGGCCGTCACCAGCACCTGCTCGGCGCCGGCAACTATTGCTGCCAGTTTACGCCGGCGTTGAACATCAAGTTCGGCAAAGACGTCGTCCAGGATAAGGATCGGCGCGGTCCCTCCCGTACGGGAGTCGTCCAGCATGACGTAGTAGGAAGCAAGCCGCAGTGAAAGGCACATGGACCAGGTCTCGCCATGGGAGGCGTAGCCCTTTGCGGGCGCTTGACCCAAAACGAGTTCCAGCTCGTCCCGGTGCGGCCCCACCAAGGAGATCCCCCGTTCCAGTTCCTTCTTCCGCGACGCAGCGAAGGCCTGGATGTACCGTTCGGTGAGATCGTCCACGGACAGTACCCGGAGGTCCTCCGCCGACGACGACGGTTCCGTTGCGCGATCCGCCGGACCGCCGTCGTCATCCAGGATGTCCTGGAGCGTGGAACGGTAGATGGCGCCGGCTTCCTTGGAACCATCGGTCAGCTGTGCGTAGGCATTGTTGAGGTGCGGACGCAGCCGCTCCACGAGCTCAAGGCGGGCGTGCAGGAGTTCAGCACCTGCCCGCGCCATGTGCTGGTCCCAAACGTCGAGGGTTGCTTCATGGCCCGCAGTGAACTTACCTGTGCGCGCAGACTTCAGGAGCGCGTTGCGCTGCTTAAGGACACGATCGTAATCGCTTCGTGTGGCGGCATGCCGCGGAACCAGGCTTACCAACAGCTCATCAAGGAATCGGCGACGGTTCGAAGGGTCCCCCTTCACCAGAGCCAGGTCTTCCGGAGCGAAAAGCACTGTTTGGCAGATGCCCAGGATGTCCCGCGCCCGCACTGGGTTACTGCGGTTGATACGGCCTCGGTTCGCGCGGCCGGCATTGATTTCCAGCTCAATGACAGTCGACTGCTCGCCACTGACAAGCCGCGCCCGGACCATGGCGCGCTCGGTGCCAAAGCGGAGCAGCGGGCCGTCGGTGCTCACACGGTGCGAGCTCAGCGTGGCAAGGTACCCGATGGCCTCCATCAGGTTGGTCTTGCCGATCCCGTTGGAACCCACCAGCACGGTCACACCTGGGCCAAGCTTCAGGTCAACCTGTGCATAACTGCGGAAATCCGTCAGTGAAAGATGTTCGAGGTACACGCCGTTCGCAGGACTCCTGCGGCCTAGCTGGCCGGACGGGTGGCGTGTCCACCGAACTGATGACGCAGGGCGGAGACCATTTTCATGGCCGGAGAGTTGTCCTCGCGGGAAGCGAACCGGGCAAACAACGCTGCGGTAATTGCCGGGGCCGGTACCGCGTTGGCGATTGCCTCTTCCACGGTCCAGCGTCCCTCTCCCGAATCCTCAACGTAATCGTCGATCGAGGCCAGGCCTGGATCTTCGTCAAGGGCTTTGACCATGAGGTCCAGCAGCCAGGACCGGACAACCGTTCCCTTCTGCCATGCACGGAAGGTACCTGGGAGGTCCTTCACAATGTCCTTGGCCGCGAGCAATTCGTAGCCCTCGGCGTATGCCTGCATGAGGCCGTATTCGATGCCGTTGTGGACCATTTTGGCGTAATGACCTGCCCCAACACCGCCGACGTGGACGAAGCTGTCGGCGCGTTCGCCTTCAGGGCGGAGGGCATCAAAAACAGGCATGGCCAGTTCAATGTCTTCGTCCGCACCGCCGGCCATGAGGCCGTAGCCGTTCTGCAGGCCCCACACGCCACCGGAAACACCGCAGTCCGCAAAACGGATGTTCTTTTCAGCGAGTGCCGCGGCGTGCTTCTGGTCATCGGTGAAACGTGAGTTTCCGCCGTCAATCACCATGTCACCGGGGCTGAGCTTTTCACCAAGCTCTGTGACCACAGCATCCGTGATGGCACCTGACGGGACCATCACCCACACCAGCCGGGGGGTGGGCAAAGCCGCGATGAGTTCATCTACGGAAGTAACATCCGTGATGTCCGGATTGCGGTCGAAACCCGTGACTTCGATGCCGCCGTTCCGCATGCGTTCCCGCATGTTGAAACCCATTTTTCCGAGGCCGATCAGTCCGATGTGCACAGTGTGAACTCTTTTCTGGGAATGAGGGTTGATGTGTCCGTGGCGTCTGCTAGTTGGGCAGGCGGACCGGCATCACGAGGTACCGGTAGTCGTCCTGGTCTTCCCCATCGGCTTCCGCCTGGGCAGTAATCATGGCCGGCTTGGGAGCTGTGGTGAACGAGAAGCGAACGTACTTGGTTTCGATAACGCTGAGGCCCTCAACCAGGTAGTGCGGGTTGAACGCAACGGTGATGTCCTCGCCGGAAAGCTGGGCTTCGAGCTCTTCCGAAGCCTGCGCATCCTCGCCCGTACCGGCGTCGAGGTTCAGCAGACCTTGGGTGAAGGCGAGGCGGACCGGAGTGTTCCGTTCAGCAACGAGCGATACACGTCGTACGGCCTCGACGAGTTCCTGGGTCTGGACTGTCGCGTGGATAGGGGTGGAGTCCGGGAACAGGGAACGGATCTTGGGGTAGTCGCCGTCCACCAGGAGTGACGTGGTGGTACGTCCTCCACTTTCGAAGCCGATCAGGCGGCTGTCATCGTCCGCGAGGGCGAGGTTGATGTCGCCGCTGCCACCGAGGGTCTTGGCAACCTCGTTCAGGGTTTTGGACTTAACCAGTGCGCTGGTGGAAATTCCCGGAGTAACAGGCTTCCAGGGAACTTCGCGCATCGCGAGGCGGTAACGGTCTGTGGCTAGGAGCGTGATCAGATCGTCTTCGATCTCCATACGTACGCCGGTGAGGATCGGCAAGGTGTCGTCCTTGCTCGCAGCGATGATGACCTGCGAAACGGCTTGCGCAAAAGCGTCACCAGGCAAGGTGCCGCTGATTGCAGGCAAAGCCGGCAAGGCCGGGTATTCGGATTCGGGCATGGTGGCCAGGTGGAAGCTGCTTCGGCGGCAGGTCAGCGTGACTTTGCTGCCATCGGTTTCGACCTCGACTGGTGCGGAGGGAAGGCTTCGGCAAATGTCAGCCAACAAGCGCCCGGATACCAGGATGGTGCCCTCAACAGCGATGTCTGCCGGGATTTCCAGGCGCGCCGACGTCTCGTAATCGAAGCTCGACAGACTTACGGTTCCCGCCTCGGCCTTGAGGAGGAGACCGGAAAGCACCGGAACAGGCGGCCGCGGAGACAACGATCGCGCGGTCCACGTAACGGCTTCTGCCAGGACGTCGCGGTCGACTCTGAACTTCACGGAGGGGTGCCGCCTTTCATTGCTGCTGCCATGTAGTAGCTGCGGATTCCTGCTTGGAAGCCGCTAAATCTCCGCACTCCCGCACCGGAACCTGCATGGTCCGCACTGAGCGAACTACAAACAGACCCGAGGATGGGAGCGCTGCTGACAGCTTAGCCGGAAGATCCGCGATTAACCCATCCCCGATCGGCCGGACCCCTCGTATGTGGACAGCCGCAGGCTGGCCTCGGCCTGGCCGTTGGCCGGGCTCGGAGTGTGGCAGAACGAGATTGTTATTTGAGGGATTTCAATTTTTTGGGATTCGTAGTGTTAATAACTGCTGTGGAAACTGTGGATAACCCCATCTCGCCGCGCAGTTCCGCGGTTAAGCCCTGTTCACGGAGTGTGCGTTAACTGGGTTTTAAACAGGGTGTGGATGGGGACAACTCCCAGGACCGTTTTTAACGATCCACAGGCGGCTTAAGGGTTTTAAGCCCATTAAGCACGCTTGTCCCCTTAAGTATCCACAGGCTTATCCACATGCACCTGTTAATAAGGTATGTAGTGGCGGTCGCGATGTGGATTCAGGAGTCGCGCTGCTGCTGCTTGATGCGGTTGGTCAGTTCGGTGACCTGGTTGTAAATCACACGACGCTCAGCCATCAGTTCACGGATCTTGCGGTCCGCGTGAATCACTGTGGTGTGGTCGCGGCCGCCCAGCTCCTGGCCGATCTTGGGCAGGGACATGTCAGTCAGCTCCCGGCAGAGGTACATGGCGATCTGCCGGGCTGTCACCAGTGTCCGTGTACGGGACTTGCTGCAAAGCTCTTCCATGCTGAGCTTGAAGTAGTCCGCCGTCTGGTCGAGGATTTGCTTCGCCGTGATTTCCTGGGCGCCGTCATCCGTAATGAGGTCTTTGAGGACCATCTCGGCGAGGGCAACGTCAACCGGCTGGCGGTTGAGGCTCGCAAACGCAGTGACGCGGATGAGGGCGCCTTCAAGTTCGCGGATGTTGCTGGAAATCTTCGACGCGATGTACTCCAGCGCGTCATCCGGCGCTGACAGGCCCTCGCTGAGTCCCTTTTTGCGGAGGATGGCGATCCGGGTCTCGAGCTCCGGTGGCTGGATGTCCGTCAGCAGGCCCCACTCGAAACGGCTTGTCATGCGGTCTTCGAATCCCGCAAGCATCTTGGGTGGCTGGTCGGAGGTGATAACCACCTGCTTGTTGGCGTTGTGCAGGGCGTTGAACGTGTGGAAGAACTCTTCCTGCGTCCGGTCCTTGCCCGCCAGGAACTGGATGTCATCGATCAAGAGCACGTCGACGTTGCGGTATGTGGTCTTGAAGCTGGTGCCCTCGTCGTCGCGGATGGAGTTGATGAAGTCATTGGTGAACTCTTCGGAGTTCACGTAGCGGACGCGAATACCACTGTAGAGACGGCGTGCATAGTGCCCGATGGCGTGCAACAGGTGGGTCTTGCCCAGTCCGGAGTCACCGTAGATGAAGAGCGGGTTGTATGCCTTGGCCGGCGCTTCCGCGACGGCAACCGCGGCCGCATGGGCGAAGCGGTTGGAGGAGCCGATCACGAACGTGTCGAAGATGTATTTCGGGTTCAGGCGGCCGAACTCGTGCGATGTGCTCGGCGGAGTCGGCTGGGGCTTCGGCTCTGCAAAGTCCGGTACTGCGGAAAGCTCGACGGCGGGTTCCGGCTCTGCATGGACCGGCACCAGATCGGTGTCTACGTCGATTGCACAGCGGATGTCATCCGAAAAGACGCTCCGCAGGGCATCGTCGAGGGCATCCTTGACCTGCGTTTGCAGGACTTCGCGGGTGAGCTCGTTGGGAACTGCCACCAGGAGGGTCGAACCTATGAGGCCTTGTGCCTGGGCCAGGATGACGAAACCACGCTGACGGGGAGTGACCCGATCGTCCTGTTCCAGGAGGGTCAGCACCCTGCGCCAGGAACTTCCGACAGTGTTGGCGTGGTTGGCTTCGTCTACTGTCATCAATCAGTTCCTAAATACTTGCTTGCCGGCGTTGCTGGCAGCCGAAGTGTCTCCGGCCTTGCTTGTTCCGGGTGATAATCCACAGAGTTATGCACAGCGGGTGGACAATGGGCTACTGAGCCACTCTAGGGGATGCAATCGCCAGAAGATAGCTGGGAAGTTGCCTGTGGATAATTACACCGTTGTGGTTCCGGAATACGGCTTGTGAGCCACTTCATCCACAGGCTGCAAGCAGGGTCTGGACACAGCTGTGGATACGTGTGCGGCAGGCTGCCGGTTTGACTGTGGGTCCCTTTTTGCCCTAACGTTGTGAAGTCCTTTGTGTCCGCTTTTGAGATCAGTTGTAACTCCGTACGTTCATCGTGCGGGAGGCAACGGCGGCGGCACATACAAAACTTAGCGTCGGCCAGTTCTTCCCCTTTTTTGATCGGGTGGGCGCACCTTTGATCCACTGGAGTAACTAACGTGAGCAAGCGGACTTTTCAGCCGAATAACCGCCGTCGGGCCAAGAAGCACGGCTTCCGCCTTCGTATGCGCACCCGTGCCGGCCGCGCCATCCTGGCTGCCCGTCGCGGCAAGGGCCGCGTCGAACTGTCGGCGTAAATAACTGACTTGTCGGTCAGGGTCTTTTTGCGGATTCGACGGTGCTAGCCACCCCTAACCGTCTGCGGACGTCTACCGACTTTTCAACAACTGTACGTTCCGGCGTCCGCAATGGACGCCGGAACTTAGTGTTATATACGGCCTCTATCGGGGCCGGGGAGCCGAGTCGAATCGGCTTCATTGTCTCCAAAGCCGTCGGGAACGCCGTGACCAGGAACCTCGTTAAGAGGAGACTGAGAGAAGCAGGCGCACTTTCCTTGCACACGCATGGAACTGGCCTGGCGGTGGTGGTCCGGGCTCTGCCCGCAGCTGCATCTGCCAGCTGGGAGCAGTTGCTCTCCGACTACAACGCCGCATTGGCAGTGACGACGAAGCGACTGGGTGGCTCCAATCCACGCAACGCTTCGCCGGACGGCAACGGCACCACTACGGAAGGGACACCGCGTGCATGACATAAGCACCGCCGTCGTTCCTTCCTCAAGTGTGCCCTCCAACAGGACCCTGCCCGCAGCGGTGGGTATCTTCCTGTGGGAGCTGCCGCGGAATATCCTCATCCTTTTGCTGAAGGCGTATCGCAAGGTCGTCTCGCCCCTGTACGGCCAGGTTTGCCGGTTCTTCCCCTCCTGCTCGGCTTATGCCTTGGAAGCAGTCACGGTGCACGGCGCTGTGAAGGGTAGCTGGCTCGCAGCCAAGAGGCTCGCCAAATGCCACCCGTGGAACGCCGGCGGAGTGGACCATGTCCCCGCTGGACATCGTCATTGGCCTGAAGGCCGGACGCCCACAATTGTTGTACTGAACAACCCGGACCAGTTCCTGGCTGCTCGGGCTGATGAAGAAGGCCGCACGGCGGCCTAACGAATAGGGATAACTAATGGATGACTTCTTTGGGACAATCATGTTCCCGTTCAAGTGGCTGGTGTCGATCATCATGGTCGGCTTCCACGAGGGACTGAGCTTCATTGGCCTGCCCGCCGCAAATGGCTGGACCTGGACTCTGTCCATCATTGGCCTCGTGCTGGTGATCCGTGCAGCCCTGATTCCTGTGTTCGTCAAGCAGATCAAGGCCCAGCGCGGCATGCAGCTCCTGCAGCCGGATCTGAAGAAGCTGCAGGCGAAGTACAAGGGCAAAACCGACCAGCTCTCACGCCAGGCCATGGCGCAGGAGCAGATGGCGATGTACAAGAAGCACGGGACCAACCCGTTCTCGGCATGTTTGCCGATGCTGATCCAGATGCCGTTCTTCTTCGCCCTGTTCCAGGTGCTTTCCGGTATCTCCAACGCGAAGAATGCCGGCAACGGTATTGGGGCCATGAGTGCCCAGCAAGTCGTGGAGTTCGATGAGTCGAGCATCTTCGGTGCCCCGTTGTCCTCCGCGCTGCTTCACGGTGGCGCGGGAAACGTCTCCGTCGTGGTCCTGAGCATCATCATGATCGTTGCCATGACGGCCTCGCAGTTCATCACCCAGAAGCAGATCATGGCCAAGAACATGTCCGAAGAGGCCATGGCCAGCCCGTTCATGCGTCAGCAGAAGATGATGCTGTACATCCTGCCCCTCGTGTTCGGCATCGGTGGCATTAACTTCCCGATTGGTGTCCTTATTTACTGGACCACCACGAACCTCTGGACCATGGGCCAGCAGTTCTTCGTCATCCGCCGCATGCCTACGCCGGGTTCACCCGCTGCAAAGGCGCTGGAGGAGCGCCGTGCTGCGAAGGGCCTCCCGCCGCTGTTGGGTGGAAAGAAGACTTCAGCCGCTGACGCCGCTGCCGAGGCCGAAGCTGCGGCGGTTGCAGCCGCCGAAGCCCGTGCCCAGCGCGTCCAGCCACAACGTAAGAACAGGAAGAAGAAGTAATGTCTGCCGAGAGCACCGAAGAAGTTACCAGCGCCGTAACTGAAGACCAGGACGACTCCCAGGAAGAAACCCAGTCCAAGACGGCCAGCCGCTTGGAAGAGGAAGGCGACATCGCTGCCGACTACCTCGAGGAGCTCCTGGACATCGCCGACATCGACGGCGACATCGACATTGAGGTACGCAACGGGCGCACCTATATCTCCATCGGTGCAGACGAGGAGTCCGCAGCCCTGGACAGCCTCGTAGGCCGCGACGGCGAGGTGCTCGAAGCATTGCAGGAGCTGGCACGCCTTTCGGTGCTGTCCGCTACCGAGAACCGGTCCCGCCTGGTGCTGGACATCAACGGATACCGCAAGGAGCGCGCAGGCGTACTCCAGCAGATTGCCGAGGATGCCGTGGCCAAGGTCAAGGCGGATGGCGGGACGGTCGCCCTGGAACCCATGAGCGCCTACGAACGCAAGATTGTCCACGACGTCGTCGCTGATCTCGGGCTGGTTTCAGAATCCGAGGGCGAAGGCGCCGGCCGCCACATCGTCGTCTCGGCTGACTAGAAGCTCATGGTTGATATCACCGCAGCTGAACAGGAAGCGGCAGAGAAGATCTTTGGGGAGCGCTTGGATCTTGCCAAGCGCTATGTTGAACACCTGGCTACATCCGGTACTGAACGAGGGTTGATCGGTCCCCGCGAGATCCCTCGCTTGTGGAGCCGTCACGTCCTGAACTGCGCGGTCATCGAATCGGCCATCGCCATGGACAGCCACGTTGCCGACGTAGGGTCCGGTGCGGGCCTTCCGGGCTTGTGCCTGGCAATCGCGCGGCCGGATCTTGAACTTACCTTGATTGAGCCCTTGGAACGCCGCGTCATTTGGCTTCAGGAGGTCGTGGATGACCTTGGGCTGGACAACGTCACCATCATGCGGACCCGGGCTGAACTGGCAGTGGGCCTGGTTGACGCCGACGTTGTAACGGCACGGGCAGTCTCGGCACTGACCAACCTTGCCGGGCTGACCATTCCGCTCTTGAATGGCCGTGGTGAAGTGGTGGCCATTAAGGGCCGAAGCGCAGGCGAAGAGATAGAGAAGGCCAAGAAAGTTATCCGCAAGCTCGGGGGCGTGGAAACGTCCGTTGTGGTTTGTGGACAGGAACTTTTGGAGGAACCCACCACCGTGGTGCGGATCATCGTCAACAAGCCGGGAAAGAGCGCGTAGCTACCGCCCTGTTTCCCGCGTGTCGGCGGCCGAGCGGTTAGGCTAGAGAACGGCAGCAAGCGCCAAATGAGAGTGAGAGTGTGACCAGTGGGTAGTAGTGAAACCTCCACGCAGCGGATCCCGCCGTTTATGTCTTTGGGTTCCGCGCGGGCAATGGCCACACCCTCTGCGTCCCTTCAATCCGCAATAGTGCGCCCTCATTCGGTTGAGAACGCCGTTTCACGTGAAACTGTCACAGATGGAGGGCGAAACGTCATGGATTCCATTGATGATTCCAGCCCCATTGCCCGCCAGTTGGCCAATGAAACGCGCCGGCGCGAGCGTCTTATTGGACGCGAACTGCCTAAGCCCGAAGGAACCCGTATCTTCACGGTATCCAATCAAAAGGGTGGCGTTGGCAAGACCACAACCACAGTCAACATCGCAGCTGCCTTGGCCTCGGCAGGACTCAATGTCCTGGTCATCGATATCGACCCCCAGGGCAACGCCTCTACGGCACTCGGCATTGAACACCATGCCGACGTCGACAGCATCTATGACGTCCTGATCAATGACCTGCCCCTCAAGGATGTCGTGGCCCCGTGCCCGGACATCCCCAACCTCATCTGCGCCCCCGCCACGATTCACCTGGCCGGGGCCGAGATTGAGCTGGTCTCTTTGGTGGCTCGCGAACAGCGTCTCCGCCGTGCCATCGATGTTTACGCCAAGGAACGGGAAAAGAACGGTGAAGGTCGCCTCGACTTCATCTTTATCGACTGCCCTCCAAGCCTCGGCCTGCTGACAGTCAATGCATTCTGTGCTGCCAGTGAAGTACTCATCCCGATCCAGTGCGAGTACTACGCACTTGAGGGCTTGAGCCAGTTGCTCAAGAACATCGAAATGATCCAGAAGCACCTGAACGCCGACCTCGTTGTGTCCACCATCCTGTTGACCATGTACGACGGACGCACCAACCTCGCCGCCCAGGTAGCTTCTGAGGTGAGACAGCACTTCCCCGATCAAGTACTCAGTGCCGTGGTACCCCGATCCGTCCGCATCTCCGAGGCTCCGAGTTATCAGCAGACAGTTATGACCTACGATCCTTCGTCGAGCGGCGCGTTGTCTTACATGGAAGCCGCCGCCGAAATCGCTGAACGCTAGAATTTTTGAAACACTGCAACAGCCTGAGCCGGACCGTGCTTGGCTATCCATCGGAGGGATGAATCAATGAGCGAAAAGCGAAGGGGCCTCGGCAGGGGTCTTGGGGCTCTCATTCCCAGCGCGCCTGGTGCTGCCCAGGGAAATGGTGCCGCAGCTTCCCGTCCAGTGGACCTGTTCTTTCCGGAGGCACGGAAAGCTGCAGAACCTGAGGCTGCCACCTCACACGCCGACGTACCCGTTGATGAGCCAAAAGCGTCCGGCGCCAGGTCTTCCGCCACAGCACGGACAAAGCCCGCCGCGAAGCCCGCTGCTAAGGCGACTTCGTCGTCAGCCAAGACTTCGCCCAGCAAGCCGGCTACGAAACGCGCAGCTGCCTCCGATGCCGTAGAGGTTGAAGAAGGCTCGACGGCGGACGCGCCTTCAGTTGCTGCCTCGTCAAGCGTTGAGCTGGTAGAGGTTCCCGGTGCGCGTTTCGCTGAAATTCCTGTTGGAGACATTCATCCAAACCGCAAGCAGCCTAGATCCGTCTTCGATGAGGACGACATGGCTGAGCTGGTGCACTCCGTCAAGGAAATAGGCGTCCTCCAGCCAATTGTCGTACGGACTTCAACCGAAAAGGGTGGAGAACCGTATGAACTGGTTATGGGTGAGCGTCGTTGGCGGGCTGTGCAGGCCGCTGGACTGGAGACTATTCCTGCAATCGTTCGTGACACCACGGATGACGACCTTCTCCGCGATGCGCTCCTCGAAAACCTGCACCGCAGCCAACTGAACCCGTTGGAAGAAGCGGCGGCCTACCAGCAACTCCTTGAAGACTTCGGTACCACCCATGAACAGTTGGCAGATCGCATTGGCCGGTCCCGTCCCCAGGTCTCCAACACTCTTCGTCTGCTGAAGCTGCCCCCGTTGGTCCAGCGACGTGTCGCTGCCAGTGTTCTTTCTGCCGGCCACGCACGCGCCCTGCTGTCCCTTCCTGATGCAGCAGCAATGGAGCGCCTGGCGCAGAAGATTGTCGCTGAAGGGATGTCGGTCCGTGCTACGGAAGAAGCCGTGGCACTGTATCAAGACCCCGCCGCGCCAGCGAAGAATTCCATTCCCAAGCCAAATGCTCGCCACGAACGCTTGGATTACCTGGCTTCGTCGCTCTCGGATCGTTTGGACACCAACGTGAAGATTACTTTGGGTGCTCGCAAGGGTCGGGTCAGTATTGAATTTGCGAGTGTTGAAGATTTGAACCGAATTATGGATGTTCTGGGACCTGGGTCTGAGGATTAGCACTGGGTCACCCAAGTGATGGGGCCTGCTCCTAGAGGAGGCCCCATTTTTGTTGCTTGGAATATGGAGCTGTTGCGTCTGTTGTGTGGGGTGCGCCTGGGCCTTGGCGGATCTGCGTTTCACGTGAAACAGTGGCCTGGGGAGCGCTACTCTCGCTGCGTCTGGGCCTCCGACTTAGCCATTCCCTCGGACGTGCGTTCGGGAACTCAATGTGGCCCACTACCGAGTCTGATTGGATGAGTCTGGTAGGTATTACAGCATTCTCTGTCCTCCCGCCGTGGCCCGGCTTATCGACGCGGGAGGCCGGTGGGCCACTTTTCGATATTTTCATCTCTCTTTGGTCTCCGTTTTACTCGCTGATCGTTCGTACTCTTGATCTCAAACTACTCGCACCCTGCGTGGCCAGTATGTCCCCGGCGCTGGATAGTGGGTGGGAATGCCAAATATCCGAGTTGTTTCACGTGAAACGGCCCTCTACCAATTTGATTCTGCGTAAAGGGCCCGTTCGATATGCAGAAGCCCTTATATGGACCCACCATTCCAGTATCGGTTCCCTAGGACCTCGCTGCATTCCTTTTGGTGGCCATACGTTCTGCCGGGGCCGCTCGACATGTTTCACGTGAAACGCTGGCACTAGTCGACTATTTCGTGTTCGTTTAGGTCGTGTTTGTCCGAGTCGGCCCCGCTGCTGATAGGTCTTCAAGGAGAATCGGCCAGTCTCCAAGCCCGTTAAGGCTGCAGCGAATACGGTGCTCCAACGCCAGGTGAGCAGTCTTCGGCAATGTCCCCTAGGAGGGGTCGATCTGGCACGCAAGCCTTAGTGGGGCGAGCCGCTGCCTCTGTTCGCACCAGCTTCTCTTGTAAGGGTCACCAACACCACTGCATGTAGGGGCTTCCCGCTTATAAGATCCGTGGGGGCGGACAGCACTGAGACCAAATGTGAGGGGCGCTCCGAAGGGACCATAGATGGGCAGAAGTGCACGGCCGGGAAGGCCGGGCATGATGTCCAAGAGTCGTCCAAGGGGCACCAGAGTCGCCGGGGGCTGCGTAGATGGAAGCAACGTAGGCGACTCCGCGACGTGGCACTAAGGCATCAATCAAAGGCATTTCCGGTCTCGGCAGGTGAAAAAGATAGTTAGCTATTGAATCCCCACGTATCGGTGAAGTTCGAAGCTGAAAGCGGCTCGGTAGGACTGGCGCCGACGTAAAAGGCCCTAAGTTCGGGCGCTAGTCAGTGCAACGACTGTGGACTGCGTATGTGCCCGCATGAGGGGCACGCGGCGCCGCGGCGCCGTTCGTGGTCCGGGCGACTCAACGATTGAGCAACCGACTCTTCGGCCTTCGGATCAGAGTCGAGGGTGGGGATCTAAAGGGACTGAGGCGCCGTGGAGCCTATCGTGGTGCCCGTACCTGACAGATCTTGTTCGCCTCTCCAGCAGACCTCATGACTGCCTGCCTATGAATGTGATACATCGCGGTTGGCCGCGTGTGCGTTTGATCTGATGCTGGGGACGATGGCCTGCGAAGTGCAGCTTCTTGGTCCTGCGGGGCGTCGAGTGGCAATGACTCCCGTAGTGGGACCCTGAACGTGCCTGGTTACCCAGGGATGAGACCAAAATTCACCGTACCTCGGGCCGGACAGATCTGTCTGGCGAGGCCATTGCTCGTAGATTTCAAGCAACTAGCTGACGCTCCCCTGCCCTAGCCCACCGACCGATTGATCCGATGTTGGGTTCCGTTCCAGTCAGCATTCTTCGAAACCGCACTGCCACCGTCAGGGGACCCTGAACCCACGGCCAGAGGAGATGGCGTGCCCTAGAAGCTCAGTGCCGCAATCAAGTGCCCGGACCATGCTGGTCGACCGTCGCGTTTCACGTGAAACGGTGGCTATGAGTGGTCGAAGTCTACGGCGAAAGAAAGTCAAACCGGGGAATACAGCTTGTGGAAAAGCCGGTGGATATCGCTGTGGATAACCATGGGGATAACTTACTCATTCAAGTGCAGCACTAGCAGCCCAGGAGCCTGGGCTCCGGGCGTTGACGCTAAACTCGCAGTGCGCTTAGACCCGTACACTCGCCAGGACCGCGAAGTGCCCTTTTGCTGGACCAGATGTTTCCCTACAGCGGTTCAAAATGTCCCAATTCCTATTGAATCTGCGGAATTTTGACTGAGGCTCAGCCCCGCGAAGGCGGTAGCGGAGGGTCGTCTGCTTCTCCTGGTACGAGGCGCTTTCCGCCAACGTCCAGCATGCGTCTCCCGGCATTCTGTGGGCAATCTCATGGGCGGTGGAAAAGCCTGTGGATAACCTTGTGAACAACTTCACCCTCGGCGCAAACCTGCGGGGCCCCTGGCGCAGCTCCATAGCTTTTGAGAGAGCATAAGGCGAACGGACGTTCCGTTTCGAAGGCCCCGGCGCCTGGCTGCCTGAGAGACACTGCGCGCGGCAAGGCGCTCACATGAGACCGGATGTTAGTTCTCGCAATTGGTGCAAACGTTCCAGGTGCATCAATTCTCCACCTTCGAGGACGGATCCTTTGGGCCAAGATCGGGCCTATTGATCGGATGTCTTGAGGGGCACAGAATTTGCCTTGAGTTCCTGCTCCAGGCCCCGGTGGCGGGCAGCGTATTTGGCTTCTGGCCGGTAGCACTGAAATCAGTCAGTAGCGAGGCAAGTGAACCGCTAGCCGGTTTGCGTGGACCTGATAGGGCGTTGCCCGTCGGTATGCGTTAGGGCGCAGCGCAGGTCCTGCAGGGCTCACGGCATGACTTTGCGGCAAGCCCCTATATGGAGAGGGACCTCCTAAGCGGCCACGGTGTGAAGACAGATGCTCTAGAGTGGTGGTGCTCGGCGGAAGGTCTTACGCGGCCCGACGAAAGGAACCTTGCTCGGGGCCTAGCTCGGTAGCGGAGCAGCTGCCGGCTCTTCCTAGGCTGCACGGGCCATGCGCACTTGGGCTGTTCCGTTTCACGTGAAACAGTCACGTTATCGTCGCGCTCATCCCCTGACGGGAAGCCCCCTTGAGCGAAACAACGGGCATGTTCTGACACGAAGACCTACGTTGCTCGACTGTAACCGGACTGCCTGGCGGACGGATCACCAAGAACGACCCATCGTGACTTTTGTTCCTGGATGGCATGCAAAAGGGACCGACCTGCCGTCTAGGCTGGAAGGGTGTCCCGTGTGGTACCTGACCGGCCCCCCATGGCTGCTGTGCATACCTGCTGAGAGCTGGCGTGACTGCTTTTGGTAAGAAAGACGAATCGTGGAACGACACAATGTTGCTCTCCGAGCGCATGTTCGAAGGTGCTTAGTGGCTTCGAATTGGCGGTGATGCCAAAGAGTTGGTGGAGGATCGATGCGTCCGCTGCAATCCTTCCGGACCGTGCCGACCGGAGCAGATCCGCTGATCTAACTGTCTCCCCTATATCTATTGTTGTGGACCTTCCGCCGCTGAGTACGTAGCGCAGCTCTCCAGTCATGGGCACGGAGCCCGAAGCAAAGGGTCAAGGGCAAGAGGGCACACGACGCAGGGGTCTGCCTCCTGTGTCGGCGTTCCGACAGTGCCCAATTCCGACGGAGGCTTGCGAGCCAAGTGCACTGGGGCCGTGTATGCCACGCCGGTGGTCCAGAAGTTGGAACTGTGGCGCAAGGCTCGACATCGCATCAGAAACTGCGAGAGCCGGCTGTAGTGGAGTCGGGCTCGGCCGCGGGAGCCGACTATCAATGGAACGACGGAGAACTGTGGCTGCCGGCAAGGCCCGATGCTGCCGATGTTTCGGAAAGGGGCTCACCTGCGTACGGAACGACACAACAGCTCCCTTCCCCCAGAGCTCCTTGTAGGTGACATGCACGATGCGTACGTTTGGAAGCTGTCCTGTTGCGCAAATGAGCTTTCGATACACGCAGGAGTACGGGGAGATCACCGTAGCTGCTCTGCGGAAGGCCCCCTGAAGCTTCACCAAGGGTCTGTTTCACGTGAAACATGGATGTCTGACGGTGTTTTGTTCTTGGACGCCCGTCTGGAACGGAACTGCTGATGCTCTGCGATGATCTGTGAAGGGTGGGGAGGGCCAGGCAGCAGGTAAGTGCTGCGAGGCGTCAGCAACCATCCAGGGGTAGGTTCACGGGCCCTCACTGTCTTTATGGGCTTGCTTGAGGCCGGGGCACCCCCGCCCCCGCGTCTGCGGTAGGTGTCGCGTGTCGTAGGTGGAAGGTCCCTCGAGCGCTACGGTTACAGACGGAACGGACCACCAGATTCACGTTGTAAGGGAGGCGCATAAGTCGTCGGATTCTCCTCGCGGCATATGGCGAGTTCTATGTTTCGCAATGCCTAGGGAGCGCTGGAGGGGCACAAACGCCCTTGCCAGTAGGCCGAAGCCTAGCTACGGCACTCAATCCAGCAGAGTGGTCTTCGCCGTCAGTGTAGTTCGTTCGAAACTACGAGCGCCGAAGGATGGTTCGTACGTGCAGGAATCCGGCACTACTTCTTAGCTGACAAACGCAAGAAGCAATTTGGTGAGCTTGCTAGCGTGTTGATCACCCTCTTCAGGGGTTTCTCGGGCCGCGTCGGTGGCTGCCAAGCGAAACGAGTCGAAGCCCTGAAACAGAGTCTGGGAGCGCCGCCGGTTAGATCTGGTCCCGACGGGTTCCACCCCGAGTCCCGGATGGATGGATCGGTTTCACGTGAAACATCCCTCGTAGCCGATGACAACGGGTCGACGACGGCAAGATTGCCAGCCTCGAACAGTTCTACTTCCAGCACTCACGGCCATCCCCCCACACGACCTACAGAAACCCTTGGCTGCGCCCACATCTGGTGTGTCAAGCCGCAGTGAAGCGGAAGCAGAAATAGTTGCTTCGGGGTCCACAGTAGTCATCACCCATCCAGTGGCGGCATCGCATCCTATGAGCCGGGGTGTGGGTGAGGGTTGGCGGGTAGGGGCGGGGATGTGGGTGAGGGTTGGGTTGAAGGGGCGGGGATGTGGGTGAGGGTTGGGTTGAAGGGGCGGGGATGTGAGCGAGCGTCGGGCTGAAGGGGCGGGGATGTGGGTGAGGGTTGGGTTGAAGGGGCGGGGATGTGGGTGAGGGTTGGCGGGAAGGGGCCGGGACGTGAGCGAGGGCTGAGTTGCCCCTACCCCAGTGAGCGGGAAGCCGCATTACCGTTCTGGAGCGCACCGGACGTCGCTACACGCACATAAGCCACTAATGCATCCCTTCAAGGTTCATTTCAAGGAAATCAATAAAAAAGCCGGCGGTTCCCGCTCCGTGAGGAGCAGGAACCGCCGGCCTAGACCTTGGGCGGAAGGTTAGGACAGTACGTCCGAGAATTCCTTCTCGAAGAACTGCTTCGGCTTGGCGCCGATGACGGTGTTCTTCACTTCTCCCCCGCTGAACAGGTAGACGGCAGGGATGGAAGTGATGCCGTACTCAGCTGCGATGGCAGGGTTGTCGTCAACGTTAAGTTTCACGACCTCAACCTTGTCGCTGTACTCGACCGAGATCTCGTCGAGGATGGGGCCGAGCTTGCGGCAGGGGCCACACCACTCTGCCCAGAAGTCCACGATGACCGGCTTCTCGGAAGCCAGGACATCCGCGCTGAAGCTTGCGTCAGTAACGTCTTTTGCGTTGCTCATAACTTTTCCCTTCGTATGGTTGCTTGGATGCAGCTTAGGAGTTCAGGTCCGCGAGGTAGTGCTCTACGTCGAGGGCAGCTACACAGCCGGAGCCCGAAGCCGTGATGGCTTGGCGGTAGGTGGGGTCGATAACGTCGCCTGCGGCGAAGACACCCTTGATGTTCGTCTTGGAGCTGCGGCCCTCGACGGCGATGGTTCCTTCAGGGGTAAGTTCCACCTTGCCCTTGACAAGGTCCGTGCGGGGATCGTTGCCGATGGCCACGAACACACCGGTGACAGCGAGCTCGGACTCAGTGCCGTCCACCAGGTTCTTCAGCTTCAGGCCAGTGACCTTGTCCTCGCCGAGGACGTCTTCAACGGCCGTGTTCCAGACAAACTTGATCTTTTCGTGTGCCTGGGCTCGGTCGCCCATGATCTTCGATGCCTTCAGGGTGTCGCGGCGGTGGACGACCGTGACGGACTTGGCGAACTTGGTGAGGAAGAGTGCTTCTTCCATTGCGGAGTCGCCACCACCGATCACTGCTATGTCCTGATCCTTGAAGAAGAAACCGTCGCAGGTTGCACACCAGCTAACGCCGTGGCCCGAGAGCCTCTTCTCGTTAGGCAGACCGAGTTCGCGGTACGCCGATCCCGTGGACAGAATGATGGCCTTCGCCTGGAAGGTCTCCCCCGTACCAATGGTGACCGTCTTGATGTCGCCGTCGAGGTCCAGCTCGGTGACGTCCTCGAACTGGATCTCGGTGCCGAATCGGGCGGCCTGCTTTTCGAAGTTCTCCATCAGATCCGGACCCATGATGCCTTCCGGGAATCCGGGGTAGTTCTCCACGTCCGTGGTGTTCATCAATTCGCCACCAGCGGTGACAGAACCGGCAATGAGCAGAGGATTCATGTTGGCACGGGCGGTGTAAACAGCGGCTGTGTAGCCAGCGGGGCCTGAACCTACGATGATGACGTCGCGCACCTGCGATGCGCCGTTTTCTGCAATGCTCACGTGGCGTGAACCTCTTCCTTAGTCGATGCTGCGGCTTTCGGGGCAGCCACCTGACTCAACCCCAGTTAAGCCCCAAATATTCCGTTGGAGTTTGTCGGCCCTAAAAGCCACCAACATTCAGGGTACCTTCTGGACGCGGGCCACATCGAAGTGGTGACGCACGCGCACATAACAGTAGGGGCCGCCCTGACAAGTCAGAACGGCCCCTACTGTCATGGCTGGTACGGACTACTGGACCCCAACCTCGGCCAAGCGCAGACCGAAACCGAAACGCGTCTTCGGGGCGGCCAGCTTGGGGAGCGTCTTGATATCCACAATGATGTACTGCGTCTGCGTCGGCGCTGCCAGGGGCAGGGTCAATTCAGGCGAGGTAAAGCTGTTGGTACCAACGAGCTTCGCTCCGTCCATGGCAGGTCGGTCGTTGGTGTAGACGCTGATGCTGCCACCCGATCCACCCAGCTGGTTCAGAACAATGGACTTGACCTCGGTCTTTTCCTTGAGCTTGATGACCAGCGGCATGTTCGTGACCAGGCCACCCCAGTCGGCGGTCGCAAATTCCATGTCTGACCAGTAACTTGCAGCGTTGCCATCGAAGGCTCGTGCAAGGTCCTTGTCGTAGGTGGCTGCGAAGGGGAAATCTCCCAGTCGCGTGATGCTGTCGATCGCCGGTGGCGTGGCGGGCGGCGGAGCCTGCGTGGGGGCCGGTTCTTCAGTTTTGGTTTCGGTGGACGGGGGGGCCGGCGTGCTCTGGCTTGCCGCGGGCGCGCTGCTCGGGAAGAGGCTGCCAAGGTTGGTAACAGCCAGGACCAGGCCGACCACCAGGACGACAGCCAGCAGGCCACCAACCAGCCAGCGAAGCGAGCGGGGTTCCTTCTCGGGAGCCTCGTCTTCGTATACCTCGTCGTCCTCGTAGTTTTCCTGGACAGCGGCCGACGCCGGGAAGCTGGTGGGGGCACGGTCGTAACCAGTGTCTGAGGTACTGCCCGCAGCGGCAGCTCCCCCGGCAGCGGCGCCGGCTCCTGCAAAGCCGTAATCTTCTTCGGACCAGAGCGAGACCTTGGGTTCAGCGGCCTCAGCGGGCTTGGCCGGTTCGCTGACGGGTGCTGACTGGGAGCTCGCGGCCTGGGTAGGCGGTTGCGTCGGAGCGGCGGGCCGGGCCGGCGGCGGAGTCGGTTGGGAAGTAACAGCCTGGGTGGGCGGCTGGGCGGATGCCGCAGGCGACGCTCCCCCGGAAGCAGCAGGGGCGGCAGCGTCGGCGTCGTGATTCCTTGAACCCTGGTTCTTCAACGCTGCAGCGGCAGCGAGACCCGCAGCACCGGCTCCGGCAGCAGCTGCAGCCAGTTTGCCGGCGATGCCACTCTTGGCGGATGAGGGGTTCGAGGCAGGCCTCGGAGGTACGTTTCCAGCCTCGGAACCAGCGGTTGTCTGCTCGGTATCAGCCTCGGACGGGATGGGGTAGCCGTTTTCGTCATACTGGATGTACTCGGCGTCGTGCTCGTCATCCTCGTAGAGGCCGTCGTAGGTTTCGGGCTCGTACGTGCGCGGCTGCCCAAAGATCTCGCTGCCGAGCGTCTCCGTGAAGAACGGCTCGATGTACGGCGGGTTTGTGGCAACAACGAGATCCAACAGGTCCGGTGCGGAGCTGTGGTTGGTGATGAGGTACGTGGTGTTGTCGCTGATGCCGAGGTCCAGAATCTGGACGTGGCCGGGGCGCTCCCCTGTGGCCACTTCGCGGGCGCTCTGCGCAACCTGCTCGGCATTTCCGGGTCCAGCGACGAGGATGCTCACGGGACGGTTGAGGACCTGGTCCACGCCGTCGAGCACCTGATCTTGGTCATGCGAGGTCAACACATTGGCCGTGACCTTGTAGCGGCCGCCAAGTACTGATCCGACGTCGATCGGGTGGGACACGTGTTCCTCCTAGGCTGTCCGGGAGTTGCGGGTCCTGCACATGGCTGGCCCGGCGAGCCGGACAAACCGCTTTTGCAACTACCTATATTCGTTTCTAGCCTAGCCGATTGGTTCCAGCCGCCCGTGTTGGCGGCACCGGCTTACTTCTTGTTTTGCCTGCTCGGGAAGTATGGATTGCGACCCGCGTCGCCTTGATATGTTCGCCGGCCCGGCAACGGGACCTGCGGGCGGAACCTGCCACCCAGGGCTGTGCTGGGCACTTCTTCGTCGGGCAGGTAGGACTTCGGAGCGTCCGTGGCGGGCGCTGGAGCGGTGCGCTGGGCCCCGACAGCCGGCCCGGCCCTGAACGAGGCGGCGTCGAACTCGCCCGAGATGCGAGGGATCAAACCGGTGTCGTCCGAGACTGTGGCGCGTTCCGGCGTCGGGGTTTCTGAGGTTCCTTCGACGACCGGTTCCGGCGCGCCGCGGCCCAAGCGGCCCATGAGCGGGCGCAGGAGGTCGCGAAGCTCGGTGACGTGGAAGACGCGCAGCAGGACCAGGTAGGCGAGCAACATGACGGGCCCGACGACGACCACCGTCACCAGGGCGGCCGGGCGGCTGCTCCATGCGAAGCCGTCGGCGCGGTAGCTCCCCAGCAGCCAAAGGGCCGCGGCGCCGGCCAGCGCGGAGCCGAGACCGGCGTAGCCCATGCGGATGTACGAATTCGCGATCCGTGGTCCGTCGAGGTGGCCCAGCAAGCGACGCAGGAACACCACGCTGATGACCACGGAAAGGATATTGCCCAGCGTGTAGAGGATCGCGATGGCATAAATGATCTGGCCGACGGGGAGGAACTGGATGAAGAACGCGCCCACTACGTAGATCACCGCCAGCCACAGCTGCACATACAGGGGCGTGCGGGCGTCCTCGTTGGCGTAGAACACACGGGACATCATGAAGTTGGCGCTCAGGAACGGGGTGCTCAAAGCCAGGATGGTGAGCGTCTGTGCGAGCATGACGCCGTCCTGCGAGTTGCCACCCGAGAAGAACATGCCCAGCGGGCCGGCCAAGGCAAACAGCGCCAAGGCACCGAAGACCGTGGCAACAGCCATGGTCCGGAGACCATGGGAGAGGGCATCGCGAAGCTCGGCTTTGTTGCCGTCCTGCGACGCGCGGGTCATGCGGTTAAAGAGGACGGTTGCCAAGGACAACGCGATGATCGAGTGCGGCAGCAGGTACAGCTGGCTGGCGACTTCCAGGACGGCGTTACCGGGCAGGACAGCAGCAGCGGCCGTGTCCCCCGCATTGTTCAGCCGGAGCCGCTCGGCGCCGGGAATCGTCGCGATCCTCATGATGTAGAGGAAGGCCAACTGCCCGACGGCGGCAGTCGCCAGGGTCCAGACGCTCAGCTTGGCAGCCTGGCCCAGTCCGACCCCGCGCCACCCGAAACGGGGACGGAGGCCAAGGCGCAGCCGGAAGACGGGAACCAACAGAATGGCTGTCTGCGCAATGACGCCAAAGGTTGAGAACCCTGCGATCAGCAACGTCTGGGTGGGACCCCAGTTGTCCAGGGTGTGAGGGTTGCTGAGATTCTCTCCGAGGATCCAAATGAACATCCCCAGGCCGGCGATGGCCACAATATTGTTCAGGATGGGGGCCCACATGGCGGGGCCAAACGCTCCGTGGGCGTTCAACACCTGTGTCAGAAGGGCGTAGAGCCCGTAGAAGAAGATCTGTGGGAGGCACCAGAAGGCAAAGGTGACCGCCAGGGCCTTTTGTTGCTCGGAATACCCCTGCGTGGTGAGGTCGATGACCAGTGGTGCTGCAAGGGTTACCAACGCGGTCAGGGCAAAGAGCACCAACACCGCAAGGGTCAGCAGCCGACTGAGGTAGTCAGCTCCTCGGTCCGGGGCTTTACTCGCCTTGATGATCTGCGGCACCAGGACGGCGTTGAATACGCCACCGGCCACCAGCAGGAAGATCAGGTTCGGCAGGTTGTTGGCATTAATGAAGGTGTCATTAATGGTTGAACCAAGCCCGAGGGCTGTACCGAGCATCCACGTTTTGGCGAAGCCAAGGAACCGGGAAACGAGCGTCCCTGCGGCCATGATGGCGCTGGAACGTGCTTCTCCGGATTGAACGGACTGGGTTGTTTTGGCTTCAGACATCGCCTTTATCGTCCCATGTACCCGGGTCAGAGGTGTTCGGGCAGCACTTCCCGTGCCAGATCGGCGATGCGGCGTTCATTCGGGAAGGACAGTTTGCGGGCCAGCTCCTGGATGGGAACCCACGCGGCATCCACGGCCTCCTGGTCAGGATCGTTCTCGATGGTCAGCTCACCGCCCGTTGCCTGGAGCAGGAAATGGTGGACGGTTTTATGGACGCGGTGGCCGCTCACAGTGAACCAGTAGTCAATGCTGCCCAGGGGTGCAAGGATGCTGCCTTCGATGCCGGTTTCCTCGGCGATCTCGCGGACAGCTGCTTCCTCGTTGTTTTCGCGGCCCTCGGGATGGCCCTTGGGCAGGCACCATTCGAGCCGGCCACCCCTATTAAGGCGGGCGATAATCGCAACCCGGAGTTCGCCGTCGGACGTGTCCACAACAACGCCGCCGGCTGACACTTCCTCAACCGTGGGAAGTGAGGCCTGTACCGGGTGCTGCGGAGCAGGCGCGACGTGGGCACCGATTGCCGACGGCAACGGTGCGTTTGTCCTCCTGCCGGGAGCGCTCGGGATCGGGTTGGCCATGAGGTCCACTCTAACGACTCTTGCCCTCGAGTGATGACCGGGACATGGCTACAAGATGGACTGCAGGAGACGGTCCGCGGACGCATGCCTGATATTGCATGGAACAGTGGCCCACTCCCGGGTAAAAATCTGCCAAGCTTAAGGGACTATGGCGCACGTATTGGACAGCTCTTCAGTTAACTTCACCATCGATCCGGTGGTGCTCGACCTCGGGCAGCGCTTTGTCGACGCCGGCTACGAGCTGTCCTTGGTGGGTGGGCCTGTCCGCGACCTCTTCCTCGGGCGGACCTCCCCGGACCTCGACTTCACCACGGACGCCACGCCGGACCAGACCATCGCGGTCATCAAGAAGTGGGCTGACAACTTCTGGGAAATCGGCAGGGCCTTCGGCACCATCGGGATGCGTAAGAGTGGCTTCCAGATCGAAATCACCACGTACCGCGCCGAGGCGTACGACCCCGATTCGCGAAAGCCCGTGGTGGCCTTTGGGAACTCCCTGACGGATGACCTGCTCCGCCGCGACTTCACCATCAACGCCATGGCCCTCCGGCTGCCCAGCCTTGAACTCGTGGACCCCTTCGGCGGCGTCCGCGACCTCCACGCCTCCGAGCTGGCAACACCCGGCGCCCCCGAGGCGTCATTCTCGGATGACCCCCTGCGAATGATGCGTGCGGCCCGGTTCGCGTCGCAGCTCGGCGTGTCGGTTCACGACGACGTTCGGCTCGCCATGACCCAAATGGCCGACCGCATCAAGATCATTTCCGCCGAGCGCGTCCGCGAAGAGCTGGTCAAACTCATCAACGGAGCCCACCCGCGAGTGGGCATCGACCTCCTGGTGGATACAGGACTGGCTGAGTTCGTGCTCCCCGAGGTCTCCGCGTTGCGCCTGGAAGCCGACGAACACCACCGTCACAAGGACGTGTACCAGCATTCCCTCCAGGTCCTGGAGCAGGCCGCCGCACTCGAAACGGGTCCCGATGGCCCCGTGCCCGGGCCGGACTTCGTGCTGCGGTTCGCTGCGTTGATGCACGACGTCGGCAAGCCGGCTACGCGCCGTTTTGAACCGGGCGGCGCAGTAAGCTTCCGCCACCATGACGTGGTGGGTGCCAAGCTGGTGGCCAAGCGCATGAAAGCCCTGCGCTTCGACAACGACTCGATCAAGGCCGTTGCCCGCTTGGTGGAACTCCACATGCGCTTCTACGGTTACGGCGATGCTGGCTGGAGCGACTCGGCTGTCCGCCGGTACGTTACGGACGCCGGTCCCCTGCTGGAACGCCTGCATCGGCTCACCCGCTCCGATGTCACCACGCGTAACCAGCGCAAGGCTGACCGCTTGTCCTTCGCCTACGATGACCTTGAGCATCGCATCGCGGTGCTCTTGGAGCAGGAATCGCTGGCAGCCGTCCGGCCTGACCTCGATGGAGCGCAGATCATGGCCCTTCTGGGACTCAAGCCGGGACCGGTGGTGGGCAAGGCCTACAAGTTCCTCCTGGAAGAGCGCATGGAACACGGACCGCTGTCCCCGGAGGAAGCCGAGCAGAAGCTGTTGGCGTGGTGGGCCACGCAACCCGAGTCCGCCGCCGTCGAGCCTTTGACTGAAACTGAGGAGCCCTCATGAATGCTGCGACTTCCCCGCGCCCGCAACTCTGGATCCTTCGCCACGGCGAGACGGAGTGGTCCAAGAGCGGCCAGTACACGGGCCTGACCGATCTGCCCCTCACTGTTGAGGGTGAGCAGCAGGCTGTTGAAGCACGAAAGGTCCTGGAGGGCATCGACTTCGACCTGGTGTTGACCTCACCGCTGCGACGTGCCCGCCGTACAGCCGAACTGGCCGGCTACCCTGAAGCGGTGCACGAGCCGCTGGCCGTCGAATGGAACTATGGCGACTACGAAGGCATCAGCTCGGACCTGATCCGTAAGGACAACCCGGATTACCTCATCTGGACGGATGGTGTTCCCAACGGGGAGACCCTGGACGAGGTGGCTGCCCGTGCAGACAAGATCATTGGGCGCGTCCTGGAATCCGGAATGGACAACGTCCTGGTGGTGGCACACGGGCATTTCTCCCGAATCCTCACCGCACGTTGGCTGGAAATGGACGCCCGTGAAGGCCGGCATTTCGTCCTCGGAACAGCTAAAGTCTGCACGCTCGGATGGGATAAGCGCACGCCCGCAATTGTGCGCTGGGGCCTCTAGAAACATTCATTAAGAAAAAGTTTTGGCGAAACAGCGAATTGTGCTGGCCAAACTCCCTGTTCATGGGGTAGCTTATATCTTGTTCCCAGAGCGATCCGCCGGGAACAAGGCGCGCATTCTTCCGATTAGTCACCCGGGTGAATGCCACAGCAGGCTGTAAAGGCCGGAAGGAGGTTGGGAAAAATGATTACTTTGACTAGCGGACGGAAGTTGACCGTCAATGCTGCCCCGGCCTCTGCTGATGATCGACGCCATTTTTGCTCTCTGACCCACTCCTGATCCACCGGACCGGCCTGTTGCCGGCGGTGTTCATGACAGCCTTCATTTCCTTGGATGGCTGAGTAGTCAGTTGTAGGCGCGGACCCACGCAGCATGCCGCGGGTGCGCAGTTTTCCCAAAGTTCGGAACCAGCTTCTTGTTGGGTCGACTGCCGGAAGCCCGCGCAATGATGCAATGACGTTTCAGGAATTCCTGATTCGGTCCGCTAATTACCCTTAAACCAGCCTCGGTTTTTCGCACCCTTTTTGGCCCTTTGAATTCTTTATCTTCAAATGGCCCTAATTGTTGCGCCTAAATTCCCGGCATAATCCCCCTGAAAGGAGGTGAACCATGCGAAAGCGCCCAGAAGACATGCGTTTCTTCAAGAGCGTCACAGCGCCCAAGGACCGCACCCTGTTCAACGGCCAGCTGCTGGACCAACGCCGTGAAGACGTTTACGTTGCCCTGCACCAGATGGGACTGATCCGCTGATCTCCTTCAGCCTGTCCGAAGGAGACACGGATGCCACACGACTTTGTTGAACCTCCGGGAGCCCGCGCGGCTACGCGTGGGCTTCCGCCTTTTAAGCGCATTGGTTTATCCAGGGAGTCGGGGCGGAACCTGATGCCCTGTTCCAAGTGGTGACTGTAAGCTCGAGCCATGCAGGAGACGAAGCCTCACCGGCCGCAGAAACGTGCCCGCGTGGTGGTTCCCAGCCGCAGTGACAGCCTGCTCCGGAACTTCACAGAGCTCATAGGCGGTCCGCTGGGCAGGCACTCATCGCCAGGCGAAGCTTCTTCCGGCCCGTTCACTGTGGAACGGGTCCTGATACTCCTCACCGTGCTGGCGGCGCTGCTGGCCGTGCTCGCCAAGGACTACTGCCGGGTCAACGGTTGGGAAACTCCCGGCCAGTTCTACTCCACCTGCTACTCCGACTTCCCCGAACTTTTTAAGAACCGCGGACTCGGAGACGGGGTTATCCCCCTGTTCACCCAAGGCAGCCAGTTTGAATACCCCGTGCTGATGGGGATCATCGCTGGGATCACTGCCCTGCTGGTGCCCGGCCAGGGGGTCACCAATGATCGGGTGCTGGGCTACTTCGATGTGAACGCCACGTTGATTGTGGCCATGTGGATCGTCACCGTCCTCCTCACAGCCAGAATCAACAAGCGTCGCCCTTGGGATGCCGCCATGGTGGCCTTGGCACCCGGGATTATCCTGGCCGGCCTGATCAACTGGGACATGTGGGCGGTGGCTCTGCTCGCCTTGGGAATGTACTTCTTCTCCAGGGACAAACTGATCTTCGCCGGTGTCTGCATCGGGCTGGGCACTGCCACCAAGCTCTACCCGGTCCTGTTCCTCGGTGCCGTGCTACTGCTGGCCCTTCGGACCGGAAAGTTCCGGCCGTTCCTTGTCACCGCAGGGGCTGCCCTGGTGTCCTGGCTGGTAGTCAACCTTCCGTTCGCGGCCCTGAACCCTACCGGCTGGCAGTACTTCTTCGAGTTCACCCAGGACCGGCCCGCCGGCTACAGCTCGCCGTGGTTTTCCTACAACCTGGTAGCGGACCGGCTCCACTGGATGCAGATGGATGCGGCCAGCATCAACGTGGTTGCGTTGGCCCTGTTTGTCCTGGCGTGCATCCTCATTGCCGTGGTGGCCCTGTGTGCGCCGCGGCGGCCACGGATCGCCCAGCTCGTCTTCCTGATTGTCGCCGCGTTCATCCTGACCAACAAGGTCTACTCGCCCCAATTCGTTCTCTGGCTGATCCCGCTCCTTGCCCTGGCGCGGCCCCGCTGGCGCGACTTCCTCCTGTGGCAGGCTGCCGAAGGGCTGCACTGGGCGGCTATTTGGATGTACCTTGGCCAGGCGACCAGTGGCGGACCCGTCCAGCACAACATCGACATGTCCTATTACGTGATGGCGGTGGTCCTGCACATGGCCGCCACGGCCTACCTGATGGCGAGGGTTGTTATGGATATCTGGGATCCGGTCCAGGACCCCGTGCGCCTCCACGGCGACGATGACCCCCATGGCGGTCCCTTCGACGGCGCCACGGACTGGCTCAGGATCGACCTCTTCCACCGGGCCGGGTCGGTCCTGCCCGGAGGGCATCGGGTAGCCGAAGCTCAAGCAGCCCCCACGGTGGAGGGAGGCAGCAATGGGTGATGTCGCCGTCGTCGGCGCGGGCCCCAACGGTCTGGCGGCAGCAGTGGTCATGGCCCGTGCGGGCCTGAAGGTACACGTTTACGAGGCCGCGAACGCCATTGGCGGAGGTTCGCGCACCAGCGAGCTGATGGAACCCGGGCATTTCTACGACATCTGCTCCGCGGTACACCCCATGGCATTGGCGTCGCCCTTCTTCCGTGCCTTCGAGCTGTCCAAACGAATTGAACTGCGGGTCCCGGAAGTCCAGCATGGAACACCCCTGGACGTTGGCGGTGCCGCGTTGGCGTACCAGTCGCTGGACCGGACCGTCCAGGGCTTGGGCGTGGATGGACCGGCATACCGCCGGCTCATGGAACCCCTGCTGGAGCGGGTGTCCGGGGTGGTGGAATTTACGTCCAACCAGCTGCTGCGCATACCGAAAGACCCGTTGGCCGCCGTGGGCTTTGGTCTTGCCACGCTGGATCAGGGCACGCCCATGTGGGGCCGCCGCTTCCGGGAGGAGGCAGCGCCCGCGCTCCTGACCGGGGTGATGTCGCACGCGCTGGGTTCGCAACCGTCCCTCAGCTCAACCGGCGCCGGGCTCCTGCTCGGGGTTCTTGCCCACGCCGGTGGTTGGCCAATTCCTGTAGGGGGGTCAATGTCCATTGCCCAGGCGATGGCGGATGACGTGACCGCCCACGGAGGAACCATCCACGTAGGTGAACGAGTGGACTCCCTGGACCAGGTCCGGCCCGCGGACGCCATCCTGTTGGATGTTGCTCCCCCGACCCTGGCCCGGATCGGCGGCGCGGAAGTACCCGACCGCTACCGGCGGGCACTGGAAGCATTCCGGTTCGGGAATGCAGCGTGCAAAGTGGACTTTATTCTCTCCGGGCCTGTGCCTTGGTTGGATCCGGGCCTGGCCAAGGCAGGCACGGTCCACGTGGGCGGTTCACGGCTTGCCATGGCCGAATCCGAGAATCTGGTAGCGATGGGCAAGTATCCACCTCAGCCCTACGTCCTGGTTTCCCAGCCGTCCCTGCTGGACCCGACCCGCGCACCTGAAGGCCGCCACATCCTGTGGTCCTACTGCCACGTCCCTGCCAACTCCACCGTGGATATGGCGGAGGCGGTAACGGCCCGCATCGAGCGATATGCGCCCGGCTTCAGGGACGTCGTGGTGGCGTCAAAGACCACGACGGCGGCAGAACTGGCTGCGTACAACGAAAACTATGTGGGTGGCGACTTCAGCGCAGGCATCCTCGATCTCCGTGGGCTGGTGCAGCGGCCCGTGGTATCCAATGTGCCTTGGCGGACGCCGATGCCGGGTGTCTACCTGTGTTCGTCCTCAACGCCGCCAGGTCCCGGAGTGACTGGAATGCCCGGGTACCACGCGGCTAAATATGCCCTTAAGGACATATTCAAATTGCGGGTACCCGGGCTGGGCGTTTAGCCGGCCGTCCTAGTTGGCGGCGGTAAAGCGTGCGCGGCGGTGGGCCGGGCTTTCAATCTCGTCCAGCATGGCTACGGCGTAGTCTTGCGTGGAGATGGTGTTGCCAGCCGGCGAATCCTTTGCCACGGAGTACTCGCCAGTGCGCTCACCGGGCTGGATAACCGGCGCGGGGGCCAAGACGGTCCAGTCGAGGGACTCGGGGGCCTGCTTGACGGCTTCCAGGGCCTTGGCGGCGGTGGTGGCCTCGGCCTTGTAAGCCTCAGGGAAGTCCGGGGAGTCGAGCAGGCGGACACCGTCGATTTCCAGTGTCCCGGCGCCGCCGACAATCATCAGCCGGGTTCCTTCTGCGTTGCTGTAAGCGGTGGACATGGCTTCGAGCCACTCGGAGTGGTCGCCGCCGGTGCGGCTGGGGCCCGTCGCCAGCACAACGACGTCGTGGTCCTTGGCAACGGACGCAAAGGTTTGCGCGTCAGCCTGGTCTGCAGCCTGAGTGGCTGCGCCGGGAACTTCAGCGCCCTTGCGGGAGATGGCCGTGACCTGGTGGCCGCGGGTGATGGATTCGTTGACGATCTGGCTGCCGACCATGCCCGTTGCGCCGTAGACTGCGATTTTCATTGCTCTCCTTAGGGTTGTTATCCTTGCAATACAACAAAGGTATCGATTGGATACTGATAGCTTCAAAGGAACCTAGTTACCTGATGGAAACCAACAACCTCCCCGCGAACATCCTGGACCCCAACTGTCCCTCCCGCGTGATCTTCCAACGAATCGGCGACAAATGGGCCTCGCTGGTCATCCAGGTGTTGGGCGCCGGTCCGGTACGGTTCTCCGAGTTGCGGAAGATGGTCAACGTCGTGACGCCCAAAGTCCTGACCCAGACGCTGAGGGCGCTGGAGCGGGACGGCCTGATCACCCGGACTGTCCATGCCCAGGTCCCCCCACGTGTGGACTATGAACTGACGGCGATGGGCGAATCCCTGTTGCAGCCGTTGTCCCTGCTCCGCGAATGGGCCGAAAGCCACGTGCCCATCATCCTGGAAGCCCGCGAAGCCTACGACGACGCGCAGGACTCCGCGGTCCTCGGCACAGCCACCTAGGTTTACTGTGATGGGACGAGGGCGCGGCTGATCCGTCCGTCCCGCATGGTCGCGACGGCATCCGTCAGGGGCAGGAACTCGGTATCGTGCGTGACCATGACGGTGGCTGTGTTGAACTCGTCCGTCACCCGACGGAGCAGCCGGACAACGGATTCGCTACGTTCATGGTCAAGCGCCGCAGTGGGCTCGTCCACCAGCAGTACCGAAGGGCTGCCCATCAATGCCCGCGCTATGTTCACCCGCTGGCGCTGGCCGCCGGAGAGCTGGTGCGGCCGCTTGTGTTCGGCGCCGGACAAACCAACTACGTCCAGCAGCTCGACGGCTTTCCGGCGGGCTTCCTTCAGCGGGTTGCCACGCAGGTGCTCACGAATCACCAACTGCTCGACGGCGGTCAACGCCGGCAGCAGGTTGGGTTGCTGGAAGATGATGCCCACGCTGTCCCGGCGCAGCGCAGTTCGTTCGGCTTCCGGAAGTGCGGCGACATCCTGCCCGTTGATGACCACTACGCCGGATGTTGGCCGAATGAGGGTGGCCGCCACGGCGAGCAGTGACGACTTCCCTGAGCCTGACGGGCCTACCAAGGAGAGGAATTCCCCTTTGCTGACCGCGAGGTTCACGGAGTCCAGGGCCTTCAGGGTGGAGCCACCATCGGGATATTCGAGCGAGACGTTGACGAGGTTGAGTGCAGTAGTCACGGTGTATGCCTTTCGAAGAATGTACGGAATCAGTTGCCGCCGAGGGCCAGCAAGGGGTCCACTTTGGTGACTTTGCGGACGGCAAGCACCGCGCCGGCGAGCCCGAGCAGGACAATTCCAACCACTGGGAGCAGCGTGGTCAGGGGAGTGATCAAAAAGGGTGCAGCCTGGGCTGCGAAGGCTCCCCCGGCAAGGCCCAACAAACCACCAAGAGCCGCTCCGGACACCAATACCAAGGTCGCTTGGGCCAGGGCATCGCGCAGGACATAACCCGAGGAAGCTCCAAGTGCCTTGAGCACCGCGATATCGCGGGTCCGCTGCACCGTCCACACGGTCAGGAACGCGACGATCACCAGTGCGGAGATGCCGTAGAGGAACGCCTGCATGAGCATGAGGGAGCCGTTTTCGCTCTTGTACGAAGCCAAGGCCTGGAAGGAACCCACGGGATCCGTGCTGACTGTGCCAGCCGATGCGTTGGCGGCGTCGACGTCCAGGGAGGTTCCGGCGTCGTACTGTACGGCGAGGACGGTGGCCGTGCCGGGGACCGCGTGCGCGATGGACCGCCAGGTGTCCAGGGTGGTCCAGACGACGCCAGTGTGGGAGTACCACTGGTCCCCCACAATGGACGAGACAGTGAGGTCGGTGCCGCCTACGCGCACCCGGCTACCGGGGGTCAGGGACAGGTCCTTCGCCAAGGTTTCGCCGACAACCACCGCCCCGTCCTCCACGGCCTGGGGAGCGATGGATCCGCCAAAGACGGCGACGTTCGCTGTACCACTTGGAGTGCCACCAGCACCCAGTGACTGGAAACGCGACTGGCTGATTCCCACTGCCTGCGCAGAACTGACCCCCGGCTGCTCGCGCCACGTCTGGAGCTGGGCTGAGGAAACCTCAGACTCGGTGTAGGACGCTTTGGCGTCACTTCCCGCGGGAGCCCCGAAGACGACCTGCTGCGCCGGCAATGAGGCAATGGCCCACGTCGACTGGTTTCCCAGTCCGGCTGTCAGCCCGGACAACATCACGAGCAGCAAAGTGATCAAGGCGACGACGCTGCCCATGAGCGCAAAACGGCCCTTGGCGAAGCGGATGTCGCGGATGGCGAGAAACATCGGATTCCTTTGGTAGGTGCGGGCTTGTTCCCGGCATTACCAACTCTTCCGGCGAAGGCCCTCCCGGACATCGGGAGGTGGATGGATTGGCGGACTCCGTGGGGTTGAGCGGCCAGTCATCCAAATGGTTGATTCCGGCTGTGCGGCGCGGAATACGGCGGAATGCGGGAGGGCCGGAGATACGCTGGAAAGCATGCAATCCCCCACCGGAGCCGTCACGATCCTCCGCGTCCTGCGCGTGAGTTTGCACGTCGGTTTCGCCGTGCTGCTGCTGGTCGCCGTCATTCGCCTGCTGACCGGAGTCGGCACTTCCGGATCACCGTCATCCACGGCGTTGGCTGCCGGTTTGGGCCTGTCTGCCCTCCTGGCGATGGTGTACCTGGCGGGAACCATCCTGGAAAAACGGCACGCAAGCGACCCTTCCCGTTTCAACCCAACGCGCTACGCCGCGTGGTGGTTGGGTGCAGTGATGTTCCTGTGGCTGCTGCTCCTTCTGGTCAGCGGAGATTTCGCCTGGGTGGCCTTCCCCCTCTTCTTCCTGCAGCTTCATCTGCTCCCCCGGCGCCTGGCGTTGCCCATGATTGCGTTGAGCACGGTCCTGCTGATCGGTGCGCTGTGGTTCCATAGCCGCGGCACGTCCGACGGCGGCCTGCAGCTCGCGATGGTCCTGGGCCCGGTGTTTGGTGCCGGTTTCGCCGTGGTCACCGGGCTGGCCTACCAGGCCTTGTTCCTTGAGGCCGAAAACCAGCGGGTGGTGGCCGAGGACCTGCGTCGGACGCGGGCGGAACTGGCCAAAACACAGCACGACGCCGGGATCACGGCCGAGCGTGAACGGCTCGCCCGGGAAATCCACGACACCTTGGCGCAGGGCTTCTCCAGCATCGTCCTGATGGGGCGGTCGGCGGAGAAAGCCCTGGATGACGGGGATTCAGGGGCTGCGAGGGAGCGACTGCGGATCGTCCAGGAAACTGCCTCGGCGAACCTGGCCGAAGCCCGCAGCTTTGTTCGCGGCCTCCGTTCCCCTGACCTGGAACAAGCCGGCTTGGTGGATACGTTGCGCCGCCTCTGTGAGAAAACCGAGACTGAAGCCGCCGCCCGTGGGACCGCGCTGCGCTGCCGTTTCGAGTTGGTGGGTTCCCCGGTTGAGCTGCCCAATACCTACCAGACCACCCTGCTTCGGGCCGCCCAGGCCTCCCTCGCGAACGTGTGGGCGCATGCAAAGGCGCGGGCCGCCGTCGTGACCCTGTCCTTTCTCGGGTCCGAGGTGACGTTGGACGTTTTTGACGACGGTATTGGTTTTGAGCCGTCGACGGCGGTGGCCACCGTGCGCGGTGACGGCACCGGCGTCGGGCTGTTGAGTTTGCGCGAACGGCTGGCCGCGCTGGAGGGCAGCCTGGAGATCGAGTCGGCTCCGGGCGAGGGAACGGTGGTTGCCATCCGGGTGCCCTTGCCTGTGGGAGAAGATGAGGCATGAGCGATATCCGCATTCTGTTGGTGGATGACCACCCGGTGGTCAGGGCAGGCCTGCGTGCCATGTTGGCGGACTTCCCGGGCGTCACCGTGGTGGCCGAGGCGGCGGATGGTGATGCCGCGTTGGTTGAGCTGCGCAGGCTGCACACGCTCGGCGAGCCGGTGGACCTGGTCCTCATGGACCTGCAGATGGGGGCCGGCATGGATGGGGTGACGGCTACGGGAAAGATCAAGGCGGGCGAGGCCGGGAGCCCCCCGCCCCCGGTTCTGATCCTCACCACCTACGACACCGACGCCGATATCCTCGCTGCCGTTGAAGCCGGCGCCAGCGGTTACATGCTTAAAGACGCCCCGCCCGAGCAAATCCGGCAAGCTGTCCTTTCCGCGGCTGCAGGGCAGACCGCGCTGGCACCGGAGGTCGCGGCGCGGCTCATGGGGCGGATCCGAAACCCGTCGCCCGCGTTGAGCGCCAGGGAGGTGGAGCTGCTGGAGTTGCTGGCTACTGGCATGAGCAACCGCGCCATGGCGAAGCAGCTCTTCATTTCGGAGGCCACGGTAAAGACGCATCTGGTGCACATCTACTCGAAGCTGGGGGTCGACAACCGGACGGCGGCGATTGCTGCGGCGACCCAGCGACGAATCATCCGCGGGCGCTGAACCTCGCGGATCAGGCCCTCAGCAAACGTCGCGCTGGACCCCTCTGGGCGGACGGGTGGGGCTCATTTTGCTTGTTAATTTTGGTTAAACGGTTGACCTTTGGCTTCGCAGCAGTGACGATTAGTGCACGTTTCGCTATGAGTTAGATCACAAAAAGTCACTCGTCGAAAGTTGGCCCCCATGTCCGCACCCTCCTTGGGCCTGTCCAGTGCTGCTCCCCACAGCCCCGGACGAGCCACAAAGATAGCCAGGAAGGCCGCATCCCTCGGCCTTGCCTCGCTCCTCCTCGCAGGGACCATCCCCGCACTGACCTTCGCATCGGCGGCATCGGCCGCGGATTCCGCGCCCGGCGACCCCGCCCCCGTCAAAGCCGTCACCCCCGAGGTACCTGTCGACGCCGCGGGAGTACCCCTCGGCGCGGTGACCGGATACACCCAGTCCGGCAACGTCGTCGGCCTTTCCACCGCCAAAGGTGCAGTCCGGGTTACGTTCCTGGATGGCGGCACCTTCCGCCTCGAAGCCGATCCAAGCGGCACCTTCACGGATCCCGCCAACAGCGACCACGGCGACCCGGCCAGGACCGCCAACATTGTGGTGGGCAAAGACAGATTTCCCGGCACCACACCCACCATCGTCGACGGCGACTGGCTGACGTTGAAGACGGACAAGATCAGCGTCGCTATCAACAAGTCCACTACCCAACTCCGCGTGACCCGGGCCGACGGATCACTGGTGCTGGAGGAGTCGGCACCCATGACGTTCGGCTCCAACTCGGCCACTCAGCACCTTGCCCATCAGGACGGCGAGCAGTTCATCGGCGGCGGCATGCAAAACGGCCGCTCCGTGCACACCGGCGCGCTGATCAACATCGCCAAGAACTTCGACTGGGACGACGACGGCTACCCCAACGCCGTGCCGTACTACATGTCATCCAAGGGCTACGGTGTCCTCCGCGACACGTTCGCCCGCGGCTCGTACGACTTCAAGGACCAACCCACCACCACGCATGAGGAAAAGCGGTTCGACGCCTACTACTTCGTGGGCGACTACAAACAGTCCCTTGGCGCGTACACCACGCTGACCGGAAAGCCGATCATGCCCCCGGTCTACGCCTTGGAATACGGCGACGCCGACTGCTACAACCGTTCCAATCCGGGCTATTCCTCCTCCGGCTATGGCGATCCCGACGGTGCTAAGCAGCGCACGCCGGACGCCATCAAAACCGCACGGAAGTTCGTTGAAAACGACATGCCGGCTGGCTGGATGCTGGTCAACGACGGCTATGGCTGCGAATACCAGCAACTCCCGGAAACCGTGAGCAACATCGAGAAAGAAACCGACCTCAAAGTTGGCCTGTGGACCCAGCGCTCCCTGACCAACCAGGAATACGAAGTAGGCGAGGCCGGAGTCCGGCTCCGCAAGCTCGACGTTGCGTGGGTTGGGCAGGGCTACCGGCAGGCACTCACCGGTTGCGAGGCCGCACACGGCGGCATCGAGCAGTACTCGAACGCGCGGGGCACCTCGCTGATGGTGGAGGGGTGGGCCGGCGCCCAGCGTTGCGGCATGCAGTGGACCGGTGACCATTCAGGCAATCTCGACGCCGTTCGCTGGCAGGTCTCGGCCCTCACCGGTGCGGGCAACTCGGGTTTGGCGTTCACCACCGGCGATGTTGACGGGATCTTCGGCGGCTCGGCCGAATCGTACGTCCGCGACCTCCAGTGGAAGGCCTTCGCCCCGGCGCTGTACTCCATGTCCGGCTGGGCCGCGACGGACAAGCGCCCGTGGCTCTACGGCGACCAAGCTACGGCCATCAACCGCCAGTACCTGCAGCTTAGGCAGCAACTCATGCCCTTCATCTACACCCTCGCCCAGGAATCCTCCACCAGCGGTGTTTCGATGATGCGATCCATGGCCCTGGAGTTCCCTGACCAGCAGTGGTCCTACGGCGCCGAGGCCAATAACCAATTCATGCTGGGCTCCGATTTCCTGGTGGCACCAGTTTTCACCCAGACAGATGTCCGCAACGGCATATTCCTTCCCGCCGGCCAGCAGTGGGTGGATTACTGGACCGGCAAGCTCTACCAGGGCGGCCAGATCCTCAACGGTTACAACGCACCCCTGGACAAACTGCCGGTATTCGTTCGTGCCGGTGCGGTGATCCCGCAAGGCATCGTGGCCCGTAACGCCTCCTTGGTACCCGAAGATTCCATGATCACCTTGGACGTATACGCCCAAGGTCAGGACACCTTCACGCTCTATGAGGACGACAAGGTCACCCGTGAATTCAAGGATGGAAAGTCCTCCAGCCAGATCTTCGCAGTGGATTCGCCCGGCAAGGGCAACAGCAGCGTCAAGGTGTCCATCGGTGAGCGGAAGGGCGAGTACACAGGCAAGGCCGCTGCCCGACCCTACGAACTGAAAGTCCACGCCGGCGCGGCCCCCAAGGACGTGAAGATCGGCGGCACCAAGCTCACTCAACAACCAACCCAAGCTGCCTATGCCGCTGCAACCACGGGCTGGTTCTTCGATGAGGCCAACAACGGCACCGTCTGGGTCAAGACGGGATCCATCGCCTCCAACCAGTCAGCCACGGTTCAGCTCCAGCAGGCAGGTCCGCTGGGCGGGAAAAGCCAGGAAGACACCGCCGCCGAAGTCCGCGTGACCACCGGCCAACAGGTCTTCCAGGACCAGGAAACAACAGTCACCGCTGCTTTCGTGAACACTGGTACCAAGGCCAAGACCAACGTGGTCCTGGCTCCCGTCCTGCCCGAGGGGTGGACCGTGGTTTCGTCCTCCGGCGCAACCGCAGCCAAGGTGGACGGTGGAGCGAGCGCTACTGCCACCTTCGTCATCAAACCCGGCTCCAGCGCGAAGGCGGGCCAACAGACCGTGCGGGTGTCGGCGTCGTACGCTGCTTCCGGCTCCAACCAGTCGGTGACCGGTGGCAACCAGATCTACGTCGCCTACGGTTCGCTGGCTGCGGCCTACAACACCGTTTCGGTCACCACCGTGGCCGGTAAGGCGCTCGGAAACTTCGACGGCGGCGGGGCCACCTTCGCTGCCGAACAGCTGGCTGCCGCCGCGGTTCCGGCGGGCGGTGTCCGGCCAGGCAGCACGGTGACGGTCGATGCCGGGAAACCTACGCAGGTGGATTACACGTGGCCGGCCGTGGGACCTGATGTCCCCAACTCCGTGGCGTTGTCCGCACAAACCATCTCGGTCAAGGGCAAGGGCACGCATCTTGCGGTCCTCGGATCTGCCGCTGTGGGTAATGGAACCAGCCCGACGCTGACCTTGACCTACGCGGACGGTTCCTCAGAGCAGCAGTCCATCTTCTTCCCCAACTGGCTGCAGCCCTCGGTCCTCAACGGAGCCGTGCTGGCGGTTTCGGAACAGGGCCGCAACAGCGCCTCAGGCCCGTCCCCTGAGTACACCCAGTACAAGTATCAGGCGTTCTCCAACACGGTGCGGCTCAACCCCACCAAGGAGCTGGCATCCGTCACGCTGCCTACGGATACACGGGTGAAGTTCTTCGACTGGAAGGTGACCTCGCAGCCTCTTCCGGCTGTCCCTGTCGGCTCCGTGTATGCCTCTGAAACCCCGTGGGTCCAGGCGCTGAACGGCTACGGTGTGATCGGCAAGAACGTGGCCAACAAAGATTCGGCGTCCTCCCCGGACAAGCCGTTGGCCATCAACTACACGGATCCCGCCACAGGCAAGGAGCCCGTGTTCAGTAAGGGCCTCGGCGTGCACGCAGCGTCAAAAATCACCTACTACCTGGGTGGAAAGTGTTCGAAGTTCACCTCTCAGGTGGGCCTTGAGAGCGGCTTCGGCGGCAACATTATCTTCAAGGTCAACGCCGACGGCGTGAACAAGTACCAGTCGCGCACGTACACGCCGGGGTTCGCTCCCGAATCCGTGACGGTTGACCTCACCGGAGCGGCGTACGTGGAGTTGGTGGTGGATCCCTCCGGATCCATCAACGGTGCCCACGGGGTGTGGGGTGACGCCAAGTTCACCTGCGCTCCGTAGCGCCAATGTCCTGACGGCCGCCGTTTGCCGCCTCTCCCCGGGGTGGCAGGCGGCGGCTGTCCGCTGACCGGGCACAACAAGAAACTGTCGGTGGAACGGGGCATAATGTCGCAAATGGGGAAACTGAAAAAGAAGCAGGGTTTTGTCGTTGGACTCGTCAGTTTAGTGATGGCTGGCTCGCTGGCCGCTTGTGATGATGGCCGATCCGGCGCGGAAGGTGCCGCAAAGCAGCTGGCGTCTTCCTTGGAAGCGCTCGACGTCGGGTCGCTCGCCGTCGAAGGCAAGGACGCTGCCGCGGCCAACGATGAACTCAAGGCTGTCTTCGAAGGCCTCGGCGCCAAACCCTCGGTGCAGTCCGGCGACGTGAAGCTCGACGGCGATACCGCCACGTTCCCCCTGAACTACAGCTGGAACGTCGGCTCTGCCAAGTGGGAGTACACCATGGACGCCACGCTGAAGAAGTCCTCCGGAAAATGGGCGGTTCAGTGGAGCCCCGCCCTCCTGGCACCACAGCTCTCCGATGGCGAGACCCTCTCCGTTAAGACAGTTCCGGCCCAGCGCGGCCAGATCCTGGGTGCCGGCGACGCCCCGATCGTTGAAGACAGGCCCGTGTTCCGGGTTGGCATCGACAAGACCAAGGTTCCCGCAGAGCAAGCCGACGCCTCGGCCCGGGCCATGGCGGCCCTGCTGGGGCTGGACGTTGAGGAGTACGCCAAGCAGGTTGCTGCATCCGGCCCGCAGGCGTTTGTGGAAGGACTCGTCCTCCGCGCCTACACAGCCGACATCAACGAAGCCAAGATCAACGCCATCCCGGGTGGCGTGAGCATCCTGGACTCCATGGCCCTGGCTCCCACAAGGACCTTCGCCCGTGCTCTTTTGGGCAGCGTCGGTCAAGCCAGCGCAGAGCAGATCGAGAAGTCCAACGGCGCGCTGCGTGCCGGGGACACCACCGGAACCGGCGGCCTGCAGCAGAAGTACGACTCCCTGCTGCGCGGCAAGGACGGCGTGGAGGTCATCGCCAGCGCCAAGTCCCAGGGTGAGACCCCCGCTACCAAAGTGTTCTTCTCGTCCCTCCCCGCACCGGGCACCACCCTCAAGACCACGCTCGACCTGAAACTCCAGCAATTGGCCGAGGATACGCTGGCTAAAGTTGGGCCGGCCTCGGCTATCGTGGCGCTGAAACCCTCAACCGGCGCCGTTCTCGCCGCCGCCTCAGGACCGGGCAGCAACGGGTACAACACCGCCATGTTGGGACAGTACGCGCCGGGCTCAACGTTCAAGATCGTTGATTCGCTGGCGATGTTCCGGAACGGTGCCACGCCCGATTCCAAGGTGGAGTGCACTCCGACGGTCACCGTTGATGGGCGCACATTCAAGAACGCCGAAGGGTACCCGGCCGGTTCGCTGGGCACCGTTGCCTTGCGGGAGGCCTTCGCGCACTCGTGCAACACAGCCTTCATCAATGCCCGCGATACCGTCAGCCAGGACCAACTCGAGTCGGCTGCCCAGGCCCTCGGAGTCGCCGTGGAAGCCCCCAAGCTTGGGGCCGACGCTTTTCTGGGATCGGTTCCCGGTGCTGCTGAAGGCACTGAGCACGCCGCCTCCATGATCGGCCAAGGCAAGGTACTTTTCTCGCCGCTCTCAGCCGCTGTCATGGCTGCTTCCGTGGCCAACGGCGCTCCCGTGTCACCCCAACTGGTCCTCAACGCTGATGCTGCCCAGAACCCCAGTGCCAGTGCTTCCCCGACCGAAAGTGGCAGCGCATCGCCGTCGCCGGATTCCACCACGGCCAGTGCACTCCCTGCGTCCCCGGCATCCACCAAGCCGATTACCAAGGAAGAAGCCGCTTCGTTGGCGGACATGATGCGTGCCGTGGTGACCTCCGGGCACGCCGGCTTCCTGGCACAGGTGCCCGGCCTCCCGGTCGGGGCCAAGACGGGCACGGCGGAGTTCGGCAACGAGGATCCGCCCAAGACGCACGCGTGGATCGTGGCCACGCACGGTGACCTGGCCGTCGCCGTGTTCGTGGAGGACGGTGGGCTGGGTGCGACCACCAGCGGCCCACTCTTGAAGTCCTTCCTCA
Source organism: Arthrobacter sp. LFS091 (assembly GCF_047977885.1). NCBI lineage: Bacteria > Bacillati > Actinomycetota > Actinomycetes > Micrococcales > Micrococcaceae > Arthrobacter > Arthrobacter sp. LFS091. The sequence continues at coordinate 164,843 of NZ_JBFPFP010000003.1, forward strand.
CCGCAGCAGGCTGACACGGCAGACGCTCGACGGCGGCAGGCCGCCGTCGAGCGTTAATACCGTGCCGTGGGAGGATTGAAACGTGGCCCATATTGACGTTTCAGGCATTGACTACTTCCTCTCCGACGGCACCCAACTGCTTAACGGGGTGACGTTCAAGGTGCCCGACGGCACCAAGACTGCGTTGATCGGACCCAACGGAACGGGCAAGACCACGCTGTTCAAGATCATCTCCGGCGATCTCACACCGGATGAGGGAGCCGTGGGCCGGTCCGGGAACATGGGCATCATGCGCCAGTTCGTGGGCCAGGTCCGCGATGAATCCACTGTCCGCGACCTCCTGGTCTCTACCGCACAAGCAGGTCTCGCGGCCGCGGCCAAGGCCGTGGAGGAAGCCGAGCTCGCCATGATGGAACACGATGACGAGCCCACCCAAATGAAGTACGCCCAAGCGATCGTGGACTGGGGCGACGCGGGCGGATACGACGTGGAGACCGTCTGGGACGAAGTCTGCATGGCCGCCTTGGGGATTTCCTTCGACAAAGCCCAGTTCCGGCGGGCCTCTACCCTGTCCGGCGGCGAGCAGAAGCGCCTTGTCCTCGAAGCACTGTTTGCCGGGCCTGATGAATTGCTGCTCCTCGATGAGCCTGACAACTACCTGGACGTGCCTGGCAAGCGCTGGTTGGAAAGCAAGCTCAACGAGTCCAAGAAGACCGTGCTGTTCATCAGCCACGACCGCGAGCTGCTCAACAACGCCGCCGGGCGCATCGTCACGCTCGAACCGGGCATCAACGGTGCGGGTGCCTGGATCCACGGCGGAGGTTTCGGCTCCTATGTCGAGGCCCGGGCTGACCGCAATGCGCGTTTCGAGGAACTGCGGAAGCGTTGGGACGAGGAGCACATCAAGCTCAAGGAACTCGTCAACATGTACAAGAACAAGGCTGCTTTCCGCTCTGACATGGCCAACAGGTACCAGGCAGCGCAGACCCGCCTGGCCAAGTTCCTTGAGGCTGGCCCGCCCGAAGCCCTGCCGATCGAGCAGAACGTCAAGATGCGCCTCAAGGGTGGGCGTACCGCCAAGCGCGCAGTCGTTGCCGAGAAGCTTGAGCTGACCGGGCTGATGAAGCCGTTCTCCACGGAGATCTGGTTCGGAGACCGTGTGGGTGTCCTGGGCTCCAATGGTTCGGGCAAAAGCCACTTCCTCCGCCTGCTCGCCACCGGTGGCACGGATCCGGAGCGGGAACACCTGCCGGTGTCCGACGTCGTCATCGCTGAGGTCCCGCACGAGGGCGTGGTGAAACTCGGCGCCAGGATCCGACCGGGTTTCTTCGCGCAGACACATGTCCGCCCTGACCTCCTGGGCCGGACCTTGCTGGAGATCCTGCACCGCGGCGATGAGCACCGGAGCGGACTTCCACGTGAAGCAGCTGCCGGAGCTTTGGACTCCTACGGTTTGGCCGGCCAGTCCGAGCAGAAGTACGAGTCACTCTCCGGTGGCCAGCAAGCACGTTTCCAGATCCTGCTCCTGCAGCTCTCCGGTGCCACGCTCCTGCTGCTCGACGAGCCTACGGACAACCTGGACCTGCATTCCGGGGAAGCCTTGGAGCGGGCCATCGACGCTTTCGAGGGAACGGTCCTCGCCGTGACGCACGACCGCTGGTTCGCCAAGTCCTTCGACCGCTTCCTCATTTTTGGTTCGGACGGCAAGGTCTACGAGTCCGAGGAACCCGTGTGGGACGAGAAGCGCGTAGAGCGGGCCCGCTGACCCCGGACGCTCTCTCACATCCCGCCCCCTTCACCCGAACGCTCCTGCAGCAGCTGCAGGAGCGTTGGGGTTTAACGGGTGGGATGTGAGAGAGGGTTTGTGTTCAAATGATCACTCGGGGTGATTAAATGCGCACACCTTGCTACGGTTGAGGAATGGGAACTGCCGACCGCCACCGCCTCATTGGCGAACTGCTCCGCACACGCGAAGAAGCCACAGTCGATGAGCTCGTGGAGGCCACAGGGGCGTCGGGCGCCACGATCCGCCGCGACCTGGAGATCCTCGCAGCCAACGGTGTCCTGAAGCGCGTCCACGGCGGAGCCCGCAGCTTGCTGGCGCGCGGAGACAACCCCGGTTACGGGCAACGCGAACTGGAAGACCACGACGCCAAAATCCGCATCGCTGCAGCAGTGGACGCACTCCTGAAGGACAGGGAGCACGTGTGGCTGGACAGCGGCTCGACAGCCACGGAGATCGCACGCAGCCTCAGCACGCGCGAGCTTACTGTCATGCCCATGTCCCTTCACGGCGTTGATGCCCTGACCAGCGTCAAGGGTGGGCGCTCACCCGGGCTCATCCTCCCCGGCGGCAGCCTCGTCCCGGGTGAGCAATCCTTCCGTGGACCCATGACGGAAGCCAACATCCGCTCGCTGAGGTTTGACACCGCCGTCGTAACCCCGTGTGCCCTCAACCTCAAGGACGGGCTCCTGGCCCACGACCTTGACGATGCGGCCGTGAAGCGTGCCGGCCTGGAGTCGGCGGCGCGTGTGATCGTGGCATCAGCCGGCAGCAAATGGAATGCCAGCGCCGTGGCCTTGGTTGCCGCCATGGACACCGTGGACGTCATCGTCACAGACCTAGCACCATCCCCCGAAGATCTTGCCCGGCTCAACAAACTCTCCGTGGAAGTTGTGATTGCATGACCACCAGCATCAAAAGCTCCAAAAGCGTCAACGCCGCCGCTGTGGCGACGTTCCTGATCTTCGGCATGAACGGCCTGGTCTTTGCCAGTTGGGCCGCCCGCATTCCGGCCGTTACCGAAGCCCTCAGCCTCACGTCGGGTCAAATGGGCACCTTGCTGCTCTGCACCGCCGTCGGATCTTTGCTTGCGCTGCCCTCCGCGGGCTGGGTGGTTGGCAGGATCGGGACAGCGAACACGGTCCGGGTGGCCGGCATCGTGGCTGGCGCCGCGGGAGCAGCTATTGCTTTCTCGCTGATGGCCGCCTCAGTCCCGGCAACCGCCATTGCGCTGTTCTTCTTCGGCATCGGAATCGGCCTATGGGACGTCGCCCAGAACATTGAAGGCGCAGATGTCGAGCACAGGCTCAAGCGCACCATCATGCCCCAGTTCCATGCGGCGTTCAGCGGCGGTGCGTTCGTGGGGGCGTTGATCGGCGCCGGTCTCTCGAAGCTGGGTGTCGGGCTTCCGGAACATCTGCTGGTTATCGCGGCCATCGCCGTCGCCCTCGCGCTGACGGTCCCCAGGTTCTTCCTGCCGCACGAGGTCGCGGAAACGCACGACGATGGCGCTCCCCTTGAGAAGGGACCCTCGGCTTGGCGGGATGGCAGGACGCTGCTCATAGGCATCGTGGTCCTGGGTGCGACGCTGACCGAAGGCGCCGGCAACGACTGGATCGCCAAGGCAACCGTGGACGGTCTGGGAGCTACCGAATCAACCGGAGCACTCCTCTTCGCCCTCTTCGTGGCGGCAATGACACTGATGCGGTTCCTCGGCGGGAAAGCGATCGACAAATTCGGCCGGGTTGCTGTCCTTCGTGCAAGCATGGCTGCAGCCGCAGCAGGCCTGGCGTTGTTTGTTTTCGCGGACAACGTGTTCCTCGCAGGCGTCGGGGCGGCGTTGTGGGGTGTCGGTGCGGCACTGGCCTTCCCCATGGGAATGTCCGCGGCAGCTGACGACCCCAAGCATGCCGCCGCCCGTGTTTCCGTGGTGTCCACCATCGGGTACGTCGCATTCCTCGCCGGACCACCGCTCCTTGGTTACCTCGGCGACCATACGGGAATCCATCTGGCCCTCCTGGCCATCGGAGCACCTATTCTGCTTGCCCTGCTCCTGGCTGGCGTCGCAAAGCCCCTGCGGACCAAATAGCTTTCCCGTCCGATCCTGCATTCTCGGCAATGCATGAACGGCCGAACCGCCACCACAAAAGGAGCACCACCCCAGAGGCCAAGCAGGCTGCACCAAGCACATCACTGAGCCAGTGGGCGGAGAGGTAGGTCCGGCTGATCATCATGGCGATCACCCCAATCATTGCCAGCAGGGTCACCCACCAGCGTCCGAGCAGGATCACCACAACCACCAGGAACGCGGTGGTTGCCGATACATGCCCGGAAGGGTATGAACCCGTATCTGTCAGGACTCGGGCGCCCTCCGGCCGCTGCCTGCCCACCAGGACCTTGGCCAGTTGGGTGAGTGCCAGCGCAGCCACTCCTGAGGTCAGGGCGAAAGTGGCCGTCAGCGGCCGGCGCCATACCAGGAGTGCTGCGGCCAGCAGCGCGTGGAGCACCAACATGCCTACATACCCGATGCCGTTGAGGAAGGCGTTGAGTCCGTCCCAAAACGGCGAGTGAAGCGTCGAGACGAAGGCCTGCCACCAGACGTCCACGGGCTTAAAAATGGGCTCAGCGTGCCCAACCATGAGCATGATCCCAAGGACGGTGAAGGCGCTGAAGAGAAGGGCGCCAGTGAGGGCCGGTTGCCAGCCCGGCCGCTCGCGTGGGTGAAGGACACGAATCATGCCTAATGGTAGTCATCGCGCCGTTCCCCTTTCGGGTGGATCGGGCGTTAGTGTGTTGGGATGCGAGGCTTCGTGGGCAAAGGCCCCAAAAAGGTGGCACTGTTGGACCGCTTCCTGGTGGGGGCTGTGTCCCGGCAACCCCAAGGCGATCACGACGTCTTCTTCCGGCGGCTCTCAGCGGCGGCGACCAAGGGCAAGCTGTGGTTTGGTATTGCGGGAGTCATGGCCGCGTTTCCCGGTAAACCACGCAGGGCAGCCCTTCATGGCGTGCTTGCCTTGGGCGTTGCTTCCGGCGTCACCAACGTGATCTTCAAGCGGCTACTCCCCCGGAGGCGCCCGCTTCCTGAGCACCTGCCGCTCTTCCGTTTTGTGAACCCGCAGCCGACCAGTTCATCGATGCCGTCCGGCCACTCCGCGTCCGCGGTAGCCTTCGCTGTCGGTGCCGGCATTGTGTCTCCTGCCATTGGACTCGGCTTGGCCCCGATCGCAGCAGGGGTGGCGTACTCCCGCGTTCACACAGGTGCCCACTGGCCCTCCGATGTGGTCCTGGGTTCCGCCTTGGGGGCAGGCGCCGCATGGGCAACCCGCAAATGGTGGCCGGCGCGGCCTGCCGAACCGACCCCCCACCGCACGCCGGTTGAGGCCCCCGCAATCAGCGACGGCGAAGGGCTCAGCATCGGGGTCAACGTCATGGGCGGTTCGTACACCCCTGAAACGGGAGAACTCCTAAGGGAAATATTCCCCAAAGCTTATATACAGGAAATTTCCGAAGGTGAGGACATAGCTGCCGAGATGGAAGCCGCGGCCACCCGGCCCGGTACCGTAGCGCTGGGTGTCTGGGGCGGAGACGGAACGGTGGGCACTGCGGCCGCTGTCGCCGTCGAGCATTCACTCCCACTCCTGGTACTCCCTGGCGGAACCCTGAACCACTTCGCCAGGGACCTCGGAACCAGCTCGATCGATGACGCCCTTGAAGCCGTGACCAAAGGGCAGGCAGCGGCCGTCGACCTGGGGCACGTGGTGGTCCAGCGCGGCTTGCCCGACACGCCGGAGACCTCCGAGGTGGCCATGCTGAACACCGCCAGCGTAGGCGTCTATCCCAACCTTGTGCGCCGCAGGGAGCGGCTCGAACCGGCCATGGGAAAGCCCTTGGCCGGTGTGGTGGCGTCACTGCGCACGTTCGGCGTGAACTCGCCAACCACCCTCACTGTGGACGGCGTGAAACACAAGCTCTGGATTCTCTACATGGGCCGGGGAAGGTTCTACCCCAGGGACCATGCACCACTTCGCAGGCCGGTTCTGGATGACGGGGTATTCGACCTGCGGATGATCACAGCGGACGAGCCCTTCGCCCGGGCGCGACTGCTGTGGGCGGTCGTGACCGGCACAGTCTCCGCCTCAAAGGTCACCCACCTCACCGAAGCCACCGAGGTCACCGTGGAAGCAATTGGACAGCCGCTGGTCCTGGCGGTTGATGGCGAACCCAAACCGGGCGTTCGCAGCGCCACGTTCAGCGTCAAGCAGCGGGAACTCCGGGTGTACTCACCGCTGCCTGCAGAGTAGCGCTGTCAGGAGTCATCCGGGAGGACTACCCTGACTGGACCCTGAATCATCCCTGAGACAGGCGATTTGCGTTCCCTCCGTGAGTAGCGTGGTGAGTACATTCAAAACTCACCTGCACACAGATGGTGTGCTCCGAGGAGGGAACGCTTCCATGATCGAAGCAAAAGGCCTGACCAAGGTCTACGGCGAGAAGACCGCCGTCGGCGGTGTCAGTTTCACTGTCCAGGCCGGACGTGTGACGGGCTTCCTGGGCCCGAACGGTGCCGGCAAGTCCACCACCATGCGCATGATCATGGGACTGGATGCTCCGACGTCGGGTTCCGTGACGGTGAACGGTGAGCCGTTCGTACAGCACAAGGCACCATTGCGCGAGATCGGTGCCCTCCTGGACGCCAAGGCAGTCCACACCAGCCGCACCGCCTACAACCACCTGCTTGCGATGGCCGCGACGCACAGCATTCCGAAAAGCCGGGTGCGCGAAGTCATCGAAATGACCGGTTTGGGTGACGTTGCCAAGAAGAAGGTCAAAGGCTTCTCGCTCGGAATGGGTCAGCGCCTCGGGATCGCCGCCGCGCTGCTGGGCGATCCGCAGACCATCATCCTGGATGAGCCGGTGAATGGCCTCGATCCTGAAGGTGTGGTCTGGGTCCGCAATCTGGTCAAGTACCTGGCCTCGGAAGGCCGCACAGTCTTCCTGTCCAGCCACCTCATGAGTGAAATGGCGCTCACGGCAGACCACCTGATCGTCATCGGCCGCGGCAAAATCATTGCCGACGCCCCCATCGCGGACATTATCTCGGGCAAGGGCCAGGTACGGACACGTGTCCGCACCGACCAGCCGGAACGGCTCATGCAGCTGCTCGCCGGAACCGGAGTCTCCGTGGAAGTCCACGAACGCGAGCTCCTGGAAGTTTCCGGCCTGGATCCCCGTGGGATCGCCCGGGCGGCCCTGGACAACCAGGTCATGGTCTATGAGCTGACCCCGCTCCAGGCGAGCCTGGAAGAGGCTTACATGGAACTGACCAAGGACGAGGTCGAATACCACTCGCACATCACCACCGGGGCCTCGGTTCCCGCTCAGGCCGGAGGGAAATAGACATGAGCACCACCACTTTGGACCGTAAGTCCATCCGCAACTCCGTGGGTCCGGGACCGGCCTTCCACCGGGTCCTGAACTCCGAATTCATCAAGTTCCGTACCCTGATGTCCACGCTGATCCTGCTGGCTTCCACCGCCGTGGTGATGGTGGGCTTCTCCGCCCTCGGCGCGTGGGGAACCGGCCAAATCACCAGGCAGGCGACGGAGGATCCCCAGGCCGCTGCAGCGATAGCCGCGCAGGGTGGGGACCTGGCTGTCACGGTACCTACGTCCGGCATCGTGTTTGCCCAGCTGATTCTTGGTTCCCTGGGCGTGCTGCTCATGAGCTCCGAATTCACCACGGGCATGGCCCGCTCCACGTTCGCTGCCGTACCCCGGCGGTTGTCGCCGTTCCTGGCAAAGCTCATTGTGGTGATGGTGAGCGCTTTCGTCCTCACCGCAGTGGCGACCTACGTTGCCGGACTTGTGGCGCTGCCCATCCTGAACAACTACGATCTCAAACTTGACCTCGGCAGCTCGCAATCGGTCAAGCTCCTGCTGGTCAACAGCATCTACGTGGCGGCCGTGGCAGCCATCGGCATGGCCCTTGGCACCCTGGTCCGGAACTCCGCCGGCGGCATCATGAGCCTGGTGGGACTGTTCTTCGTGGCGCCCATCGCCTTCCAGCTGATCCCCGGCGATTTCTTCAAAGAGGCCAGCAAGTACCTTCCCGGCAACACCATCAGCCCGCTGACCGCCGTCGAGCACGTCCCGGACACGCTTGAGGCGTGGCAGGCCGGACTGGTCCTGGGCGCTTGGGTAGTGGTGCCGGTGGCCTTGGCCATGATCCTGCTGAAGAAGCGGGACGTCTAGGCTCGATCCATGACTGAAGCTCTGCAGGCGAAGGACGCGTCGGCCACCCTGGCTGACGCGTCCTTCGCTGAAATCGCCCAGCGCCGCAGGGGCAGGCTCCGCCGGTACTTCTACAAGCACCCACTGGCGATGGATGCCGTGGTGGTGCTCTGCTACGTGTTGCTTGCCCTGCCCACCATCATCACCTCGGTCATCGACTCCAAATGGTTCGTGGTGGCGCTGCTGCTGATGATCGCCGTGGCCTTGGTCTTCAGGCGCCGTTACCCCATGCCGGTGGTAGCCGCCGTCGCGCTCCTGGAAGTTGCGGCAGCCATCGTGAACCCGTGGGGCTCGAACGTCTCGGTGGGGCTATGGTTTGCCCTTTATGCGCTGGCATCGCTCAAGCGCCGGGCGGTTGCGCTGGTGGTTTTTGCCGTTGCCAGCCTGCCGCTCAGCCTGCTTTACCTGTTCATGTGGACAAGTCCGAGCCAGATGAACACGCTGCAGGAAGTCCCCGAGAACTTCCACCTGATCAACAACATTGCCACGGCAATAACCATCATGCTCTCCAACCTCCTGGCTACCGGGATCGGCATTTCAGTGCGCCAACGCAGGGAACATGAGGGAGAGATTGCCGCCTGGGCTGCAAGGACCACCCAGCTGGGCAAAGTTACTGAACGAAACCGGATAGCGCGCGAGATGCACGACGTCGTGGCCCACTCCCTGACGGTGATGATCAGCCTGTCCGACGGCGCAGCCGTAGTGGTCAAGAAAGACCCGGAACGGGCGGGCGAAGTCCTGAACGAACTGTCGCGGACCGGTCGGGCGGCCCTGGCTGACATGCGTCGCGTGTTGGGTGTACTGCGTGACGATTCGGGACGGCCGGCGCCCCTCTCGCCACTGGAGTCGGGTCATAACCTGGCCAACCTCCTGGAGGGATTCCGGACCGCCGGGCTCCCGCTGCATTACGCGCACACGGGTCCGGGATTGCCGTCCGATCCGGCGTTCCAGATCACCGTCTACAGGATCGTGCAGGAGTCGCTCACCAACGTCCTGCGATACGGCCGCTCGCTCAGCCGGGTTGACGTGCAGGTGGCGCGCGACGGCGATTTGGTCACCATCGACGTCAACGACGACGGCCGCGGAACCCGCGACGGCGGCAGCGAACCCGCGGGCAGCCTGGGCACTGGGCAGGGAATCGCCGGAATGAATGAACGCGCCGGAATCTATGCTGGAATCGTTACTGCCGGTCCAGGAAAAAGGGGTGGCTGGGCGGTCCACGCCGAGCTCCGCTGGAACGGCGACAAGGGGGAATCATGACAGGTGACGTCATCAAAGTGCTGCTGGTGGACGATCAGCCGCTGCTGCGGATGGGCTTCCGGCTCATCCTGGAAGGCGAAGCCGACTTCACGGTAGTGGGCGAGGCTTCGGATGGCTTGGAGGCCGTCCGGCAGGTTGAGGCGCTTCAGCCCGACGTTGTGCTGATGGATGTCCGCATGCCCGCCATGGACGGGATTGAGGCGACGCGTCGCATCTCCAGTTCGGGGTCGGATGCACGGGTCATCATCCTCACCACTTTCGATCTCGACGAATACGCCTTCAGCGGCCTGCAGGCCGGGGCATCGGCATTCCTGCTCAAGGACGTGGCCCCGGCTGAGTTGGTTCACGCTGTGCGCCTCGTAGCCAGCGGCGATGCCGTGGTGGCCCCGCGGGTGACCCAGAGACTCCTGGAGACGTACGTCCGTGGAGGAGCCCTGCCCGGCCATTCAGCCAGCCCGCACCGTGACCCGCTCCTGGACGAGCTCACCCCGCGCGAAACCGAGATCCTCACTACCATCGCCGAGGGCCTGTCCAACGCGGAGATCGCCCACAAGTTCTTCCTCTCCGAGGCCACGGTCAAAACCCACGTCCGCCGGATCCTGAGCAAGCTGCAACTGCGGGATCGGGTCCAGGTCGTGGTCTATGCCTACGAAACCGGCCTTGTGGTGCCGAGCAACCCGGACTACTGACCCGTCGTCGAATGCTGCATGGTTCCTTGGAGCAACGGTATGAGCCCGCTGGGAGACGAAGCTGCAGCAATGGCGTTCGCGGATTCGTGTGGCTCACCGTAGCCCCAGAGCGCAAAAACGGTTGGCATCCCGAGTGTGGCCGCTCCCTCGACGTCGTATATGCGGTCGCCCACCATGACGGGCCGCGAGGTGTCGACGCCGCGTGAGCGGAGCCTCCGCAGCGACTCCGCGATCACAGCGTCCTTCCGAGACCGCTCCAAGGCATCCGAGGCGCCGCAGACATCCGTAAAGTAATGGTCCACACCGAAATGCCGGGTTAGTCGGATGGCTTGATCTTCCACTTTTGACGTAGCCACGGCCATCGGCATGCCCAGTGAGTGCAACTGCTGAAGGAGTCCCTCAACGCCTTCATAGAGCCGGGCCTGGAGCGCTCCGGCCTTGGCGTAGGCGACCCGATAGTGTTGCAGCGCTGCGTTCGCCCGGTCCTCGTCCAGCCCCACAACGGTCCGGAAAGAGTCGATCATGGGTGGGCCAACGAACCGGCGCAACTGGTCCGGACCCGGGACGGTTGCTCCTACGGACGCCAGCGCTTCCGCCGCACTTGTCGTGACGCCCCTGGCCGAGTCCACCAGTGTTCCATCCATGTCGAACAAGACGCATGAGTAGCGTTCCGGGAGTGGTTTGTGGTGCTCGGGACGTATCATCTTCTTCGTGGCCTTTCGGTCAAAAGACAGGAGCCTCGGGGCTCCTGGCGGGTTATTTTTTGGAAGGGATTCATGGAGCGAGCGGGCCTCGACGGCATCGATCAGAGGATCCTTTCAGAACTCACCAGGAACGCCCGCGTACCGCACGCGGAGCTGGCAGGGAAGGTCCTGCTTTCCAGGAACGCTGTCCGTCAGCGGATCGAGCGCATGGAGCGGCAGGGTTACATCCAGGGCTATACCATCGTCGCCGGAGCCGAGACCCAGGATCTTGTGTCCGCCTTCCTGATGGTTTACCGCAAGGACCGCATGCGGGGGGCCGATGTCCTGAGTGAGCTCAGGGCGATCCCCGAAGTCGTTCTCTGTGATGTCCTCAGCGGTGACTTTGATTTGATGGTTCGCGTCGAAGCCCGCTCCCACGGCAGGGTGCAGGAAATCTGGGAACAGATTTCTTCCCTCCCCGGTGTCACGGACACCGTCACGGCCATGACGTTATCGAATGTGATCCGGCGGGTGTCGCAGTAACTCAGCGTGCACGCGTGGACGCTCCCTCCAGAATCAGTGCGGCAGCGTCCCGTTCCATGAGTCCCATCGACGTGACGGCGTCGATCACCGTTACGCGTCCCGTCAGCGCCCTGTTGGCCACCTCCGCCGCGGCGGCGTAGCCCAGGGCGGGTATCAGCGCGGTGGCCAGACCCGCCGATCCCGCGGCCCGCCCGCCAAGCAGGTCCTCGTTTGCCGTGATGCCCTGGATGCAGTGGGTCCTGAGGATCCGCGCGCCGTTGGTGAGCCAGGAAAAGCCCTGCAGCAACGCGTGAGCCATGACGGGTTCAAAGGCATTTAGTTGCAATTGGCCGTTGTCCGCGGCCATGGTGACGGTGGTGTCCGCACCCGCGACAGCAAAGGCGATCTGGTTCAGGGTCTCGGGAATAACCGGATTTACCTTGCCGGGCATGATCGATGATCCAGCCTGACGGGGTGGCAGTTGGATCTCCCCGAAGCCATTTTGCGGTCCGCTGGACAGCAACCTCAGGTCGCTGCTGATTTTGGAGATCTTGATGGCGGAGCGCTTCAGCATCCCGGACACATGCATGAAAACCCCGACGTCGGATGTCGCCTCGAGCAGGTCGGCCGCCGGTACCAGGGGCAGTCCGGTAATTTCGGCGAGGGCTTCAATGGCCCGCTCCCGGTAACCGGGCTCGGCAGTAATCCCTGTGCCGATCGCGGTGGCTCCCAGACTGCATTCGAGCATGAGCGCCGCGGACTCCCGCAACCTGCATCTGTCTTCTTCAATCGTGGCGGCGAAGGCCCCAAACTCTTGACCCAACGTCATGGGGACGGCGTCCTGCAGTTGGGTGCGCCCTATTTTGGCCACGTGGGCGAATGCTGCTCCCTTCTCCCGAATGGACTCCGTCAAGTGGCCGAGTTCGTGGTCGAGCTCCTGGACGGCGGTGATCAGTGCGAGCTTGATGGCCGTGGGGTAGACATCGTTGGTTGACTGGCATTTGTTCACGTGGTCGATGGGGTGCAGATGCTGGTAGCTGCCACGGGGATGCCCCATGGTTTCCAGCGCCAGGTTTGCGATCACTTCGTTGGCGTTCATGTTGGTGCTGGTCCCCGCGCCGCCCTGGATCATGTCTACGCAGAAGTGCTGGTGGTGGTGCCCTTCTTCGATGTCCTGGCAGGCAAGGCCGATCGCGTCGGCCACGGCGGGTTCCAGCACCCCGAGGCTGGAGTTGGCGCGTGCCGCTGCCCGTTTTACCTCCGCCAGGGCTACTACCAGCCCGGGATACCGTGAGACAGGGGTCCCGCTGATGGGGAAATTGTCCAGGGCCCGGGCAGTGTGCACTCCCCACAGGGCGTCGGCGGGTATGCGCATGGACCCAAGGGAATCTGATTCGAGGCGATTCGTCATAGCCGGGCCGTGCTGTTCTTGATGCAGATGACCTTGGGCTGGGTCATTTCCTCGTAGGCGAAGTGAACGCCTTCACGGCCCAGACTTCCGTACTTGAACCCGCCAAAGGGCATGCCGTCGAAGCGGTAGTCCGACGAGTCGTTGATCATGACACCACCGGCCTGGATCTCCTTGGCTGCCTTCATCGCGTCCCCGAGGGATGCAGTGAAGATTCCGGCATGGAGACTGAACTCGATGGAGTTGGCGATCCCGATCGCTTCCTCGAGGCTGTCCACAGGGCGGAGCATCACCAGAGGGCCGAATACTTCCTCAGACCACAACCGGCTGTCTTCCGGCACCTCCTCAAGAACCGTGGGGTGGAGGATGTTCCCCGTAGCCACGTTGCCTGCCAGGACAACTGCGCCGCGCTCCAGTGCCTCGTGGACTTTCACCTGGACATCCTGCAGGGACCGTGGGGTGATCATGGGTCCCACGTCCGTCAGTTCGTCGGACGGGTCGCCAACCACCAGTTCCTTGGTCGCGGCGATGAAGAGCTCCCGGAATTCGGCGTAGACAAGCTTGTCTACCAGGATCCTCTGAACACCGACGCAGTTCTGTCCGGCGGCCCAGAACGCACCGGAAACGCAGGACGCCACCGCTTCCTGGAGGTCTGCGTCCGCCATGATGATGACCGGTGCGTTGCCGCCCAGGTCCATGGAGAGCTTCTTGAGTCCGGCTGTCGAGGCGATGGCCTCTCCGGTGGAGAAGCCGCCGGTAAATGACACCATGCGCACGTCCCGGGCAGCGATGATCTTCTGGGCAATGTCTCGGTCCCCATGAACAACTGTGAGGACTTCCTGCGGGAGTCCGGCCTCCAGGAGTGCCTCGGTGAGCAGCTGAGCCGAAAGGGGCGTAAGGGCCGAGGGCTTGAGAATAACGGAATTTCCGCCTGCGATGGCAGGCCCGATCTTGTGGGCTACAAGGTTGAGGGGGTCGTTGAAGGGCGTGATTGCAAGGATGATGCCCAACGGCTCGCGGGAGAACCAGCCGAGTCGGTCCTCCGATCCTTCGTAGGCGTCGAAAGGAACGACTTCACCGGCATTGCGGCGCGTTTCTGCCGCCGACAGCCGCAGTGTGTTGATTGCACGGAGAACCTCCTTGCGGGCCTGCCTTATGGTCTTGCCGGCCTCAGCGACGATGGTTTCGGCAAAGAGCTCCCGACGGTCTTCCACCAGGTTGGCGGCCCGGTCGAGTATTTTTCCGCGCGCGTCCCGGGACAGTTCCGCTGCCACTTTGGCACCCGCACGGGCAGCGTCCAGGACACTGTCGACGGCGGTGGCATCGGTCAGCGGAACGGCGCCAACAACGCGCTGGTCGTAGGGGCTGGTGACATTCTGGAACATCGGCAGGGCTGATGCCTCAACGGTGCTGGGTGCGGACTTAGGCATGGGAGAGAACCTCCGAGGTGTGGTGCATGGCGATGATGTCAGAGAGCAAGGCGTAGGCAGTTTCGACGCGTCCGGCCCCGGGCCCGGAAACCATCACAGGGCCCAAAAGATCGGTGTTGAACGAAACCGCGTTGGTGGCGCCGGAGATTCCGGCAAGTTCATGGGCCAAGGGCACAGCAACGGCCTTCACGCCGGCTGTCACTGCCCCGTTCGCGGACCTCTTCGCGGAGCCGATGAGCTTCCAGCGGAGTCCCTGGCTGGCAGCATGTTCAATGTCATCGCGGCTAAGGGAGGAGATGCCCTCGCAGGAGACGTCCTGCAAGGTTATGTCTGCCCCGAGCAGTTGGTTGGCCAGGATGAGCACTTTGAGCCGGACGTCGTAGCCCTCGATGTCTGCCGCAGGGTTGGCTTCTGCGTACCCCAGATCCTGGGCTTCCCGAATAGCGGCATCCAGGTCCAGGCCTGATTCCATGCGACCGAGCACGTAGTTGCTGGTTCCGTTCAGGATTCCTTCGAAGCCGTCTACCTTCAAGCCGGCAAACATCTTCTTGGCGAGGCGGATGACAGGGGTGCCACTCATGACTGCGCCTTCGAATTCGAAGTGGACCCCATTGCTGGCGGCCAGCGCAGCAAGTTCAGGGCCTCGGAGTGCGACGGGTCCCTTGTTGGTTGTGCAGACGCTTTTGCCTGATTCCAGGGCCCAGCGGACGTGCGAAACGGCGGGTTCGCCGTCGTCGGGATTTGTGAAGGTGGCTTCGCAGACGATATCTGCCGTGCAGGAACGGATCACGGCTTCGTTGTTGGTGTCCCGGGAGCCGCCGTGGTCTGCAAACGTTTCGTTGGCGCCAAGGTTGAGTGCCATCTCAATGTCGATGCCTTCGGCCTGGACCAGGGAGCCGAGCCGGAGATCGGTGATGGCCACAACCCTGAGGCCGAATCCCAGCTCCGAGCGGAGGGCATCTCCGCGGGTGGCGATGATTTCGGCGAGGGTCCGGTTGACGCCGCCAAAGCCGATCAGCGCGAGGTCGTAGGTTTTCATGGTGCTCCTCAGGTAGGTGGAGGGGTGATGCTTCCATCCTGCGGGCCCCTGATGTCCGTCCAGCCATGCTGAATCGCCCTAAAGAATGGGCAATCTGACCATTTGACTGCCGATCTGACTGCGGCCTCTGCCGGGAGCTATGTGCGCTATACGCATTAACAAATGTTTTTAATGACCACTCAGCGGGATTCTGTGTTACCTTCATCACTACAAACGCCATCCCGGCACCCCGACCCCGGACTTCAGGGCGTACCGTTCGCATCCGACTCATATCCCGGAGACACCACATGGAATCTTCAGCACCCGTGCAACTTGACCATCAACCTGAGGCGGTCGACGCTCCGGCCGAAACCGGACTGCGCCGATCGATGGGGCCACGACACCTCATCATGATCGCGATGGGAGGTGTCATTGGATCCGGTTTGTTCCTGAGCTCCGGCTACACGATCTCCCAGGCCGGTCCCCTCGGGGCTGTCATCGCCTACTTGGTGGGTGCATTCGTGGTCTACCTCGTGATGGCATGCCTTGGCGAGTTGGCCATCGCCTACCCCGTCTCAGGTGCCTTCCACATTTACGCATCCCGATCCATCGGCCCAGCCACCGGATTTGCCACGGCTTGGCTCTACTGGCTCTGCTGGGCAGTGGCCATCGGCTCCGAATTCACGGCATCAGGGCTCCTCATGCAGCGCTGGTTTCCGGACGTCGAGGTGTGGGTGTGGTGCCTTGTCTTCGCGGCCATCCTGTTCGGATTCAATGCCGTATCTTCCAAGTTCTTCGGGGAATCCGAGTTCTGGTTCGCCATCATCAAAGTGGGCGCGATCATTGCCCTGATCGTGTTGGGTGGCGCAGCCCTTTTTGGATTCCATCCCCTCTCCGATTCCGGCAACCATCCCTTCCTGCTTGAGAACTTCAACACCTCCGGTGGATTGTTCCCCAACGGCTTTACCGGAGTCCTGGTGACAGCCCTGGCGGTCTTCTACGCCTTCTCCGGATCTGAACTCATTGGCGTGGCGGCCGGGGAGACAACTGATCCCGCGCGGAACATTCCCAAGGCCATGCGCAGCACCGTCGTCCGGCTGCTGATCTTCTTTGTTGGTGCCATCGCGGTCATTGCCGCAACCGTCCCGTTTGACCAGGTGGGACTGGACGAGAGCCCCTTCGTGACAGTGTTCTCGTCCGTTGGAATTCCCTACGCCGCTGACATCATGAACTTCGTCATTATCACGGCCCTGCTGTCGGCCGGGAACAGCGGATTATTCTCCTGTGCCCGGATGCTCTACTCCTTGGCAGACGAGGGACATGCGCCGAAGGCCTTGAAAAGGCTCACCCGCCGGGGCATACCGCTTGTAGCTCTCTCGGTCAGCATGGTTGGCGGCCTTGCATCGCTGATCAGCAGCGTGGTTGCACCGGAAACCGTGTACCTCGCCTTGGTCTCCGTGGCCGGTTTCGCGGTCGTCGGTGTGTGGATGTCCATCACTGCGTCCCACTTCTTCCACCGCCGGGCCTTTGTGCGCAACGGCGGAAGCGTGAAGGACCTTGCTTACAAAGCGCCCCTCTTCCCATTGGTCCCGATCCTGGCCTTCGCGCTCTGCTTGTTTTCGCTGGTGGGCATTGCGTTTGACCCACAGCAGGTCGCCGCCCTGTACTTTGGTGTTCCTTTTGTCGGGGCTTGCTACGCCTACTTCCACTTCCGGTACCGCCGCCCGGCGAAGTCCAGTCCGGCGTCGTGAATCCACATCCACTGAGCCTTGCGGCTGGGTCCTTGGCCCGGCCGCAAGGTGCTGATTCGGGGGAATTGACGATGCAGGTCGTGAACCACCGGCCAAGGATCGAAAACCTTGCCAGCTGGCTCGAAATCAACGGCAACGCCTTCGAGTCCAATGTCCGGACAGTGCTGGGAATCCTGCAGGACCGGGCCATGCTCTGCGCCGTGCTCAAGTCCGATGCGTACGGCCACGGGGCCGGCCTCCTGATTCCTTTCCTGGTGCGCCTGGGCGTGCCGTACATCGGTGTGGGCTCGAATTCCGAAGCAGAGGCGGCTCGCGCCAATGGCTACACAGGGAGGTTGTTGCGGGTCCGCGCTGCTGCGCCCCAGGAAATAGCCGCGGCCATGGCCCATGATGTGGAAGAACTTGTGGCGGATCCTCAGAGTGCTTGGGAAATGAGCCGGATTGCCGCCGAGACCGGACGGAAGATCAGGATCCACCTGGACATCAACTCCTCCGGCATGAGCAGGCACAGCCTGGACGTATCGTCGCCGCTGGGCCGGGCAAGTGCCGTGGCAGTAGTTGGCCATCCGCAGCTGGAGCTCGCTGGGATCATGACGCATTTCCCCTTGGACGATGTTGAACACATTGAGCAAGGGCTTTCGCGCTTCAAGGCCGAGGCCATGTCCGTTTTGCGATTGGCAAAGGTGCCCCGCAGCCAGGTTCTGCTCCATGCAGCAAATTCGTTTGCCACGCTGAATGCGCCGGCAACCTGGCTGGACATGGTGCGGACAGGGGCCGTTCTATACGGCGATTCGGACCCAAGCCACCCGGGTTTCCGGCGCTGCCTGGCCTTCAAGGCGCGGATCGGATCCGTAAACCATTATCCGGCGGGAAGCAGGGTGGGCTACGGCCACACTCATACCCTGCAAACGGATTCAAAGCTGGCCACCGTCACGGCGGGGTAGGGCGACGGATACCGGCGTGCACTTGGCGTGGGCGGATCCGTTGTGGTGCGGAGCCAGCGGGTGCCGGTTGTTGATGCGATCTCCATGAATTCCATGGTGATCGACGTCTCCGCAGTGCCGGAGGCGCGGCCAGGTGACGAGGTGGTGCTGTTCGGCAGCCAGGATGGCGTGGAAATTTCCGCAGGGGAACTGGAGTCGGCAAATCGCGGGATACTCGCGGACCTGTACACGGTGTGGGCGAAGGACTCCCGAATCCTTGTGGCAGACACGCCCATGTGAGAATGGCGTGAGCGCGTGGTGGAAGGAGTGGATTTGTGGATACGTCACCCGAAGCGTCCTCTTTGGCCCAAGGCCTTCGCCTCGTGCGCCTGATCACGGACCGCGAAAAGCAGGGCCGTCAGCTTTTGGGTGTCTCCCAACTGGCCGCCGAATTGGACATGGAGCAAAGCAGGGTCTCCCGCTTGGCCCAGGAGTTGTGTGATCTGGGCTTGTTGGAACGGGTGGACAGGGGCCCCTTCCGCACAGGTTCGGGCTTCCTGGGCCTGGCAGCTTCGCTCAACAGTGGCTGGGTGCAGAAGTCACGGGCAAAGCTGGAGGAGCTGGTGTCCGCCTTTGGCTTGCGATCGCGGCTCTCCGTCCGCGACGGCGTCAGGGTCCTCCTCTTGCGTGCATCCACGAACAACTCATTCCCGGGCGGCTACGCAAAGCCGGGTATGGTGACGCCCGTCTGGTGCACGGGAGCGGGCAGGGCCTTGCTGTGGGATCACTCGCCCAATGAGCTGGAATCACTTCTCCGCGACGTGAATTTCATCGGTGTGGGCGGTCCCGCGGCGGCACATTCCGCGCCGGAAGTCCGTGACCTCATGGACCGTGACAAGTCCCGCGGATTTGTTGTCGCCGCCGAGGAATTCGAGCATGACGTGTGGGAATTGGCCGTACCGGTCCGGGCCGACGACGGGAACATCGTCGCCGCCCTCAGCGTCCTGGGCAACCGTTCCAGTATCGAGAAGGCGGCGCCGGAGATCGCCGGGGTGCTCCATGAAACATCCCAAGGACTTGGTGCCCACGGCACGGTACTGACCTAGGGCCGGTGTGGAGACGCGGCCCGGCCACCCACCATTGCTTCCAGCCACTCGCACCATGAGCGGAGTGCCATGGCGTGGCTTTCACGTTGCGGCTCAACCCTCGTCCTGGGGCCAACGATCTGGAGCGCGGCAACGATCTCATTCTTGAAATCGCGGACTGGCGCGGCCAGTGAATAGAGTCCGGGTTCGGCCTCTTCATCAACGATCGAGTACCCGCGTGCCCGGGCTTGGTTGAGCCGGTCCAGGAAGTCGTCCACGGATGAGGGCGTGTTGGGTCCGTGCTTGACGAATTCCACGGTCTTGAAAAGCGTCCGGACTTCCTCATCCGGCGCATCCCAAAGGAGCGCCTGGCCGGCGTCACTGCAGTAGGCCGGATAGGGCCGGCCCAGCCAGGAACCTACCAGGTTGGCGCTGGCAGGTACCTGCTCACCGATGGTGACCGTACTGTTTCCGCTCAGCACGCCCAGGAAGCAGGCTTCGTTGGTTTCGGCGGCCAATCCTTCCAGCGCGGTGAGTCCGTCGGTCTTCAGCCGTTGCTCGGTGACCAGTTGGGCGTCGGCCAGGACTGACCAGTCCAAGCGGTATTCCCTGTTGTCGGTGCGGGCAAGGAAACCCTCCTGCAAAGCCCCCTTGAGGCTTCTGGAAACCTGGCTGCGGTCCTTCTCCAGGTGGGCCGCGACGTCGGCAACCGTACCGCCGTCGTGCCCTTGCGCGTGGCGCGCCCCTACCGCGAGGATTGCCATCATCCCGCGGCCCATGCTGGAGGTCTTTGACATGGAACGATTCTAGCGACCCGCAGCCCTAGTGAATGGCGAAGACCCTTGCCGGGAAGCCGCTCCCGCCCAGGGGTTTGGCCCAGCTTGCCACCAGGACGCCACCGGATTCGGGCAGGCCGTCAAGATGCGCCAGGAGTTCGATCTGCCATTTGTCCTGTGCAAGGACGTAGGTTTCCAGGCTGAAGTCCTGCCGGGACGTGGCCATGCCAGGGTCCGTGTCGGTCTGTTCGTGTCCAACCGCAGCCACTCCCCGCTCTTCGATCAGGCACTGGAGGACCTCTTGCGACCACCCGGGAGTATGGCTCGTTCCGGATTCGTCCTTGTTGGCCATGGCCTCAGGGTCGGGCCACCGTTGGCTCCATCCTGTGCGGAGGGCGACGAACGAACCAGCGGGAATGGTGCCGTATCGTGATTCCCAATCCTTGATGTCGCCCAGTGTGGGCGTGGCATCAGGGCCCCTGCGCACGCGGTGGCTGATGTCCAGGACAACCAGCGGAAGCACCATCTGGTCCACGGGTATCTGGTCCAGGGTCCGGCCACCACGCACAAAATGCGATGGCGGATCCACGTGGGTACCCCATTGGCCCACTATTGAGTAGCGGTGGGCCGTGAAGCCGTCGCCCTTCTCCATATCGAAGAGCGCCTCGCGGGATTCATCCGGGAAAGCAGCAAACCGGGGCTGGCCGGGATGGAACGCGTGGGTGAGGTCCGTGAACGTTCGGTCGCGGAGCAGCGGCGCGAGTTCCTGCCAGAGTCCTGTGGTCATGACGCCACCCGGCTTTCGCCTACGGGGGTCAGGGCGCTGCTGGAGACGTTCAGGGGTCCGGACACTTCGATCACCGGGACCTCCCAGGGGTGGATGTCCACAATCCGTTGGACCAGGCGGTGGACAGCGTCTTCATCCAGGCAATCATCAAAGTAGGAGGTGAAGACGAAGGTCGGCGAGATGGTCCGTTGGCCCACACTGCCCAGCGTGGGGTTTGCCCCTTCCGCAACGGTGAAACCTTCGTAACCCGCGGAGGACTCGAAGACGTGGTGGTAGTTTCCGAACCCGCCCAGCTCGGGGCACTCCGTAAGCTCCTGCAGGAGGGATGAGATGCCGCTGTCCGCTTCCAAGGCGGCGAGGTTGCCTCCGGCCAGTTGGGTCATGGTTTCGACCGGGATGGGCCAGTGGATGCGGAGCTTTCGCACCGGTTTCAATTGGATCTTCATGGGAGGAGCCTTCCGTGGGTGTGCCTTCTGAGAGCCATAGTGGCACAACGTGACGTTCATTACAAGCATATGAATTTGCTTATATTGCACACACCTCGATTCGGGGCTCAAGGAGGGGTCACATCCCCCGCACAGCCGCCCAAGCCGTCGTCCCAAGCGGGGCTAGACTCGGGGGCATGCCTTCGAATGCCTCAGCCGCAGTTGACCACATCAAGGACCTTGGCGCTTACGTTTCGGCGTCCCCCTCGAGCTTCCACGCCGTGCACGAGGCCGCACGGCGGCTGGACGATGCCGGCTTTACTTCCCTGGACGAACTGCAACCGTGGGAGGGGGGCGCTGGCAGGTTCTACGTCATCCGGGATGGTGCACTCATCGCGTGGGTGACCCCCGAAAACGCAAGCCCCACCACCGGATTCAACATCCTGGGTGCACACACCGACTCGCCTTCCTTCAAACTCAAGCCAAAGCCCACTACGGGAAAATACGGATGGCTCCAGGCCGGCGTCGAGGTTTATGGCGGACCGCTCCTGAACTCCTGGCTGGACCGGGAATTGCAGCTCGCGGGCCGTTTGGTCCTGCACGATGGCACGCAGCACCTGACCGCCACGGGACCCCTTCTGCGCTTCCCGCAATTGGCCATTCACCTGGACCGTGGGGTCAACGACAACGGCCTGCACCTGTCCAAGCAGCAACACATGAATCCCGTCTTTGGACAAGGAGACCCTGCAGGCGAGGATCTCCTGGCACTGCTGGCCGAACGCGTCGAGGGCGCCACTGTTGATGCCGCGGACATCGGCGGATACGACGTCGTGGTGGCAGACACGCAAGCCCCTGCGGTCTTTGGGGCCAAGAATGAGTTCTTTGCGTCAGGGCGGATGGACAACCTTTCCTCCACACACGCTGGCCTGGTGGCCTTGATGGGGCATGCTGCAGCCACCCCGAGTGACGGCCCGATTGCCGTCCTTGCAGCCTTTGACCATGAAGAGATCGGGTCCAACTCCCGCTCAGGTGCCTGCGGGCCGTTGCTGGAGGACATCCTGGTGCGCATCTCCGACGGTCTTGGCGCTTCGGTGAGCCAGCGGCGACAGGCGCTGGCGGCGTCGTTCTGCGTTTCCGCGGATGCGGGCCACGCCGTCCACCCGAACTACGCGGAAAAGCACGATCCCGCCAACAAGCCGGTACTCAACGGCGGTCCTTTGTTGAAGATCAACGCCAACCAGCGTTACGCCACGGATGCCACCGGCGCCGCCCTGTGGGCCCGTCTGTGCAAGGAATCCAACGTGCCGTACCAGGAATACGTGTCAAACAACGATCTGCCCTGCGGTTCCACCATCGGTCCGCTGACCGCTACCCGACTCGGCATCAGGACTGTGGACGTGGGCATTCCGCTGCTCTCCATGCACTCGGCGCGGGAGCTCTGCGGCGTGGAAGATCCCAAGAGCCTCGCGGCAGTTTCGCAATTGTTCTTTGGGGCCACCCTCTAAGCTAAAGCCTCAAGCACTCATTTCAAGGGTGTTGCGGATGTTTCCTGCAGGAAACTTTGGTTGCCTAAAGGTTTACATTTTGTGCGTCTCTCTGTTTTCGGGAAGCCTAAAATGTTCGGTTGCACAGGAAAGTCGTCGGTGTAGCGGGTTAACGTGATTGAGTCATGTGGCCCGTGGCACACCCACAGTGGCCAACCTCCAAGACCTGAAGGACGGCGCCGATCCATGCACGCTGACCAACAACTATCGAAGTCCCTGAAGCCCCGACACCTCTCCATGATCGCCATCGCCGGCGTCATCGGAGCCGGTTTGTTCGTCGGCTCCGGCGCTGCCATCCAACAGGCCGGCCCGGGCATCCTCGTGGCGTACCTGGCCGCAGGCCTGGTGGTCATCCTCGTCATGCGCATGCTCGGTGAAATGGCTGCGGCGAACCCGGAAACAGGCTCGTTTTCCACATACGCCGACAAGGCCCTTGGCCGCTGGGCGGGCTTCAGTATTGGCTGGCTCTATGCGTGGTTCTGGATCATTGTGCTCGGTATCGAAGCGACGGCGGGTGCCGCCATCATGCACCGCTGGGTTCCCGGCGTCGATCAGTGGGTCTGGGCGTTGGTCCTCATGGTCCTGCTGACACTGACCAACCTCGGTTCGGTGAAGTCCTACGGTGAGTTCGAATTCTGGTTCGCTTCCATCAAGGTCGCAGCCATTGTCATCTTCCTGCTGGCGGGCATCGCCGCGATCCTTGGGCTGATGCCGGGCGTGTCCGCACCGGGCGTGAGCAACCTCCTGGACCAGGGTGGATTCATGCCCAACGGCCCCGGCGCCGTACTGGCGGGCATCCTCGTGGTGGTCTTCTCCTTCTTCGGCGCGGAAATCGCCACGATCGCCGCTGGTGAATCCGAGAACCCCGTGGACGCCGTCAAAAAGGCCGTGAAGTCCACCGTATGGCGCATCCTGATCTTCTACATCGGTTCCATCGCCATAGTGGTCACCCTCCTGCCCTGGAATGACGCCTCCGTTGCCAAGAGCCCCTACGTTGCAGTCATAGAGCTGTACGGAATTCCGGGCGCCGGCACCATCATGGACATCGTTGTCCTCACGTCCGTGCTCTCCTGCTTGAACTCCGGCCTTTACACGGCAAGCCGCATGCTGTTCTCACTCTCACAGCGGGGCGATGCCCCCAAGTCCTGGATGAAGATCTCCAAGCGGGGTGTTCCGGCCGCAGCAGTGCTGGCATCCACCGTGGTCGGCTTCATCACCGTGGGCCTGAACTACATCGCTCCTGACACCGTGTTCCTGTTCCTGGTGAACACCTCCGGTGCCATCGCCCTGTTCGTATGGCTGGTCATTTCGGTGTCGCAGCTGATCCTTCGGCGCCGCATGGGCGCTGCCGCGAAGGACCTGGAACTCAAAATGTGGTTCTTCCCCTACCTCACCTGGATTGCCATTGGTGCCATCGTGGCCCTCGTCATCGGCATGGTCATCATCGAATCCACGCGTGAGTCGCTGTTCCTCTCGCTGGGGCTGGCCGCGGTAGTCGTTGCCATCGGCGTGTGGCGGTACCGCAAGCGTGGGGCCGCCGGCCTCGAGGCGACCACCACCGAAGCCGAGCGCGCAGACATCGGTTCCGGGCCGGCGTCGTAACAGTCTTTCCGCAGTGGGGCAGCCACCGTCAGCATTCGACGGCGGCTGCCCCACTTTGTGGTTAACGGAGGCCTGGGTGGCCGTCTACTGGGCCAGCCCGATAACCAGGTTGATGGTTGCGGCCAGGATGACAGTGCCGAACAGGTACGACAACAAGCTGTGTTTCAACGCCTCGACGCGGATCCGGTGGTTGCCCAGGTTGGTGTCGGACACCTGGTAGGTCATGCCCAAGCTGGTGGCGAGGTAGGCAAAATCCGTGTACTGGGGTGGCCTGTCCTGGTTAAAGCCGATGCCACCCACCGCACCTCCGGCATCAGGTTTGGGGCTGTAGTAGAGCTCGGCATAGCGCAGGGTGAAAAGAGTCTGGACGAGCATCCAGGAGAAGGCGACGCAGGCCAAGGCAAGCGCACCGGAGCCCAGTCTGCTGCTGTCGGACTCAGCGTGTGAATTGACGATTACGGCCGCAGCAGCCGCGATGCTGGCAAGGTTCGCCACCAGGATCAGCAGGTCGGTGACGCCGCGGGACGGGTCTTCATTGGTGGCGTGCCGGCGGGTGTCGTCGGGATCCATGCGGCCGATCACCAGCCACACCCATGCGACGTAGATGAACGCGGCCGTGGCCCATCCGACTGCAGGGGCGTCCACCCAATTCCCAGCGATACCCGTGGCAATAACAGCTGCCGCTCCAGCGATGATCATGACGAGGAAGCGCAACCTGCTGCGTCTGACTCTGACGTTGCTCATTTGCCCACCATAGTTAGCCGCTGCGGACCCCCGCGCGAACCACGCCCGACCGGATGCCATCAAACGAGCAGGAATCCACGTATTGGCGTTCCTCGTGTTAGTGTCTTTGTCGCTGTCGAGGAGAAAAACGAAACACTGTTTTCCTCCTGATCACCTTGCGCGGGTGGCGGAATGGCAGACGCGCTAGCTTGAGGTGCTAGTCCTCGAAAGGGGGTGGGGGTTCAAGTCCCCCTCCGCGCACAATGAACCCCCGGTCTTCGGACCGGGGGTTTTGTCATTCCATGCCGCGGCATGCGCGTGGGCGCGCGCCTCTATGCGCCGCGCGCCTCGATGCGCCTAGGCGCCGGAGCGGGGTGCGAACATGATCACGCCCACCCCCACAAGGCAGACCGCGGCTCCTATGATGTCCCAGCGGTCGGGGCGGAAGCCGTCAACCAGCATGCCCCATGCCAACGAGCCGATGATGAAGACGCCGCCGTACGCGGCAAGGACACGGCCGAAGTGGGCGTCCGGCTGGAAGGCTGCGAAGAATCCGTAGATTCCCAGCGCGATGATCCCCAGCCCGCCCCACCACCAGGCCCGTCCTTCACGAACGGCCTGCCAGATCAGCCAGGCTCCGCCGATCTCTGCGACAGCGGCCAAAACGAACAGAACAATCGGCTTCAGGACGGTCATGGATCCAGTATTCACTGCATGGCCACCGGTGTTATCCACATAGGACAGCTTCCCGGTTTCCGCCGAGGATCCGGCCGAATAGCTTTGAGTGCAGGAGATGCACTAAGATGTTGAAGTCTGTGTTAGGCCCTCCCGCGGAATTTTCGGTGGGGAGCTGGCACGGCATCGCAAATGAACCTCCTGTTACGGAAATACCGTAACCGCTTAGCCCAAAGGAGGTGGGTTCACATATGCGTCCTTACGAATTGATGGTAATCATCGACCCCGAGGTCGAAGAACGTACCGTAGAGTCGTCGCTTCAGAAGTTCCTCAATGTCATCACCACCGATGGTGGAACCATCGAAAAGGTAGACATCTGGGGCCGTCGCCGTCTGGCGTACGACATCAAGAAGAAGTCCGAAGGTATCTACGTCGTGGTGAACTTCACCGCTGCTCCGGCTACCGCCAAGGAACTTGATCGCCAGCTGTCTCTCAACGAGACGATCATGCGCACCAAGATCATCCGCCCTGAAGACCAGAAGGTTGTTGCTGAGTAATCAGCCCCTTTCAGATCTTTACCCCGCAGGAACGAACAAGGAGGCAGTAGATGGCAGGCGAAACCACTATTACGGTCATCGGTAATCTCACCAATGACCCCGAGCTGCGGTTCACCCCGTCTGGCTCAGCAGTAGCGAACTTCACCATCGCTTCTACTCCCCGGACCTTTGACCGCCAGTCCAATGAGTGGAAGGACGGGGAAACCCTGTTCCTCCGCGCATCGGTATGGCGCGAAGCAGCCGAGAACGTGGCCGAATCCCTGACAAAGGGTATGCGCGTCATCGTTTCCGGCCGTTTGAAGAGCCGTTCCTACGAAACCAAAGAAGGCGAGAAGCGCACCGTTATCGAGCTTGAGGTCGACGAAATCGGCCCCAGCCTGCGTTACGCCAACGCCAAAGTCAACCGTACCCAGCGCTCCGGCGGTGGCCAGGGCGGCTTCGGTGGCGGTAACGCCGGTAATTCCGGTGGCTTTGGAGGTGGCGCTCCTGGTGGAAACCAGGGCGGCGGCAACTCCGGTGGAAACTGGGGTGGCAACAACCAGCCCGCACAGCAGGATGATCCCTGGGCCACGCCCGGGGTCAGCAATGCCGGCGGCGGTTGGGGCAACGGCCCGGATTCCGAACCTCCCTTCTAAACAACACATAAACGTCCGACGCCGGTCGCTCACCGGGACTGCCGAAAGGCACCTTGGCGATCACCGCCGTCGAACACCACCATCCCGTGGATCAATATCCACGGGCTCCATAGAAAAGGAGCTCCACGATGGCTAAGGCTGAACTCCGTAAGCCCAAACCAAAGTCCAACCCCTTGAAGGCCGCTGACATCACTGTCATCGACTACAAGGACGTAGCACTGCTGCGCAAGTTCATCTCCGACCGCGGAAAGATCCGCGCTCGTCGCGTCACTGGCGTTACCGTTCAGGAACAGCGCAAGATCGCCCAGGCAATCAAGAACGCCCGCGAAGTTGCTCTGCTGCCTTACTCCGGCGCTGGCCGCGGCTAAGGGAAGGGATTAACTAACATGGCAAAGCTCATTCTGACCCACGAAGTAACCGGTCTCGGTGCTGCTGGCGACGTTGTCGAGGTCAAGGACGGTTACGCACGTAACTTCCTGCTGCCCCGCGGCTTCGCTCTGACCTGGTCCAAGGGTGGCGAGAAGCAGGTTGAGTCCATCAAGGCTGCACGCGCTGCTCGTGCGCACGCTTCCGTTGAAGCTGCACAGGCCCAGGCTCAGGCACTGTCCTCCAAGAAGGTCAAGCTCGAGGTGAAGGCCGGCGAGTCCGGTCGTCTCTTCGGCACCGTCAAGCCTGCTGATGTCGCTGCTGCTGTTGAGGCCGCTGGCCTCGGCTCCATCGACAAGCGCAACGTTGAACTGCCGAACCACATCAAGTCTGTCGGTTCGTACCAGGCCAACGTTCGCCTGCACGAGGACGTTTCCGCTGTCATCGACCTCGAGGTCGTAGCCAGCAAGTAGTCCCTGACTACAAAGAAGGCCCCCACTTCCGGTTTCCGGTGGTGGGGGCTTTTCTGTGCCCTTATATCTCGGCGGGGTGGCGGGGCAGGGGCGCGGGATGTCAGGGGGTGTGCAGTTCGCTCATGACGTGCTGGTAGCCGGCGTGGACCAGTTCTGACAGGACGCTCCGGTCCACGTCGTCCAGTTTGTTGATGTAGACACAGTCAGTGCTTGTTTTGTATTTCCCAAGTTTCGGCAACAGATCCTCCGCCTCGGGGCTGCCGGTAAGTCCGTACACCACCAGGTTCGCCTTGCGGGGAGAAAAGCCGACGGCGGCGGCGTCTCCTTCGCGGCCACTGCTGTATCTGTAGTGGTAGCTCCCAAATCCTACGATCGTTAGCCCCCACATCACCGCTTCCTGGCCGGTGGCCTGGCGCATCATGTCCAGCAGTTCCAAGCCGTCTTTCCGCCGTTGGGGATGTTCCACCGCTGCCAGGAAGTTTTCCACGGAGACGTCCGTGGGCTGTGTCTTGTTCTCTGCCATGCCGCAGTCTCCCAGACCATGCGTGGACCGGCCACCACCCGGTGGTAGCCTGCATCAGTGACTTCCGGCGCCCCCCGTAACAGACCATTCCACCAAGTAGACGTTTTCTCCGACCGTCCTTACCTCGGCAACCCCCTCGCCGTCGTCGTGGATGCGGAAGGGCTCAGCGGCGAGACCATGCAGCACTTCGCCAACTGGACCAACCTTTCCGAGACCACGTTCCTCCTGCCGCCCAGCGACCCCGCTGCCGACTACAAGGTTCGGATCTTCACAGCCAGCGAGGAGTTCCCCTTTGCCGGGCACCCCACCCTGGGATCCGCGCACACCTGGCTCCAAGCCGGGGGAGTGCCCAAGACGGATGGCGTGGTGGTGCAGGAGTGCGGGGCAGGGTTGGTCCGGGTGAAGCACGACGCCGGACGGTTGGCTTTTGCTGCGCCGCCGCTGACGCGCTCCGGGCCGGTTTCGGACGAGGTACGCGCGCAGCTCGCAGCCGGTTTGCGGCTTCCTGAGGAAGCGCTGCTGGATACGTCGTGGCTGGTCAACGGTCCGGCGTGGATCGGCGTGCTCCTGGAATCGGCCGGGCAGGTGTTGGGCATCGAGCCCGACCTCGCAGCAATGGGTGATTTGAAGGTGGGCGTGATCGGCCCGCACGAGGCGGGTTCCGACGTCGATTTTGAAGTCCGGACTTTCATTGCCCACGACGCGATGACCGAAGACCCGGTGACGGGCAGTTTTAATGCGGGCGCAGCCCAATGGTTGATAGGCAGCGGGCGCGCACCGGACGAGTACACAGCGGCTCAGGGCACGGCGTTGGGCCGCGCTGGACGCGTCCACGTCAAGGCTGAAGACGGCGAAATTTGGGTTGGCGGGGCCTCAGCTACTTGCATCCAAGGGACCGTGCTCTTGTAATGCGTCGTTTACGAGTGCTTAGGGCGGGATAGCGCAACCACCAAGACTATGCCCGCACTGAACACCAGCTGCGCACCAGCCACGAGTGACGGTACGTATCCAAGGTACAAAGCCACCATGAGCGGAATCATGGCCAGGATGGTCACGTCCAGTCCCCGGAGCAGGGATCCCAGCTGGGCGCGGGGGACCGGACCAAAGGGGGTCTCCACCGGTGGCGCGGACCAGTCCGGCTGTGTGCGGATCGCCGCCCGGATACTGCCGGCGCCCATGCCGATTCCTGCCATGGCACCCACTGCAATCAATGCTGGAGTGGAGGCGCCCAGGAAGACCAGGACGACGCTCAGGAGGCCCATCCAGGCGGCCATGGCCAAGCACGGCATGAGCATCCGACTGATTCGTACCAGGGCCGGGTGGAGAGGCAACAGCGCGTCGATTTCGGGAAGCATGGCCGTCTTGCGCGCCACCGTCCCCATGCCCGAAGCCGTGGCGCAGCCGGCGATGACCAGCACTGCCAGTTGAACGAACCCGGGCAGCCCGCCTTCCACCAGGAGCAACGCAACGCTGCCTGCAAACCACATGACCGGCGGGACCAGTGGCGGGTTCAGCCTGAGGAAGGCGACAACATCGGCTCGGATCAATGCCCCGAGCGGGCCACGCGGCGGGCGGGTATAGAACCTGGCCGCACGGCCGCCGTCGACCTTCTTCCGCCCGGCGCCGAGGGCACGGAGTACCTCATTGGAATCCATCATGAACAACGATGCGCCGGCGTGGCCGGCGACGGCACCGCCCCGCACCAGCTCCTCACCGGCCACCCTGCCGGCGCGCGGCCCCACCACGACGACGAGTCCGACGGCGACGACGGCGGCTAACGCTGCCGGCCATGGTGAGGCCGATATCAACGTGGCGGCCGAGCAGGCCGCAAGTAGCACCGCTGCCACTATCCGGCCGGTCCAGCGACCCAGCAAACCGAGCTGCTTAACGGCGGCCATGACCACGGCGATAACGGCTGCTGCTCCGAAAGTTAGCGCAGAGCAAAGATGCTCCAGGGGGTTCCGGTCCGCGGCTGTCACCATGCTGAAGGGTACGTAGGCGATCACGGAACCGGCGGCGGCAAGGGCAGTCTTGCGGAGGAATGGAGGCAGGACCATGGGGCGGCGGTCCAGGGGGAGGGGAAGCCACCAAGAGCTCTCTGGTCCGTTGACTGCCAATGGGCCAAGCTTCCCGGCGAGGTTGCCCACAGCGAGGAGGACAACGAAGGTCAGGCATGTCCACAGGACAGGTTCCGGCAGGACGAGCCAATGTTCCCGGACGATGCTGCCCGAGGTCGAGGCCCTGCCGGCAATTTCGTTGCGCAGCGCCAGGACAAACGAGGCCGCAATAGTCAGGGAAACACCTATGCCCAGGCCCCAGCTGTAGGCGTCAACGAAGCGGTCACCCCACGAGGATCGACTGCGCCGGTAGCGTCGGGCGGACCGGCGGGTGAACCGCACGATCTCGGCCGAGAGTATCCGGCCCTGCCGGGAGACGTCAGTACTCATCGCGTCAGGATCCGGAAATGACCGAAGCGCCGTGCTCAGGATCGAGTTCCCGGACCTCATCACCAATAACCAGGCAGGTGGAAGCAATGGCGAGCAGCAGTTGCGGATCATGGGTGACAAGGACCACAGCTCCACCCTGATCGGCGTGTTCCGCGATGCGCGCACCCACGGCGACGCGCATCTGGGGATCGAGCCGCTGTTCGGGCTCGTCCAGGATCAGGAGGGACGACGGGCGGATCAAACCGGCAGCCAGGAGCAGTCGCCGTCGCTGGCCCGATGACAAGGCGTCGGGTATCGCGTGGGCCCTTCCCAGGAGGCCGAAGAACTCCAGTTCCTCGTCAACCCTGGTCTCGGGGTTCTCCAGCGAATGCCCGCGGGCGATCAGGAGCAGGTGCTCCCGGACTGTGAGGGAGGGAAAGAAGAGGTCGTCATCGAAGACGGCCGCGACCTGGCGGCGGAACGGAACGGCGTCCGGATCAATCAGGAGGCCATTGACCTTGACGTCCCCTGCAAGCGGAGACTGCCGACCGGCGATGGTCCGTGCCACGGTCGACTTCCCTGCGCCGTTGACGCCTACGATTCCCAGTACTTCTCCGGCCGCCACAGAGGCCGATACCTCGCCACATACAGGATCGCCGGCATAGCCCACACTCAGGCTTTCAACCTCAAGAACCGTCCCCATGGTGTAACCCTACCGGGGGTGTTTGGTCCCGGTTGCCAGGTCACAGAACTGGTCGGGCCTCGAGGTCTTCCATGGCCCAGGCAAGAATCTTCAAGTCGAACGGATCGCGCTCTTCGATTCCGAACAGGTAGGCGTCAAAGTCCCACTGTTTGGCATTTCCACCATTGGCCCAGTACCAGGCCCATAAATCCTCAAGGGCGATTTCATGATCCAGGACAAGCGATCTCGCTGTTTCCCGTGAGTCTTGCATTCGAGCCCCCCACCGCTGACACAGCACCGGACTGCGTCAGGCTGATTGTCGTGTACCCCGGCTTCTACGGCACGTTTCATGCTTTCACGTTCACGCTCCATCCGGAACCCCATCACGTTTGCGAATACTATGGGAGCTTCGAGGAAAACAGCCGCCAGTAAGGCCCTCGCAATGAATCAGGAGCACATCGTGGATTCTGCCCGGACCTTTGAGTCGATCGTCATTATTTTCAATCCCAACAGCACGGGGGACGCGCCTGAGTTGGCGCAGCAGCTGCACGACAAGTTAAAGAGTCTCCTCACGTACCAGCCCGAGATCATCCTCCAGCCCACGGAGCATGCAGGCCACGCAGTTGATTTGGCGCGCGAAGCAGCGGCGAAGGGAGGGGACGTCCTTGTGGTTTCCGTGAGTGGCGACGGCGGATACAACGAGGTGGTGAACGGTGTCATGCAGGCCGGCAACCCGCGGGCCGTTTGTGCCGTGAGGGCTGCAGGTAATGCCAACGACCATAGCCGGATTACCGCCTCAAAACCCTTGGAAGAGGCCATTGCCGAGGGTCGGGTCCACTCGATCGACCTTCTCCGGATCCACACGGGCCAAAAAGACCATGAGCCCCTGGAATATGCGCACTCCTATATCGGATTTGGCCTGACCCCGGTTGTGGCCACCGAACTGGAAAAAGGCAGCAAGGGCGCGCTCAAGGAAATGGTCACGGTAATACAGACTTTCTCCAAATTCGAGCCTTTCGCCATCCGCCTGGAGGATGGTAAGCGGCATAAATTCGATAGCCTGGTTTTCGCCAACATTCCGGAGATGGCCAAGTACGCCACGCTGAGCGAAGCGGACAACCTGCCCAAGGACGGTAAATTCGAGGTCATCGTTTTTCCGCACATGCCCAAGTGGCGCGTCCTGCTGACAGCGCTGCGTGCCACCACCCAGGGTTTGGGGGATCAACCGAGCGTCAGCAGCTACGAGTTCACCACCCTCAAGCCGTTGCCGTACCAAATGGACGGTGAAGTCAAGAGGGTGGAAGCGAACGTTACTGTCAGGGTGGAAAGCGCGCCATTAGCGCTCCCGATCATCGGCTAGCCAAGCATTCCTGCCGGACTGTTGTGGCAAGCGGCGGGGTTCTCTAGATTGAGGTCATGGGTGAAGGAGACTGGGCGGGAGAATTCGAGCGGTTGGTCGACCTCATTGCCGGGACCGAGGACGTCAAGGCGTTCCTGGACGGACTGACCGGCTTCGCCGCAGGCATGATGACCAGGGTGTGCGCCGCGCACATTGAGTGTGCGGTGACACTGAGGCGCCGTAAACGGACTGCCACGATTGGAGGCAGCAGCGAACGTGCCCTGATGTTGGACCGGATTGAACAGTCCTTGGGTTCGGGGCCGTGCGTCGACGCACTGGACAGTGGTGTGCCGGTCCTTCTGGGAGATGTTGATTCCGATCCGCGCTGGCCGGAGTATCGGAGCGCGCTGGACGCGGCAGGGATCAAAAGTGCTCTGGGGGTCCCCATGACCTTGGGTCCGGATTCGGCCGCGGTGTTGAATTTCTTCTCTCCTACCCCGGGGGTCTTCACGGAGGAGAGAATTGCCGATGCTGTGCTTTTCGTGGAGATGTCGAGTAAAGCAATGCGGCTGGCCATCAGGATTGCGGCCGCTGATCAGCGCGGGGACGATCTAAAAGCCGCCATGGACACCAGGACAGTCATAGATCTCGCCTGCGGAATGATCATGGCCCAAAACCGATGCACCCAGGGTGAGGCATTCGAGGTACTGCGGCGGGCTTCGAGCGATCGCAACCAAAAACTCCATTCCGTTGCGCAGTCGATGGTGGACCGTATTTCCGGGCAGCCGGATGTCGTGGCCCACTTCGACGACTGAATCCGCGTTATCCGTCACCGCACGCAGCAGTAACGAAGTCGTAGATGCGGCCCCGCAGGTCAACTGACGCCGCGATTTTCAGCAGGCCTTCGCGGTCACCCACTTTGACCCTGAGTGGCAGCAATGTCCCTACCTTGTCCTCCGCCACGGCATGCGGATCGCAGCGTGCCGGACGGATTCCCAATGCGAGTTCCATGGGCGCAGCGCCCTGCCTGATATCGACGTTATGGGGCCACGGCTGGTTGTCGGCTTCGGCCAGCAGGGGTGTCCCGTCGATGCCCTGGATGGTCAGCGTCCGATGGGAGCCGCCGTCGGCTGCAGGCGTTATCAGAAGGCGTACGACGGCGGTGCCGCCGTCAGCTGCAACCTCCAGTTTCGGGTCCAGGACCATGCTGGCGACGTCGGCTGCTTGGGCTGCGAGGCACAGCTCGCCTGCGTTCCGGGGGAGGACGCCGAAGGGGTCGGATGCGTCGGAGGTTTGCGGAACGGGGTCCTTGCCTGCTTCTGCATAGTCGATTTTCGCGGTGAGGTCCGTGCTGGTGTCTTTTGGTGTGTCGCAGGCCGGCGCGGGCAGGGCCGTGGGAACACTCTTGGGTTGCTTGGGCGGCAGGACCAGTCCGCCCTCCGACGGCCTCCACACGATGTCCTGCTCGAACAGGGGTGATTTCAGCCGGGCGCTGCTCACGGTGAGGGACGCATCCGTGGTGTTGGTCAGCTGGATTTGGATTGCCTGTTTGCCGTACTGGTCCCGGGACTGGTTGACCTCAACAGTGATGGCTTTCTGCGAGGTGGCGGAGGGTGTTTCAGCGGCAGGTGCGCCGGTGCCAGGTCCGGTGCATCCGGCCAGGAGGGTCACGGCGCTGAAGAAGACCATGACTGAAGCCGAAGCCCGCATGGTCAGCTCTCCGCGCATGCTGCCAGTGTAGGCGGTTGCATGCTCGCGGACACCCTCTTCTGTCTCGTTGTCGGCGGCATCCAGTAGAGTCGCGCGTACTTGGAATTTTCTTCCCCGCGGACCTCGCCACGAGGGCAGCCGCGACTGACGAAAGGCACTATTCATGTCCTTCCAGGCATACCTCGACGCCGTCGAGGACAAGACAGGGCTGACGCCGAGGCAATTGGTGGAGATCGCGGAAAGCAAGGGCTTCAACGACCCGTCCGTTAAGGCGGGAACCATCCTTGAATGGTTGAAGGCTGATTATGGTCTGGGGCGTGGACACGGGATGGCGATGGTTCATGTCATCAAGAACGGCCCGAAAATCGACAGCAAGCACGTGGGCTCGGATGGCCCGCACCGTGACGACTCGGACCTGCTCTGGCTCGATGGAAAGGCCAACAAGCCCTCACCGTAAATGGGCAATCGCTGGCAGGCGAACACTAAGCATGCTTAGCTTGTGGTAGCGATGATGCGGGGCAACGCGTGGAAGGGCTAAAGATGTCGACAGTGACCGAAGTACTTGACTCATCGGCCGACCGCATTTGGGATGTGATGGCCGACGGATGGCTCTACTCCGGCTGGGTGGTAGGCGCATCGCGGATCCGCGCCGTGGATGATCAATGGCCGCAGGTAGGTGCCCGGCTCCACCACTCGGTCGGCTCCTGGCCGTTCCTCATCGACGACAACACCAGCGTCACCGCCATGGAGCCCGCCAAAGAACTCAAGCTCCTGGCAAGGGGGTGGCCCATGGGCGAGGCGGAGGTGCTCATTACTTTGGAGCCCATCGGAAGCGGCCAATGCAAGGTCTCCATCTCCGAAGACGCCGTCCGTGGCCCCGGAAAGTTCATGCCCAAGGCGTTACGGGATCCCGTGATCGGCGTTCGGAACCGTGAAACCCTCAAGCGCCTGGGATTGATGGCCGTGGGTGGAGCTGGAGGCAAAGGCTAAAGTCCGGGCATTACCCATTCAAAGGCTGCGGCTTTGGATTTGGCACCTTGTGCTGCCTTGGAGCGGTTGGGTTCTCCCAGCTCCTCCAGCAACTTACCGGACAGGCGCACCAGTTCGCCGAAGACCTCCGGGTTTAACCAGCCGGGCCGGGTGGCAAACAGGAGGTCTTCGCTGGAGGTGTTGCCGCTGGCGCCTGGTGCAAACGGGCATCCTCCCAAACCGCCGAGTGCGCCGTCCACCATCGCGGCACCGGCTTGGATCGCTGCCAGCGTGTTGGCCACGCCCAGCCCCCAGGTGTCGTGGCCGTGGTAGACGATCCGGCGCGCAGGGGATTCTTCCCGCACCCGAGTGACCAGATGGGCCACCTGGGCCGGTACTGCTTGGCCCAGGGTGTCGCAGATAACGATGTCCGTGGTGCCAGCGGCCCGGGGATCGTTGGCAATCGCCAGTACACGCTCCTCCGGAACATACCCTTCGAACGGGCACGTGAAAGACGTTGCGATGCACAGTTGAATCGCTCCACCGACCGATCTGGCGATGTCGACGGCTTCCGGCAAGGCAGCCAGGCTCTGGTCGGTGGTCCGGCCAATGTTTGCCTTGTTGTGGGAATCCGAGGCCGACAGGCAGTACTGGAAATTGCGTGCTCCCGCAGCCGATGCCTTTGCTACATGGCCAGGCGTCGCCACCCAGATCCAGCACTTTTCCAGTTCGTCAGCGGTCAGTGCTTGGACAACTTCAAGGGTGTTGGCCATGGTGGGCACCAGGTCGGCCCGTGCCATTGAACCCAGCTCGATCGCTGGTACGCCCAGGCGCAGGAGCTCCCGGACCGTCTCGACCTTCCGTTCCGTCGGCAGGATTTTACCGGTGAGTTGGAGTCCGTCGCGCAGCGTCACATCCCGCAGGATTGCGTTGCCGAACGGGCTGGAAAGGGAGTTCATGGCTGTATTACCTCGTCGCTTCCTGAAGCCGCTTTGATCTGGGCCGCGTCCATGTTCAGGAGGCCACCCAGTACCTCCTGGGTATGCTCGCCGAGGTCCGGCCCCAGGTTCCGGATGGGCAAGGACTGCTCACCGATCACGGGAACAATGCCGGGGAAACCTACGTCGGAGAGGATTTCCTCGCCTGTGGAGACGTCGAATTTCTGGATCATGTTGCGTGCAGCGTACTGGCCGTCCGCACTGATATCGGCCGCTGTATAGATTGGTCCGGCGGGGACCCCGGCCAATTCAAGGGCGGCAAGTGCATCCGGAGCGTCCAGGGTTGAGGCCCACTCTCCGATTGCCTGGTCCAGCTCTTCACGCTTGGCCCAGCGCCCGGCATTGGTTTGCAGCCCGGGATCCTCGGCAAGGTCGGGCCGCCCGATCGTGTGCATGTACCGCTGGAAGATCGAGTCGCCGTTTCCCGCCACTACGATGCTCGCCCCGTCCCGGCACACGTACGCATTCGAGGGGGCGATCCCTTCCATGCGGCCCCCGACGCGTTGCCGGTCCACGCCGTAGGCCTGGTAGTCCGGGATCAGTGACTCCATCATGGAGAACATTGCCTCATTCAACGCCACGTCGATGATGCGTTCGGTGAGTGGAGCCGCGCCAGCCGCGTCCCGGCGTCGTGCTTCACGCTGGTACAGGCTCATCACGGAGCCGAAGGCGGCATAGAGGCCGGCGATCGAGTCGCCAATGGAGACGCCCACCCTAACTGGTGCCCGGTCCGGGTCGCCCACCAGGTTGCGGAACCCGCCGTATGCTTCGGCGACGGCGGCAAAACCGGGCCGTCCTGACAGTGGCCCCGTCTGTCCGAAGGCAGAGATGCGGGTGACGATGAGGTCCGGGTTGGCCTCGTTGAGGACCTCAGGCCCCAGACCCCACCTTTCCAAGGTGCCCGGCCGAAAGTTTTCCAGCAGGATGTCGGAGTTTGCGACGAGCTCCAGCACGGCCTGCTTTCCTGCCTCGGTACGCATGTCCAGGACGACGGACTTCTTGTTGCGGTTCAACGTCCGGTACAGCATGGACGTGGTGCCCTTGTGGAGTCGCCAGTTGCGGAGCTCATCGCCGGTTCCGGGGCGCTCCACCTTGATGACCTCCGCACCGAAGTCGGCCAGCAGCCTGCCGGCGGTGGGTGCGGCAATGTAATTTCCGAGCTCAAGGACCCGGACGCCGTCCAGCGGGGCGATTGCTTCCTGTGTCATGCCTCCCAGACTATGATCTTGGACCCGCACTGCAAGATTTCGCCGCAACTAGGCTGGAACATGACTGTCGTGATCCGCACCGCCGTCGAAGCCGATGTGCCCGGGATTGTCGAGATCGATCTTGCCGCCGGTCGCCTTGACGGTGCGGGCAAAGGGAACTTCTCCTCCAGCATCTCGGCCGCGATTGCAGACCCTGCCCGCTTGGTTCTGGTAGCAGGGATGGCCCAGTGCACTCCGAGGGAAGGTACGCCGGCCGTGGTGGGCTGGGCCAAGACACACCAATGGGATTCTGCTGAGGGAGCTGCGCCCGCGGGCCACTACCTCGCCGGGATTACGGTGCTGCCCGACTTCAGGCGAAGAGGGGTTGCCGGGAAGCTCACCGAGGCCCGGCTTGCATGGATCTGGCAACGTGCCGATAGGGCCTGGTACGTGGTCAATGCCCGCAACCAGGCGTCACTGGCGTTGCACCGGACATTGGGTTTCCTGGAGGTCGCCCGCGGGCCCCGATTCCATTCAGTGACGTTCGACGGCGGCGAAGGAGTCCTGCTCGGAGCGGCACGGCCGCTGGCCTGACGTGGACGCGCGCCGATTCCCCCGCGTGCGCCGGACTTTGCCCTTAGCATGGTCCACAGGTGCACCGACCGGGGGAGTGTGTGATGGGACCGTTGGAATCGATCCAGGCCAGCGCGGGGGAGCGTGTAACAACAGGAACGGGTGCCGGTCCGCGCGCACCCCGAAAGCGCTCGTTGCGCCTGAGGAAACTGGACCTGGCGATCCTCGTGCTGCTGGTTGTGCTTTTGGTGCTATCGGCAACGCCCTGGCCGTCGGCGATGTTGATTCGAAGCGTCTTTGAACGCGGTGCGCAGTCCACCATCGACGAGATGACCCCGTACGTTCCCGATACTCCGCTGCAGGCCCAAACAGGTATCGCCTACAAACCCGGATCCACCTTTGATGCCTTTAGTCCTGCCGGGACTGCCGCAGCGCTTCCGACCATCGTGTGGATCCACGGAGGAGCCTGGATCTCCGGCGCGCAGAGGGACGTTGAGCCCTATCTTCGGATTCTGGCAGCAGAGGGCTACACCACCATCGGCTTGAGTTACCCGATCGCGCCTGAGGCGACGTATCCCACAGCCGTTCGTGACATCAACGATGCGCTCGCCTACATCAAGGCGCACGCAGCGGAGCTGAACGTGGACCCGGTTCGCATCGTTCTGGCGGGGGACTCTGCCGGCGCACAGTTGGCCAGCCAACTGACAACGCTCACTGTGAATCCCGAGTACGCGAACCTCTTGGGAATTGAGCCGGCCCTGCAGAAGTCGGACCTGGCTGCCACCATCCTGCACTGTGGTGTCTACGATCTCCGGGCGATGGCAGATTTGAACGGCATTGTTGCCTGGGGCTTCAAGACCTCCCTCTGGGCCTACACCGGCACCAAGGACTGGTCCGCAACCTATGCAGGTGCCACCATGTCCACAATCGACTTTGTCCAGAGCGACTTTCCACCGACGTTCATCAGTGGCGGAAACGGAGACGGCCTGACGTGGCTTCAGTCGGTTCCGTACAGCAATCGTTTGAAAGATGCCGGCGTTCCGGTGACGGAGCTGTTCTGGCCTGCTGGCCATCAGCCAGAACTTCCCCATGAGTACCAGTTCCATCTGAACTTTGCCGAGGCCCGGGAGGCCCGCGACAAGCTGCTCGATTTCCTGTCCACGAACGCCGCCAGGAAGCAATAGGTTCGGCGGCTGGCCGCCATGTTCAAAATTATCTCCATCATGGAACTATCCTTGAGGTATGGTTCTACGTTCGGCTCAGTCAGAAGTCACCACTCGCCGCACGGCCCTCTTCTGGGCCTCCTGGCTTTGCGCGGCAGCCCTGATATTGGTGCCCGCAGTAATGCTGATCGGGAACCCGGCTGTCCTGCGTGGCCACCCGCTGCTGCCAGCGGTATTGGTGACTGCTGCCGTCGTCGGACTTCTTTGGGCCGCCCTGCTCTGGCGAGGGCGTAATGTGCGCCTGCGCCGCTCCACTCTTCGTGCTGTCGGGGCATGGTTGGGGAGGGCCGCCATCCTGGTGCTGGTGGCAATCCTGGCCTGGCTCAATCCCTTCGCCTATCAGGCGGGCGCGGCCAACGCGGGTCCCACAGCGGAAATTTCCGTGGTTGAATCCCCGACGGCGATCACCATGTTGCCGGACGGAGAGCAAGCTACGGAGGGCCTGGTCTTCTATCCGGGCGCGAAGGTGGAGGCCCGGGCCTATGCGGATATCCTCAAGCCTGCAGTGGATGCCGGATTCCTGGTGGTCATCCTGAAGACGCCCCTGAATCTCAGCCTGCTTGACGGCAACCAGGCCAGGGGCGCCATGTCGGACCATCCGGAAATCTCCACATGGACGGTAGGGGGTCATTCGCTGGGAGGAGTCAGTGCGAGCTCTTTCGCGTTGGCGAACCAGGATGTTAACGGCCTGCTGTTGTACGCCTCCTACCCGCTGGATTCCATGCGTGACCGGGTAGGAATGGAGGTCCTGTCCGTCTCCGGATCGGAAGACGGCCTCAGTACGCCGGAAAAGATCGATGCTTCCCGGGAGCTGTTGCCCGTGGATGCCACGTTCGTGGAGGTCCAGGGCGGTAACCATGCGTTCTTCGGGAACTACGGACCCCAACCTGGTGACGGCGAACCTTCTATGGGTCGCGATGTTGCCCAGCAGCAGATTTCCCAGGCCACGGTGGCATCTTTGACCCAACGTGAGGGGCGCTGAGGCTTCCCGGGAATACTTCCGGACGTGCCCCCGTTCATTGATGTAGATGCAAACGCATGTAAGCTGGATGAACAAGCAACAGGAGAATGCCATGGAAACCCGCCGCATCACCGTCCTTTCCGCCGGACTCGGTGTCCCGTCGTCGAGCCGTCTGCTGGCCGATCAACTGGCCGCCTCCGCCGCGCGTCAGCTGCGGGCGGCAGGGTACGACGCGAAGATCGACGTGGTTGAACTGCGCGACCTCGCCGTGGACATCGCCAATAACTTTGTCACCGGCTATGCTGCGCCACGCCTCGCTGAGGTGATTGCCGGCGTCGAGAATTCCGACGCCATCATTGCCGTCACCCCCGTCTTCAGCGCCTCCTACAGCGGACTGTTCAAGTCGTTCATCGACGTTCTTGACCCCAAGTCCTTGGACGGCAAGGCCGTGCTGCTCGGCGCCACCGGCGGCACTGACCGCCACCAGATGGTCCTCGATTACGCCATGCGCCCCTTGTTCAGCTACCTGCGTACCAGGATTGCGGCCACCGGCGTCTTCGCGGGGCCGCAGGACTGGGGAAACACCGACGACGGCGGCTCGCCCCTCTCGGCGCGCGTGGACAGGGCAGCGGGCGAGCTGGTGCAGTTGCTCAGCGGTCCCCAGCCCGGGCGTAAGGCTCCGGTTCTGGAGTCGCTGCCTTTTGAACAGCTCCTGGCCGGGATCTCAGCGGGCAGGTAACCCGAACAAGCGGGCCGACCTGGCCTTGGTGGATCCGAACTATTCCGTTCCGCCGAACGTTGGGGCAAACATGAAATGTCCTGTGGATTCCATTGACCTGGTGATGAGCGAACGAAGCGGCGTCGAGATCGACTACTGCCCCCAATGCAGAGGAGTGTGGCTGGACCGCGGGGAACTGGACAAGATCATCGATCGCGTGGCGGCCGACTCCGGACCCGCCACGCGACCGGCAGCTGCTCCGTCCCAACCTCCGATTGCCCCGCCGCCCCTCTACAACCCTTTCGAGTCCCGTCCACAGCAGCCACGGTACGACGACCGGGACAGGCGTGACGGCCGTGGAGACTATGACCGCCGTGATGGCTACGATCGCGATGGCTATGGGCGCAAGCGCAAGAAAAAAGAAGGTTTCCTGGGGGACCTGTTCGACTTCTAGGGTTTGCTAGTCGTCCAACAGTTCGATGAACTCGCGGGCCTGTTTGATGGTGATGTCTGAGTGGCGCGTCAAAGCGACGGCAGCGCCCTCAACATCACCGCTTTTTGCGAGCGTCCGGATCCGTCCGTAAATCTCGTCGTTGAGCATGTTGCTGCTCACTTCCCGGGTCACCTCGCCTTTGCTGACGATGGCGCGGTACCGGTAGGGGAAACGCTCCGGCTCGTCATCGTCGTCCGCCAGCAGGTCCTTGGCGGGAGCCTCCGGCGTGAACGGCTGGGGGTGCGCGGCCAGGGCGCCCACCGCGTCACGCGACGCGCGCAGGCCCTCGCCGGTCGCCTGGAGGTAGAGCTTGATGGCTGCCATGCCTTGTCCCCGCGCGATGAGCGAGTAGAGCTGCCGGTGCTGCTCCTGGTTGAGCTTGGCGGCGGATTCCCTCGCCAATTCCACCGGGTCCCTGGGCGGCTTCGACGCTGCTGCGTCCGCCCTGGACTCGGCGGAGCGCTTGGTGAACGAGCGAATAAGCAGGAGTACGCCCGCAATGACCGCTATGAGGATCAGAAGCGGGATGAGGATGGAATCCATGGCGTTGTCAGAGCCGATCTACGTAGTTCTTGGCGGTGAGCAGGTCTGAGTGGGTAGCTTGGCGCAAGACTTTGATGGCCTCGATCTTCTTCCCGCTGCGGACCAAATTCTGCAGCTCGAAAGCAAGCTGCGGGTTCAGTTGTCCATTGGGAAGTACCGCGGGCTGGTGTCCCGTCTGGCCGGCCGCGTGGGATCGGGCAGCTTGGGCCTGGAGAGCTGACCGGTTCTGTTCCGTTTGCTGGCTCTGCTGGGCCTCGTTCTGACTCGGCTTTGTTGTCGCCTCGATGCGGGCCCGCAGAGCCAGTGCAGCCTGCACCTGGGAAGCTTGGTGCGCAGCCGAGCGGGCGGCCAGTTCGCGCTGATACCTCTCAGCGTCCGAGAGCCCGGTATCGCGGGGTTTGAAGGCCGCAGTCAAGGCCAAGAGCAGGCCCACCAGGATCAGGAGTGGAAGGACAATCGTCAGCACGTCACCAAAGTTCATCCCCATGCCTAGAGCTTATGCCAGAAGTTGGTTATCCACAGCACATTCCGTTTCGGGCATAGGCTTCTGAGAGAGCTCTGTCAAATTCGATGCGCGACTGTAAGATGCATCATATTTTCGGCATGTTTAGCGACGCATTGGTGCTCGATGGGCTCGAAGCAGCCGATTGGCTGTGGATGATTTTGTGCCAAATCTTTCTTTAGTCCACAGCCGGATTCCGATGTTTCCGCAGGTCAGAGGCTGGTTTCCGCAGAAAGAATTTCTCTATCCACAGAGTAACCCACAGTCTGTGCACAACGTGGCGGCGCTATTCCACAGGTTATCCACAGGGGTGTTCCGGCACCTCCTGTAACGTGTCTGAAGTGTCCATTTTGGGCACGTTATTCACTGCCGGGATCCCCGGGCCCCGAAATCATGAACGATTGAAGCGCCTCTGCGGAGCTAGCTGTGGATAACTTGTGGATACGGAACGCTATTTTGTCGGACGTGCCTGACAGGGTCAGGAGCAACCGGCGGGATCCCTACCCGCATACAGCGCTTTACGGACCGCCGGGATTGCACACCTGCAGCGGTACACAAATGGAGGACGGCCTTGTCAGTTACGCACTTGGACTCAATCGAGGGCACACGCGCTTCAGACTCGAGCCGGAAACCCCCGCAGGACATCCCGGCTGAACAGTCCGTGCTGGGCGGCATGATGCTGTCCAAGGACGCGATCGCCGACGTCGTCGAAATCGTCCGCGGGCACGACTTCTACCGTCCGGCGCACGAGACCATTTACGAATCCATCATCGACCTCTACGGGCGTGGCGAACCTGCCGATGCCGTCACGGTCTCCGATGAGCTGACCAAGCGCGGTGAGATCAACAGGATCGGCGGTCCCGCTTACCTTCACGAGCTCATCCAGACAGTCCCCACGGCTGCCAATGCCGGCTACTACGCCGAGATCGTGGCAGAACGCGCAGTGCTCCGCCGCTTGGTCAACGCCGGCACCAAGATCGTCCAGATGGGCTATGGCCAGGACGGCGAAGTGGAGGACCTCGTCAACCAGGCCCAGGCCGAGGTCTACGCGGTTGCCGAAAAGCGCACCGCTGAGGACTACGTGGCGTTGAAGGACGTCATGGAGTCCACCGTCGACGAGATCGAGGCCTCCGGCCATCGCGGCGAAGGCATGACCGGTGTTCCTACGGGATTCTACGAACTGGACGAACTGACCCACGGCCTGCACCCGGGCCAGATGATCGTTATCGCGGCACGCCCTGCCGTTGGTAAATCCACCTTCGCCCTTGACTTTGCCCGCTCGGCCGCCATCAAGAACAACCTGGCCACAGTAATGTTCTCGCTCGAAATGGGCCGGAACGAAATCGCCATGCGCCTGCTGTCGGCAGAAGCCACCATCGGCCTGCAGGATCTCCGCAAGGGAACCATCAAGGACGAGCAGTGGTCCAAGATCGCCACCACCATGGGCCGCATGAACGATGCTCCGCTGTTCATTGATGACAGCCCCAACATGTCGCTCATGGAGATCCGGGCCAAATGCCGCCGCCTCAAGCAGCAGCACGACCTCAAGCTCGTGATCCTTGACTACCTTCAGCTCATGAGCTCTGGTAAGAAGGTGGAGTCCCGCCAGCAGGAAGTCTCCGAGTTCTCGCGTGCGCTCAAGCTGCTGGCCAAGGAGCTGCAGGTTCCCGTTATTGCGCTCTCGCAGCTGAACCGTGGTTCGGAGCAGCGTCAGGACAAGCGCCCCATGGTGTCCGACCTCCGTGAATCGGGCTCCATCGAGCAGGACGCCGACATGGTCATCCTGTTGCACCGTGAAGACGTCTACGACAAAGAATCACCCAGGGCCGGTGAAGCGGACATCCTCATCGCCAAGCACCGTAACGGTCCTACCAAGGACATCGTTGTCGCATTCCAGGGCCACTACTCGCGCTTTGCCAACATGGCGGGCGACGCCGGTGGTGGCGGCGGGTTCTAGGACGGTTGCACTTCAATCGAGGAACGGCAACTGCCTGTGCAGCAGGCAGAACTCGTTTCCCTCCGGGTCCTGCAGCACGTGCCAGTGCTCGTCGCCGGTTTGCCCCACGTCGGCAGGCCGGGCTCCGAGGGCAAGCAAGCGTTCCAGCTCGGCTGCCTGGTCCCGGTCCACGGGATTGACGTCGATATGAAGGGGCAGCCTCCCCGTGCGAGGGTTGTTGCTTGGGCTCAGGATGATGGTGG
Organism: Arthrobacter sp. LFS091; assembly: GCF_047977885.1. Lineage (NCBI taxonomy): Bacteria > Bacillati > Actinomycetota > Actinomycetes > Micrococcales > Micrococcaceae > Arthrobacter > Arthrobacter sp. LFS091. The sequence continues at coordinate 209,294 of NZ_JBFPFP010000003.1, forward strand.
GCTGGAGTCCGCCGAAGCCCCGGTCCGGTGGGCCGATCTCGATAGCTCCCTCATCCCGGTCGAGTTCGACATAGCCAAGGACGGCGCTCCAGAACTCTGCCAAAAGTTCCGGGTCGTTGCAATTCAGGACCAGTTCGCTGATTCGGCAGGACATGGAAGCCAGTGTAGCCAGCGTCTGGGCTGAAGTCCGCCAAAGGCCAGGGCCTCACGCTTAGCGCAGGGCCCTGGCCTTCGAATCGGGTGCCTAGCAGCCTTCGAAGTCGCTCAAGACCTTCACTTTGGCGGCAGACCCGGATGACGGATCGAATGCGTAGCCGATCCACTCCTTGGCCAAGCGTCGTGCCAGCTCCACGCCCACCACTCGCTGGCCCATGGTGAGCACCTGGCAGTCGTTGGAGAGGATGGAGCGTTCCACCGAGAACGAATCGTGGGCCGCCGTGGCGCGGATCCCAGGAACCTTGTTGGCGGCAATGGCCACGCCGATACCCGTCCCGCAGAAGAGGATGGCCCGCTCTGCTTTGCCATCGCGGATCATCTCGCCTGCCGCAATGCCCACATACGGGTAGGGCCTGGTGAAGTCCTCGTCTGCCCTGTTGACACCGATATCGATCACTTCGGTGATCCGGGAGTCGGCCTGAAGATCGGCGAGGATTCGGTCTTTGTAGTCAACGCCGGCTTCGTCGGCGCCCACAATGATGCGCATGGAATTCTCCTAGTTATTTGCTGCAGCGGGTACGGGAACTGCGGTGAAATGGGGCCCGACGGCGGCAAACACCATGGCGAGCGAGATCGCCCCGGGGTCGGGTGTGCCGATGCTCTTCTCGGCAAGCGGCCGGGCGCGCCCCTTCAAAGGACGCAGTTCGGCGGTTGCCTCGGCTGCTGCGGTGGCATCGGCGGCAGCAGCGGACCAGGCCTCTTCCACTGCGGTGCCTGATCCAACGTGGTCCTCAAGCGAGGCAGCGAAGGGCAGTAGGGCGTCCATCATGGTCTTGTCGCCGATTTCAGCCTTGCCCAGGCTGGAGAGCCGCTCGGCAAAGGCGCGGACAGATTCGGCGAGGGCCGCCGGCGTCGGGGTTTCTGCGTCTCCGAGCCGCTGGCCCAAGGCCCGCAATCCGGCACCCCACAGGACGCCTGACGTGCCGCCTGCCTTATCGGCCCACGCGTCGCCGGCGGCAGCGAGCAGTGATCCGGCTCCGGCGCCGAGTTCGAAGGCCCCGCGTGCAGCGTCCAACGCTGCAGCCGACCCGCGCACCATGCCGCGACCATGGTCGCCGTCGCCGGCAATCGCATCCATGTCACCCAGCATCGATTCCGAATCGCGAAGCAGTGCCGCCGTCGTGTCCAGGGCCTGGAGGCACTGGGCGGCGTAGGCGCGGGATTCGGCCGTGGAGGAGTAGTCAGCCTCCGCGACGTGGTCGGGATCGGCTTCGGTGTATACAGCGGAAGAGGCCTCGAAGCCAACCGCACCGCGGCGGTAGGCCGGCGTCAGTGCCGGAGCCGTCCAGTACTGCTCGAGCTCCTCATCCAACCAGGTGAGCGTCAGCGAGGCACCTGCCATGTCCAGGGACGTCACCAACTCGCCTACCTCCGGCATTACCAGGGTGTAACCGGCCTCGCGCAGCAGGGGAGCAACGGTCCGCCACAGGACGAAGAGTTCTTCGTGTTTGGTGGAGCCAAGGCCGTTGAGGATTACGGCCAGTCGTGTCGAACCGGATGCTGGAGTCTCCGCCAGCACGCGGCGGACCAGTTCCTGGCCTAGTTCGACGGCGGTCGGCAGCTCGGTATCGAACAGTCCTGGCTCGCCGTGGATGCCCAGGCCCAGGCCCATCTTCCCCTTGGGAAGGCGGAACAACGGCTGCTCGGACCCCGGGAAGGTGCAACCGCTGAATGCCGTGCCGATGGTCCGCGTGGCATCGTTGGCCTTCCGTCCCACCTGGACAACGGAAGCAAGGTCCAAGCCGGCTTCGGCAGCGGCGCCCATGACCTTGAAGACTACGAAGTCCCCCGCAATACCGCGCCGCTTCTCCGCTTCAGCGGGTGAAGCGCTGGCAATGTCATCGGTGACCAGCACGTTTTCCGTCGCTATGCCCTCGGCGTTGAGCCGTTCGCTGGCCATGCCGAAGTTCATGACGTCCCCGGCGTAGTTGCCGTAGGTGAACACCACGCCAGCGCCGGAGTTTGCCGCCTTGGCCACGGAGTAGGCCTGCTGGGTGGAGGGTGAGGTGAAGATGTTGCCCACCACGGCACCGTCAGCGAATCCCGGCCCGATGATGCCTGCGAATGCCGGGTAGTGTCCTGAGCCCCCGCCGGTGACGACAGCCACTTTGGGCGTGGAAGGGCGGCCGCGGCGGACTGCGCCACCCTCCACCTGGCGGACGAGGTCCGAGTGGGCGTCACAGAAACCGGCGAGGGCTTCGTCAGCGAAGTCGGCGGGATCGTTGAAGATTCTGGTCATGGTGGGTCCTGGTTCTGGTTTCCGGCGGCCGGGGACTTAGTGGATGTGGCTGCCGCCGTTGATGTCGATGGTGGTGCCGGTCAGGTACGCAGAGTCCTCGGAGGACAGGAACGTGATGACCGCGGCGACTTCCTCGGTGGTGGCATTCCGTCCCAGGGGGATGCCGGCGTTGATGGCGGCTTCCTGTTCTTCGGTGCTGCCCACGCGGATGTTGGTGTCCACGGCGCCGGGGGTGATGGCGTTGACGGTCACGCCGGTCTCACCGATTTCCCGGGCGAGTGCCTTGGTGAAGCCGAGGATGGCGGCCTTTGCTGCAGAGTAGGGGACCTTGCCGAACACGCCTCCGCCACGCTGCGCTGAGACCGAGGACATGTTGACGATGCGGCCCCAGCCGTTGGCGATCATGTCCGGCAGGAAGGCTTTGGTGACCAGGTAGGTGCCCGTGGCGTTGACATCCATGACCTTGTGCCACAGCTCAAGCGTGGTTTCCAGGAAGGGAACCGGTGAGGTGATGCCTGCGATGTTGGCCAGGGCCCCGACGGGCGGGAGGTTTCCGGCGGCAACCTCTGCGGCGACGGCGGCCTGGGCTGCGGTGACGGAGGCCTCGTTGGCGACGTCGATTTCGTAGCCGAACGCCGGAACGTTGAATTCGTTGGCGATCTCGGCGGCAACCTTGGCGGACTTCTCGCCGTCGAGGTCCAGGATGACTACGCCCCAGCCCTGGGTGGCGTAGCGGCGGGCGGTCGTCAGGCCGATACCGCGATCGGAGGTGGCTCCGGTGAGGACGGCGGTGCGCTGGGTGTTGGTCATGGTGCTCCTTGGATGGAATGAGAAGGGGTTAGATGAGGTCTGTGATGTAGCTGGCGGCTTTTGCTGCGGCAGCCGGGCGTTCGTCATGGGTGACGTCGCGGGTTTCGAGTTCCAGCGAGAAATGGCCTGGGTAGCCGATGTCCCGAAGCGCGGAAAGCCCCGCGGCGAAGTCGGCGTTGCCGTTGCCGATGCTGAGGTTGATGTTGCCGGGCTCGGTGTCTGTTGCCGGCACGGCGTCACGGAGGTGGACGTGTTTGATGCGCTCGCCGAAGCGGGACACAAAATCCACAGGGTTCCCGCCTGAGGCGACGATGTGGCTGAAGTCCATGACGATTCCCACGTCGGAACCGGCCAACCGGTCCGCGAGCAGTTGCGCGCGTTCGGTGTTCCAGCAGAGCCGGAAGTAGTGGAGGGACTCCGTCCAGAGTTCGACGCCGAACTCCGCCGCACGCTGCGAGGCGTGGATCAGTTCGGCGGCTACAAGCTCGATATCTTCACTCAGGCCGCGCTTGGGCTCGTGGTCTATTGCCCCACAAGGGAGGACCAGTGCCTTCGCCCCGGTCTTGGAGGCCAAAGCCAGCAACATCTCGAGGTGACGTTCCCGGCCTTCCCGGGCCCCGGCGTCGAGCGTTGCGTTCAGGTCCCCGACATCGCCGTTCACCGAACGGACGCTCATGCCTGATTGAAAAACGACGGCGGTAACTGCCTCGACTGCCCCGGCGTCCAGCACGTAGGGCACATGATCGCACACGCCAGGGAGGGCGCCGAGGTCGATCTCCTCGAAGCCTGCGTTGCGCATGGTGTGCAGGGCGGTGGCCAGCTCCTGGTGGCGGAAGCTGATGGACGAACAGCCCAGTCGTTGATGAAACATCGTCGTTGATCCTCTAAGTCGGGGCCTCATCGGTGAGACGCCTTAGTGATGTAAACCACGTTAAGGCCGTTGACTGTCAACAGTCAACCTTTAGAGTCGACTGTTGACATTGCTGGTGTCGTGGGTCACAGTTGACGTATTATGTTGACTGTCGACAGTGGGGTAGCCGAAGAAGCGCCGCACTCTTGAAAGGGAAAGACACTATGAGCAACGAAGCTCTGACCATGCGTGGTCCGGTTCATGGAACCAAGGAAGCAAAGCGCGTCGCCGTCGGATCCGGCGTTGGCGCAGTCATCGAAACCTATGACTTCATCGGTTTCGGCACCGCGGCTGCACTGTATTTCGGTACGGCATTCTTCCCGGGCGCCGACCCGGTGACCGGCACCCTGGCCTCCTTCGCGACCCTCGGCGTCGGCTTCGCTGCCCGTCCCCTGGGCGGTATTATCGGTGGCCATCTCGGCGACAAGCTGGGCCGCAAACCTGTGCTGGTGGCGTCCCTGGTCCTCATGGGCCTGGCTACCTTTGCCATCGGCCTGCTGCCCACCTACCAGCAGGTGGGCCTGTTGGCGCCAGCGCTGTTGGTACTGGTCCGTGTGATCCAAGGTCTGGCTTTCGGCGCTGAGTGGGGTGGAGCCATCCTGATGAGCTACGAGCACGCACCGTGGCGCAAGAAGGGCCAGTTCACGGGCATCGTGCAGGCCGGCTTCCCCGTGGGGCTGCTCCTGGCCAATCTGGTGTTCCTGAGCAGTGTGGGCCTCGGCTCCGAGTGGGCCTGGCGTGTTCCGTTCCTTGCCAGCATCGTCCTGGTGGCAGTCGGCCTGATCATCCGTTCCAAGGTTCCGGAGTCCCCGGTGTTCGAGGACGTCAAGTCCAAGGGTGACATCGTGAAGTCCCCCATTGTCGAGGTCATCAGGACCGATTGGCGCAACATCGTCCGGGGCATCGGCCTGCGCATCGCAGAAACCGCCGGATACGCAGTGTCTGTGACATACATGATCTCCTATCTCCACACCAACAAGCTGGCAGACAAGACCGAAACGCTGGTGGCCCTCTGCATCGCGGCAGGCATAGGCATCTTCGCAACCTACTACTGGGGCAAGCTCACCGACAAAGTAGGCCGCCGACCCGTCTACATCTGGTCCACAGCGTTCGCGGTTGTCTTTGGCATCCCCATGTTCATGCTGGTGAACACCGGATTGTTCCTCCTGATCATCGCCACCATCGTGGTGGCCTACGCCGTGTGCCAGAACTCGCTGGCCGGCGCCCAGGGCGCATGGTTCCCGGAACTCTTCCAGGCCAAGACCCGGTCCTCCGGTGCTTCACTGGCCTACCAGATCTCCGCCATGGTGTCCGGCTTCACCCCGTTCATCACCACCTTGCTCTTCGTCAGCATGGGGTGGATGGGGCCGGCCTTGCTCTTCAGCGCCTACGCAGCCATCGGCCTGTGGGCAGCGCTCTCCACGAGGGAAACCTGGGGCAAGCGTGAGCGGAAGCTCGCCGAAGAAGCCGCCAGCAAAACTCCCCAGACCATAAACGCCTAAAGCAGCCCTCGACGTCGGGCGTCACCCCAGCGGTACACGCCCGGCTCCGAAAGGAATTCCACGTGACACTCTCATCAGTCGAAGCGGCCACCGCGTCCGCTCCCGCCCGCGAACGCGTTGACCGCCTCCGTGCCGCCGCCTACCGAATCCGGCACCACGCCCTGAACATGGGCGAGGTCCAAGGTCAGGGGTACGTTGGCCAGGCGCTTGGAGCGGCAGACATGCTCGCCGCCGTCTACGCCGACCAGCTCAACTACCGCTCCGAGGACCCGCATTGGGCTGACCGCGACCGGTTCCTGCTCTCCACCGGGCACTACGCGATCGGGCACTACGCGGCGCTGGCCGAAGCCGGTATCGTTCCGGTGGCCGAACTCGAAACGTACGGCTCCGACGATTCCCGCCTGCCCATGTCCGGCATGTCCACCTACACGCCCGGCATGGAAATCTCCGGCGGTTCGCTGGGACACGGCCTCACAATCGCCGTCGGCATGGCGTTGGGGCTGCGTCTTCAGGGGTCCGCATCCCGTGTCATCAACTTCCTTTCCGATGGTGAACTTGACGAGGGCTCCACGTGGGAAGCCGCTATGGGGGCGCACCACCACCAGCTTGGAAACCTGACCGCCATGGTGGACATCAACGCCCTGCAGGCCGATGGTGCAACCAACACGGTGCTGCGCACCGAACCGGTCACCGAGAAATGGGAATCGTTCGGCTGGTACACCCAGCGCGTGGACGGGAACGACGTCGGTGCGTTGCTGACGGCGTTCGACAACATCGCCTCGGTTTCCGGTGCGGTCGGGCGACCTTCCGTGATCCTCTGCGACACCAAGGTGGGGCGGGGCGTCCCGCTCCTGGAAACCCGCGAAAAGGCGCATTTCATGCGCATCGAAGAAAACGAATGGCAGATCTGCCGCGACCAGTTGACCGCAGGATACGAAGGGACGGCTTCAGCATGAGCACAGTTACGACGGCGGCGGGCGCGGTTTCAGTGGGGAAGCCGAAGCTCAAGACCTCGGCCATGATCGCGTCCTTTGCCGACCCGGGGCAGAAGACCACGTCCGCTCCGTTCGGCCACGCACTGGTTGCAGCGGCCGAGGCCAACCCTGCGATAGTCGGGTTGACCGCAGACCTGGGCAAATACACCGACATGCACATCTTCGCGAAGGCCTTCCCGGAGAGGTTCTTCCAAATGGGCATGGCCGAACAATTGCTCTTCGGAGCAGCAGCCGGCATGGCAGAAACCGGCCTCATTCCGTTCGCATCCACCTACTCTGTGTTCGCCGCCCGACGTGCCTACGATTTCCTGTGCCTGGACATCGCCGAACCGAACCTGAACGTCAACATCATAGGCGGACTGCCTGGCCTCACCACGGGCTACGGTCCAAGCCACCAGGCCACGGAAGACATGGCGATTTTCCGGGGAATGCCAAACCTGACCATCGTGGATCCCTGCGATTCCGTGGACATCGAGCAGGCCGTCCCGCAGCTCGCTGCATCCGATGGGCCCACGTACCTGCGCCTGTTGCGTGGCAACGTGCCAACGGTCCTGGACGAGTACGACTACACCTTTGAGCTGGGCAAGGCCAAGGTCCTGCGCGGTGGCAACGATGTGGTGTTCGTGTCTTCCGGACTCATGACAATGCGGGCACTCCAGGCTGCGGATGCCTTGGCAGCCCACAACGTGGACGTTGCCGTGGTTCACACGCCAACCATCAAGCCGTTCGACTCGGAAACAGTGCTCGCCGAACTAAACACCGACCGGCTGGCCGTCACGCTGGAAAACCACACCGTAGTCGGCGGTCTGTTCGAAACTGTTGCGTCCGCCGTCGTAAGTGCCGGTCTTGGCAAGCGCGTGGTGCCCATTGCGCTTCCGGACCAGTTCCTCGACGCTGGCGCCTTGCCGACGCTTCACGAGCGCTACGGACTGTCCGTAGATCGGATCGTTGCAAAGGTGCTGGCGGAGCTGGGCTGACTTTCGTGAAGTGGCGGGGCTGGTTTGTGATGCCGGTCCCGCCCTGCTGCCCGTAGTATCAACAGTTAACACCGGACTGTCAGCAGTCGCCCATAGAACCGAGGACACACCATGGCCACCGCATCCCTGCTGGGACTCGAGAAGAAGAGCCTGCGCGAGCAAGCACTCGCTGCGTTGCGGACCGCGATCACCAGCGGGGAACTTGAACCGGGGCGGCACCTCGTCGAGACCGAACTGTCCGAAATGCTCCAGATCAGCCGCGGCACTCTGCGCGAAGCCCTGCGGCAACTGGAGCAGGAAGGCCTGATTTCAGCCGGGGCGCGCGGCCGGATGTCCGTCCGGCACCTGGACGTCAAGGAAATCCGGGACATCTTCGCTGTTCGCGGCGTCCTGGAATCCCTCGCTGCCCGGACCTTGAGCGATATGCCCGACAAGGAAGCCGCGCTGGCAGAGTTGCGTGCCGCCGTCGACACTATGGAAAAGGCCGCCAAATCGTCCTTGGAGGAGCGGATCGAATCCGACCTCGAATTCCACCGCACCCTCTGCCGCCTGTCCGGAAACGAAACCCTGCTGCACTCGTGGGAATCCTTGGAAGGCTCCATCCGGATGTCCATCATGTTCGCCGGCCTGGAACGCGCAACCCGGAACATGAGTGTCGGGCGACATCACGACATTGTTGCGGCCATCGAAACCGGGAATGCGGCCAAAGCACGCGAGACGATCATCGCGCACATGGATGGTGCCGCGGAGAATTTGGTGGGTTGAGCTCTAGCGCGTTCCTAACCCGCTTTGCCGTTGTTGGGCAACGACGTAGGAGCGGGGCAGCGACGGGCTTAGGCGCCGGCTGCCTTCAAAAGGTGATCCGGCAGGCGGTTTCCCGGGGCGCGGCCACGGATTTCCAGTAGTTCCCGGGCATGCGCATGCAACTTCTTGTCCTCTTCCGTCACAGGTTCCCAAGCGGGGATGGGCACGGCCGTCCCGGTTTCATCGCGTGCCACCATCACGGTGAGGCAGTACGTCGTCAGGTTCATCTCGCGGGTCTTTGGATCACCGGAACGGACGTGGACGGCGACGTGCATGCCCTTGGCACCGGTGTAGACGAGTCGCGCTTCGACCTCCACGACATGACCGATCAGCAGCGGCCTGTAGAAGCGAACGCCGCCTGAGAACACGGCCACAGTATCTTTGCCGCAGTAGCGTGAGGCGCAAACGTACGCTGCCTCGTCAATCCACTTCATCACGATGCCGCCGTGAACCTTGCCGCCCCAGTTCACATCCGTGGGGGACGCCATGAACCGCAACACGACGCGCTCGGCTGTCCCGGCATCGGTATATTCCTGCGCGTTCATCGCGTTAACGATCTGCTCACGGACCTCGATGCGCGCCAGCGCGTGATCGCGCTGCTCAATTTCCGCAGGCGTGGACGGCTCAAACTGCGGGACCGGGATCGGCTTGCCGTCAGGACCAACAGCCACGAAGATCACCATGCACTGGCTGTGCATCGTCTCGGGCCCGCCTTTGGGATCCCGGGAGCTGACCACGGTGTGGATGTGCATGGAGGACCGGCCGGTGTAAACAATCGTGGAGGTTACTTCCACCATGTCTCCGCTGTTCACGGGATCGGTGAAATGGATGTTGCCCACGTAGGCCGTGACGCAATAGGACTTGGCCCAGCCCACCGCGGCCGCATAGGCGGCCTTGTCCACCCACTCAAGGACCGTCCCGGCGTCGACAGACCCGCTGTGCCCGACGTCGGTGGGGGCCGCAAGGAAGCGGAGGGTCACAGAATTGCCGGCAGCGTCGCTCATGCTGGAAGTTTACTGTCGGCAGGTTTCTGTTACGTGACTAAGTCGGCGCCTGGTGTCTCCGCCAGCAGACGCGTCATTGCCCGCGCTGGATGGCACTGGCAGCACGCATACAACCTCACAAGTTGCGGTCTAAATGAGAATCAATATCATTTAAGCCATGTCTCATCACGCAACCCTCATGACCCCTGTCCTCACCTCCCGACGGCGCCGTACGCACGTGCGGCCATTAGCCGCCGTCGGACTTTCCGCTCTTTTGCTCACCGCTTGCGCCGCCCCCGGCGGCAGTGCAGGCGAGGCATCCCCTTCAGCCGCTTCGGATGCCGCCCCGAAAGAGGCCGGCGCGCCGACGCCGCGTCTCGTCTATACCCACGACGCCGGCATTGAGGTTCTCGATGCCGCCTCCCTTGAGCGGGTGGGAAGTGCGGAAATGACAGGCTTCAACCGCCTCAACCCGGCCGGCGACGGCAGGCACGTGTTCGTCTCTACCGGCGACGCCTTCCGCCTCTTCGACGCCGGCGCCTGGACCGAACCCCATGGCGACCACAGCCATCATTACGTGGCGGATCCCAAGCTGACGGACTTGGCCTTCGCCGCAGACAAGGCGGGGCATGTGGTGGTGCATGCGAACAGGACCGTGTTATTCAATGACGGCTCGGGCAAGGTGGACAGCTTCACGACATCCGCGCTGGGCGCTGCGGCGGAAGGCGGAAAATTGCCCGCCACGGATAGCTACGTCACGCCGGAGCCGCACCACGGCGTGGCGGTCGAACTGGAGGGCGGCAAGCTGCTGGTGACCCTTGGCAACGAGGAAAGCCGCTCCGGAATCGCCGTGCTCTCCGCCGGCGCCGGGCAGGAGCGGCAGGAAATCGTGCGTAACGAGGACTGCCCTGGTGTTCATGGCGAGGCCGTCGCCGCAGGTGAAGCAGTTGTGGTGGGGTGCGAAAACGGCATGCTGATCTACAAAGACGGCGCCATCACCAAGGTGCCCAGTCCTGATGCCTACGGGAGGTTGGGGAGCCAAGCCGGGTCGGAAAAATCCCCGGTGATCCTGGGCGACTACAAGGTGGACAAGGCCGCAAAGCCCGAACGACCCACCCGGATCTCGCTGGTCAACACCGAAACTGCCACCATGCAGCTCGTGGACATCGGCACCAGCTACTCGTTCCGCTCCTTGGGTCGCGGTCCTGCAGGCGAGGCGCTGGTGCTCGGCTCTGATGGTGGGCTGCGGGTCATCGACCCGCTCTCCGGCGCCGTCACCGCCAACATCCCGGTCGTGGCCGCGTGGGAAGAGTCGGCAACGTGGCAGGACCCGCGACCCACGCTCTTCGTTCAAGGCTCGACGGCGTTCGTCACCGAACCTGCCTCGCAGTCACTTCACGCGGTGGACCTGAACGCCGGCAAGGTGACCAGGTCCGCGAAACTCGACCACGTCCCCAATGAGCTCACGGGGGTCGCGGGCTAGGACGCTCCCTCACGTCCCGCCCGTTAACCGCCGACGCTCCCTCACGTCCCGCCCGTTAACCGCCGACGCTCCCTCACGTCCCGCCCGTTAACCGCCGACGCTCCCTCACGTCCCGTCCGGGAGTGAGAGAGCGTCCCGGGGAGGGGGGTGTTTCGTGAAAGAGCGTCGGGGGGCTTGGGGTGTTTCGTGAGAGAGCGTCGGGGGGCTTACGCGAGGACGCGGAGCTTCGATCCCTTTCGGCCGAAGAGTGCGGCGTCGGCTGAGATCCGGCCCGCGCCTGCCAGTGCCAGTGCCAAGGCGGCGCCGGCGAAGAGCAGCACCAGCTCGTACCCACCGTTGCCGACAAAGATGCCGGCCGGGGCGTGTACCAGGAACAGTGCGCCGAGCATGTCGACGGCCAGGAGGGCGGCGAAGACGCGTGTCAGGAAGCCGATGATCAGCGCGATGCCGCCTACGAGCTCGAGGGTCGCGACGATTGGGGCGACTGCGGAAGCACCCGGAACGCCCATTTGGGCGAAGGATGCCTGGGTGCCGGCGATGGTGAATTCGTTGAACTTCTGCCAACCGTGCGCGGCGAAGAGGAATCCTGCAATAACGCGCAGAATGGTCAGGGCTGTGGTGGTCAAGCTGGACTTGTTCATATCTTCAACACTTCCGAAGATAAGTTGAAGTGTCAACTAATCGTGGCCGATTGTGACTAACGCCGCGAACTAGGAATTCAGCCGTGCCCGGCGCTTCCGTGGCGGCTTCTGAAGCCACGGTTGAAGCAAACGAGTAGTGATTGGCAGGAAAATATACGTCATCAGCGGGGTCAGGATGACGATGTTGAGCAGTACCGCGAGCACCAACGGCCAATGTTGGGTGACCGGGTGGAGCAGGAAATTCGCCAGCAGGCTGAGCGGGAAGAACGGCAGGAAGATGCTGATGGCCTGCTTCCAGCGGGGTGGCGCAACGGTCTCGGGGACCACGACCGAAACATCGCCCGGCCGGGAAAACCAGCCCTCGATTCCCGTGTGCCGTTCCACCCGGGTTGTCTCCATCATGTCCCTGGCGCTGTCTATCCACCAGCGACGCTCCTCGGAATCCTCCCAAGCCTGCAGCGCGCCGGCATTCGCGAAGCGGTACAGCATGTGCCACTCATTCGAGCCCTCGCCGTTCCGCACCCACCCGGATCCGAGGTAGCCCGGCCATTCGCGTGCCAATTCCTGGCCGGCGTGCGCCCAAGCATTCGCCTGCCGGGTATAGCCGGGAAGGATAGTGCGGGCCACGGAAACTGTGACGGGATGCTCGTTGGACACGGCCTCAAATGTACCCGCCACACGGCCCACTAGGCTGGTTTAGTGCCTGAGACCACAACCACCACACCTCGCTCCAATGCCCGCGAGATCCTGCGCCTGGCTGTTCCCGCCTTTGGCGCACTGATCGCCGAGCCCCTGTTCCTCCTGGCCGACTCCGCGATCGTGGGACATTTGGGGGTCGACCAGCTGGCTGGCGTCGGGCTCGCGTCCACTGTTTTGCACACTGCAGTGGGTCTCATGGTCTTCCTGGCCTACTCGACGACGCCGGCAGTCGCCCGGGCGATCGGCGACGGCAAGCTGGGGAAGGCTTTGGCAGCAGGGCGCGACGGCGTCTGGCTGGCGCTGCTGCTCGGTTTGGCGCTCGCGGTGGTCGGCTTTGTTGCCGCCGAGCCCCTGGTGGGTTTCATGGGTGCCGCCGGGGATGTGCGCGTATTCGCCGTAGATTACCTGCGGTGGTCCATGCCCGGCTTGGCCGCCATGCTCCTGATCTTTGCCGGGACAGGCGTTCTCCGCGGACTCCAGGACACCCGCACGCCTTTGCTGGTAGCAACGGCGGGGTTTGCGCTGAACATCGCCCTCAACTGGTTCCTGGTCTATGGGTTGAACCTGTCCGTTGCGGGCTCGGCGATCGGCACCAGCATCGCCCAGTGGGCCATGGCCGCCGTCTATCTGGTGATGGTCGGCCGGAACGCGCGGCGACACGGCGTTTCCCTACGACCCGACTGGCACGGAATCAGGGCCATGACCAGGGTCGGCTCCTGGCTCATGCTGCGAACGCTCAGCTTGCGGCTCGGCATCCTCGCGACAGTTCTTGTCGTCACCGCCCAGGGGGCTGTCAACCTGGCCGCGCACCAGTTGGCCATGACGATCTTTTCCTTCCTTGCTTTTGCCCTCGATGCCCTGGCAATTGCAGCGCAGGCCCTGATTGGCAAGGAACTCGGCGCCGGGAACGCTGGCCGGGTCCGGGAGTTGACGCGCACCATGGTCCGCTGGGGGCTCGGATTCGGCGTGATCACGGGGGCCTTGCTCGCTGTGGCGGCCCCTTGGGCGGGTTATCTTTTCACCTCCGATGCCGGGGTGCGCTCCGCTTTGACTGTTGCGCTCTGGGTACTGGCGCTCGGGCAGCCGTTGGCCGGATATGTGTTCGTTCTCGACGGGGTCCTTATCGGTGCCGGTGACGCGCGCTACCTGGCGATTGCCGGCGTCGTAAACCTGGCCGTCTACTTGCCGCTCTTGTACGTCATCCACCAAGTAAGGCCCGACGGCGAGGCGGGGCTGCTGTGGCTGTGGGCCGCCTTTGCGCTGGGCTACATGCTGGCCCGTGGAGTGACGTTGGGATTGCGGGCGCGGACCGATCGCTGGATGGTGTTGGGTTCGCACTAAACTGGATGGGTGACTCTTCCAAAAACTCCCGCCAAGACTCCCTCTGACGCTGTGGCGGGGCTCTGGAAACCCGTGCTGATCCGTGCCACGGTTGCGCTGGTCTTCGGGGCCGTCACGATCTTCTGGGCTTCGCCTTCTGTGCAGGTCCTTGCCTGGGCCGTGGGGTTGTACCTGCTGGGTACAGCAGCGGCCCTGTGGATGTCGCGGGCCCTGCCGATTGCCGTACCCGTGGTTGTCGCTGCTGGCGGTGCGGGTGCGTTGGCCACCCAGTCGGATGCGGGCGTCGCTTTGTCGGCAATGCTGGCGTTGCTGGTTATGGGCCTGCTTGAGCTGGTCCACGGTTTCCGTAAGCGGGATGTTGTGGCCCGCGACTGGCTCTTTTCCGGCATTATTTCCGTCGGCACCGCTGTGCTGTTGCCGTTCTTCACCGCCTTGGGTGCCCACGCGTTGCTTGGTGTGGCCGGGGGCGGCGCCATCCTTTCGGGAGTGCTGTGGATGCTCTCCGGTTTGACCCTGAGGCACGACGCCCGGACGGCTAACCCTGGGGCTGCGACGGCCTCTGCGTCGGGAGCTTCGCCGGAGGCCGTAAACTAGTAGCTGGACGTTCTACTCGTTGTAGAACTTTTGCAGACCGGCGGGACACCCACCGCCACCATTGGAGGAATGACCGTGGCAGACCAGACACCAGGAGAACCGCGCAAGATGCGGACCTCGGTCAAGGGACCCCTCATGTTCTCCGCGTTCTTTGCAGTGCTGGCCTTCGTTGCCGTACTCATCTTCGCTTCGGGGGGCAGCGCACGGGCGCCCCGGTTCGATCTCGCCTTCACCGGCGCCGGCATCGCGTTCATCGTGAGCCTGGTTGTCGCGGCCATGCTGTCCATGAGCCATAAAGAGAACGCCGACTATCTCGGCAAGGGTTCGGGCGTGAACCTCAGTTCCAAACGGGGCCACGGTGTGTCCGATGTCCCCAACTCGCCCGATGACACGGAAACGCCCGACGCCGGACGCTAAGTTTCAAGCGCTTCCCCACCGAGGTGGGGGAGCGTTTTTGTTGCGCGCACGATCTCCCTTGGCAGGCTGGATCTGCGCCCGCCCTGACATCCTGGTTCCGCAAGGCATTTTCTTGAAGGACCACCGGGAGTAGGGTGAGCCGCACAGCAACCGGCCGGATGACGTTTCTTGGGGGAACTGATGGCTTCATGGCGGGAAACCGCAGATCAGACAGCGCAGGATGATGTGGATTGCCTGCTCAGTGCTGCCCTTCCATTTGCCGTTCGCTGTCTCTCTGCCTACGGGGAGCTGTATCCGTTCGCGGCAGCGATAAAGGAAGACGGCGACCAGGTATACCTTGCCACGGAAGCAATGTTGGCCGATCAGCACCTACCGGCCACGTCCGTGATCGCGGAGTGCTA
The DNA here is from genome assembly GCF_047977885.1 of Arthrobacter sp. LFS091. Lineage (NCBI taxonomy): Bacteria > Bacillati > Actinomycetota > Actinomycetes > Micrococcales > Micrococcaceae > Arthrobacter > Arthrobacter sp. LFS091. Next base: position 224,306 of record NZ_JBFPFP010000003.1, read on the forward strand.
CGACGCACTCGCCGCGCAGCGGGAGGACCTACGGGCCGCCGTCGTTGTTTCAGACGTCCGGCTTGCGGGGATGGGCGGTGACGCCATGCATTTTGCCTTGGAACACTCAGCCGGCTTTGCGCTGGGACTGGTTCAGCCATACCTCCTGGTTCCAGGCAGGGACGTAAGCCTTGGACGAATGTCCTTGGTGGCAGGGGACCGCGTCACTTGGCCGGAGAATGCGGCTTAGCCCAGCAGCGTGTCCGCGAGGTCATCCGTGGGGGTGTCCGGCTTTGAGGATTCCTCCGATTCTTCTGACGGAGCCCTTCGTGGCTTGGTAACCACCACCATCACGATGGAGCTGCCGAGCAGGCCAAGAGCCCACCAGGGGAACCCGGGGTCCAGCGCCTGGCTGGGAACCGTTTGCGCGGAGTCACCCGAAGGGGGGTCGATGCGCTGTCCGCGGACCAGTAGGCGGTGGCTGTTGATGCCCTTGGGAGTGCACGTGACCAAGGTGATCAAATCCTTGCCGGGGACCTTTCGGAGTGCGTCGGTGTCCTCCGGGAGCACTTTCAGGATTTGATCGACTTTGTAGTAGATGGTTTCTCCGAGCACGGTCACAGAGAAGACGTCGCCTTCCACGACTTTGTCCAGATTGTCGAAAAGCGTGGCGTTGACGAAGCCCGAGTGCGCGGTGAGGACACTGTGCGTGTCAGGTCCGCCTACCGGAAGCCCGGACCCGAAGAGGTGTCCGGCGCCCTTGGACAGGGTTTCGTCATCTGTGTCGTGGAAGATGGGCAGGTCTGCGTGGATGGAGGGAATGCTGATGCGTCCCATCATGCCTTCGGGGCCGACGTCGAGCAGTTTCTTATACGCCTCGGAGCCTGCGCCAACAACTGTCTGCTCGCCGTTTTCATTCAGTGAGTAGGGATCACGGAGTGGTCCTGAAGGCAGTTCCTTATTGAACTGTCGTGCCTCATCCAGAAGGGCTTCCTGCGCGGACGGCGACATGCTTTCAACGGTGTTCACGTACCCGCTGATCTCCGTGGCGTGGACGCGGTCCGAGAACCAGGCGGCAGCAGTGGGATACAGAAGGATCCCGATGCCCAGGATCGCGGCCACAACGATGAGGATTCGCTGTGTGCTCCACGTGTCGCGGAGGGTACGCCGCGCCCGCGGCTTGGAGGTTTGAGGCTTTGACATGAAGATCCTGGGGAGGGTTGTGCTCTGGGGAAGCAAAGTGGGGAAGAGCGCTTAACCGGCGTTCTTCCCCACTTTGGTGTTCAGGCTGGGGACCCACGGTCCTCAGTTACTAGCTGTTATTGGTGCTCCGGCGTGAACGAACCAGCAGGAGAGCCGCGCCGACGACAAGGAGTGCGCCAGCGGCATACAGGACACCGGTACCGACGCCACCGGTCAGCGGCAGCTGGAAGCCGCCGTTGGATGGGATGTTCTTGACCTGCAGGTCAACGCCGACGGCGGTGGAAGCCTGGTTGATCAGGAAGGAGATCGGCTCAGCGAGCAGTTCATATCCTGCCGGGGCGGTGGTTTCAACCAGGTAGTAGGTCCGGTAATCGGCGGAACCCGGAGCTACAGCAGCGCCGTTGGCCCAGTCCGAGTAACGCAGGCCGGTCAGGGTCAGCGTGCCGTCAGCGGCCACGGTGAACGTGGTCTTGCCGCCGAGGTTGATGGGGTTGGTGCCTGCCTTGGCGTCAGCCTGGTTGGCGTACACCGAGAAGGAAGCGCCGGACAGGGCTGCCCCGTTCTGGTCGACCTTCTGGAGAGTCAGGGCACCCCACTTGGTGACAACCGGGGGAGTGACGATGGGGCCGCCGGGCTGGCCCGGGGTCCCGGTGAAGCTACCCGCATTGGGGTAGACCACAGCGACGTTTTCGATTTCACCGATGGTGTTGACGGTGGTGTTGACAACAACCTGAACGCTGGTGGTGTTGTGGGCTGCGAGGATCAGGCGGCCTGCGGGGGTGAACACAACCGAGACGGTGTTGGTGGCAGCGTCGAAAGCAACGGTGTAATCGGTCCCGTTGGTGATGACGGTTCCGTCAACCAGAGTGGCGGTAGCGCCGACGTAGGTCAGTTTGGAATCAAGCTTATCCGTGACCTTGTAGCCATCGATGACGGCCTCGTTGGGGATGTCACCTGTGATGGTGAAGTTGACCTGGTCGCCGAACTTGACCGCGGGGGCATCGGTGACGGTCTTCTGTGCACCGGTCACGGAGTTTTTCGGGTAGACGTTGACGTCGTAGATCCAGTTGTTCTTGTTGTTCGGGTCCGTCAACGGCACGGAAACCAAGAACGGAGCTGACGGCGTTACGCCGGCAGGGTAGTTGGTTTCAGTGACGAGGTAGAGGCCCAGCGGCAGGGTGCCGAATGCCGCGGTTCCCGCGGCGTCGGTGGTTTTGGCCTGAGCCGTGCCCAAGGTGTAACCCGCGCCGGTGATGGAACCTGTGGGGTTGGACGGGGTGAAGGAACCGCTCAGGTTGTTTGCTTTGTCCCAGCCAGCGTTGGTGGAGAGGTCGATGGTGTTGACCTGCTGGATGGTGAACTGGATTCCTGCCAACGGCTTGAGGCCGGTGGTGTCAACAGCCGTGCCATTGTTGGGGAGTCCGGTGGGCGTGGAAGGGCGCTCAAACTTGTGGACGGTGATTGAGCCGGTCTTGGTGTTGTCAACCAGTGGTGCCGCCGTTGCGGGAGCCACGGAGAAGGACATTGCCAACACCGCCCCGGCAATGGTGGCGGCGGCGGTCTTCCAAAGACGCCGGGAGCTGTGATTACTCACTTTTTCCTCTTTCTTGTGATGGTGCGATGCTCGGGAGCGAACATTCCGGGGTGGTGGCCACGCCTATCTGCGGCGGGCCGTGATTGAAGTCATGCTGAGTTGTGGATTCGGGTGCGGCGCAGGTTCCGGTAAGCCAGGGCGACGGCGACCAGAAGCAGGGACGCTCCGCCCGCAGTGAAGGGCCACCACCCAATCCCTCCTGATTCCGGCAGTTTCAGGGCGGGCACGTCCCGGACGGTTACCAGGTAGATGCCGTTGGCGTCGGTATCGCTCGCTGTAACGACACCGGATCCGCTGCCTTGGCCCAGCGTCACGGAACCGTTGGCAGCCACCGTGAACTGCACGGCCTCCGCCAGCAGGCTGAATCCCTTCGGGGCAGCTGTTTCTTCCAGCCAATAGACGCCTGGCTCGATGCCTTCGAGTTGGAATTGCCCGGTCTGGGCCGCGATGGGTGACACCGTGTAGCTGTTGATGACGGTGCCGGGAGCCCCGGCCGCGTCATTGAGGATGGCCCACGTGGAACCAGACATCGGCACCCACGTTCCAGCGGATGACTCGCCGACTTTCTCGATGAGGATCTTGGCTGGGGTGTGGTGCGTGGTGGAGCACTCAGGTGCCAAGGGGGTGCTGCCAGTGGCGCATCGGACCGGGGTGACGCTGCCTGACCCGGTGGCGAAGTTGACCAGCTGGGAGCTCCAGGCATCCTGCTTGACGGTCACCTTGTAGGTGAGAGTGGCGACCTGCCCGGCAGGAAGCGTGAACGGTTGTGTCGTCAGGGTGGTCGAAGGCGCTACCGGGTTTGCTACCGGCACCGGGGCGGCCGTACCGATGGTCAGGACAGCGGAGCCGGGAACAAAGGTTGCCTGGTCCAGGACATCGGCCAGGTTATCGGTGAGGACGACGTTGTTGATTTGCCCGCGGTTGCTGGTGGCGGTCACGGTGTACGTGATCGTGTCGCCGGGCTTCACGGACGGGTTGTCGGAGGTGGTTCCGTTGACGGTGGCCGTCTTAGCGATGGTCCACTGCGGATCTACCGGAGTGGTCACGGTCGCTGAACAGCCCACGCCGGGTGAAGGCGGGCAGGCGGTGTCGACTGTGGGAACGTTGGTGGTCGAACCCGCAACGGGAGTGGGGCCGCCGCCCGGCATGTTCGGCACGGCCGTCGTCGCGGCCGGAACAATCGTGGCTGTATTGGAAATGGTTCCCGTTGTGCCGGGTGCCACGGTTCCCTTGACGGTGTATGTCAGGGTTCCGCCGATGTTGATCCGAACCGTGCCGGAGATGCTGCCGGTGCCGTTGGGCGCATTGCAGGCTGTGGGACCGGCCGGCGGCAGGTTCGAGGTTCCTGCTGCCGTCACGGCACAGGTCCACGCAGCGCCGGTTATGGAAGCGGGCAGGGGATCAGTAAACACGGCGTTGACGGCATCGCTGGGCCCGTTGTTGTGGACAACAACGGTGTACGTGATGGGCTGGCCCGGGATGTATGCCGTCAGGTTGACGCTCTTGGTGATGGACAGGTCAACCACGGGAAGAACCGTAAGGGGCGCGGTTCCTGGGGAGTACAGCCCCGTGATGGTGGGGAAGTTGTTGGTGCAGTTGGGAACGGCGGAGCCGTTGTTGGCCACGCATCCGGAGTTGTTGTAAACGCCGGGGGTGTTGCTGGTGACCGTCACCGTAATGGTGCAGGAAGCGCTGCCCTGAGCCAGGTTTCCGGTCACATCGACGGTGCGGCCCGAGACGGTTCCGGCTGTGCGCACACAGGTGCCACCGAGCGAGCCAACAGCCGTCAGGCCGGTGGGGAGCGTATCAACGAAGTGCCAGCCGTTCTTGGCCATCAAGTCGCTGGTGTTGGTCACCGTGTAGGTCAAGGTGGTGTTTTGACCTTGGTACATGCTCGTCGGGTTGAACGCCTTGTCCAGTTGCGGCGTGACGTCAACCAATTGCGGGAGATCGAAGCCGACGTCGTTGCCGTTGCCGTTGGCGGTCAGGTTCCGCACCCGGATGCCCAGGGTGGGCGTGGTGCCGGTGACCGGTACCTGGATGGCCCCGGACTGGAGCTTCGCGATGCTGAAATCGGTTGCGTTGATGGTGATGGTCTGGCGGCTGGGGTCCGTGCAGGGGTCCAAGTTGGTGCCGACCACCGTGGCCACGCCGTTGACCAGGATGGAGAACTCCTGGCGGGCGTGGTTGGAGAAGCAATTTGTTTCGCCGAAGATGCCGGAGACCGCGTAGAAATGGCCGGCAATGGTGGGGATGCTGTTCTTGGTTGTTTGAAGCTGCAGGCCTGCGGTTTGGATGCCAGTGGTGCTGTTCGTGTACTCGCTGAGGATCTGGTTCTGGGCAGCCTGGGCGTCGGTCATGCCCTGGTACTTGCCCATGGCGAAGGCCATGTTGCCCAAAATAGTGAAGGCGCTGTTGCGCGCGCACTGGTCGTTCGTCAGGATGTTCAGGAGGCCGCCGTTGGTTGGCACGGGCGTACCTTGCCGCAGGATCCAGCCGTTACACGCCTGTGCCCCCGGAAGCCATGCCGCATCTGCCGTGTATTGCTCGTTACCCGCGGCAGTCCCGCCGGCATAGGAACCGAGGGGGATGGGGGCTGCGGCTGCGTTCTGGTTGGAAAAGTCTTCGCTGTAGATGAGGCTGCCCGGTTGGGTGACCCCGGGCGAGCCAGGGGCCGCCGACGCGGGCACGGACGGGTTGACCACTCCGTACGCTGTCATCCCTACAAGGACGAGAAGCAGGCAGGCAAGGAAGCCAAGCACCGCATGCGCAGTCTCACCACCCCACCTGCCCCGAACGCGAGCATGTGTGTGCTCCGATTGCTTCCGCATACGATTCCTTTTCCCTGGCACCCTCGCCGGGCTAGCTTTTGGGAGCCGCCCGAATTTTCTTTCTGAGGGGTAGGTAGGGCGGGGTGGGGAATCGTGATGCATTAATAAATGTGACCTTGGTCACAGGTGAGAGAGGGGTCGGTTTGACCCCCGCCGGGACCTAATCGCTTCCGGCGGCCTTACGCGCCCGGTACGCCGCAACATGGGCGCGGTTGGCGCAATTGCCCGTATCGCAGTAGAGCTTGGAGCGGTTGCGGCTAAGGTCCAGCACGGCAGCGTCGCAGTCCTCTGCTGCGCACACCCGCATCCGCTCCATTTCCTTGCTGCGGATCACATCAATGATGGCCATGGCGGCCTCGGTCCCCATTCGGTCGGCCAGGGGAGCTTCCGGGGTGGTGGCGTGGAGGTGCCAATCCCAATGGTCATGCTTCACCAGTTGGGGGAGTGCTTTGGCGTCGGTGAGAAGCTTGTTGACGGACTTGGCCGCCGTGTCTTCGTCGGAACTCCAGAGTGCAGCCAACTCACTCCGGAGCCGTTTGATGCTGCTCAGTTCCGCGGGTGAGTTGGTGCGGGAGCCCGTGAATTCTTCGGCGTCCAGGAACGCGTCGAGGTCCTCCAATGTAGCCAGCGCTTCTTCACCGTTGGCCGCGGTATTGATCAGATTGACGACGCTACGCAGGGCAACCTCGGTGTCAGGCGCAAAAAGCACTTTGACTCCTTACAAGGCTCGGGAGTACTGTCATGACCATAAGCCCACTTTACTCCTGACAGGAGGCTGCTGTGTCAGCTCCAACGACGAAGGCTGATGCAAAGGGATTCCTGGCATCAGGACTCGGCATCGCGCTCTTTTCTTCCGCCGTTTTCGGTACATCCGGATCGTTCGCGAAATCCATGCTGGAGACCGGATGGTCACCCGGGGCCGCGGTTGCCGTGCGACTGACCGGCGCCGCCCTGATCCTGGTGATTCCCGCCGTCGTGGTTCTTCGCGGTCGTTGGCACCAACTCAAGGACAACTGGCTCACCATCCTGCTTTTCGGGCTTATCGGAGTCGCAGGCTGCCAGCTTTTCTATTTCAACGCCGTTGCCCGCTTGTCCGTGGGGGTGGCCCTGTTGCTTGAGTACCTTGCCCCGGTGATGATCGTGCTGTGGTTGTGGATCGCCAGCCGACGACGCCCGCGCGCCCTCACTGCTGCGGGCGCCTTGTTGTCGTTGGGTGGCCTGGTTCTGGTACTCGACCTGACGGGTTCTGTGAAGGTGGACTTCATTGGTGTCCTCTGGGGCATGGCCGCCGCTGTTTGCCTGGTGATCTACTTCTTTATTACCGCCAAGGAAAATGACACACTCCCGCCGCTGGTACTCGCTTCAGGCGGGCTCCTGGTCGGAGCCATTGTGATGTGGCTGGTGGGCCTTTCGGGAGTACTCCCCATGACCTTCAGTGCTGCGGACACCACCCTGGGACCGTGGACCACGCCTTGGTGGGTGTCCGCCGTGGGCCTCATCATCCTGGCCACGGTGCTCGCGTATGTTTCCGGCATCATGGCCGCCCGCAGCCTCGGGTCCAAGGTGGCGTCCTTCGTGTCCCTGACCGAAGTGCTGTTCGCCGTGATTTGGGCCTGGCTGCTTCTGGGGGAGCTCCCCGGGCCAGTCCAGTTGCTGGGGGGAGTCCTCATTGTGGGCGGGGTAGTGCTTGTCCGCGTTGACGAGTTGCGTGGTGACCGCAGGGCGGCCCGCGCACAGTTGCCGTCCGCCCTGGACCATCCGAACGACGTCGAACCTGTTCCCTCCGGATCGGTCACCGAGTCGCCACGGAACTAACCGGAAGCACGTCGGCTTAAGAGCAAAAGGCCCGGACGCGTGTGCGTCCGGGCCTTTCTCCAACTGTCTTAGTTGGAAGCCTGCTGCTGCTGCTCAGCGTTCTTCTGAGCGCGATCGCCGGCTTCGCGAAGTGCGTCGGCGACCTTCTTCAGGTTCGAAGCGTGCTGGCTGTCCCACTCACCGCGGAACTTGTCAGCGTCCGGGCCCTTCCAGTCGGTGCCGTCAAGGGCACCCTTGAGCTGGGAACGCTGCTGCTCGATGTGCTCAGCACCGGCCTTCAGCTTGTTACCGAGCTGACGAAGCTGATCAACATCTGCACCCCAAATAGCCATGAGATTCTCCTTCATTGTTCGGACCCGAGCTCTTCGGCATCCCCAGCGGCCTCCGGCTCATCCGGAAGATCCAATAGCTAAAACCTATCCCGGCAATCGCAAACCCGTCGATGGGCACCCCTCCCCATGCAGCACTGCCCATAGTTAGCATGGGGTTATGTGCCGCAACATCAGGACCCTCCATAACTTTGAACCGCATGCCACGAGCGCTGAAGTGGAGGCCGCAGCGCTGCAGTATGTGCGCAAAATCAGCGGATCCACCAAGCCGTCCAAAGACAACGAGGAAGCCTTCGCCGAGGCCGTCCACGAGATCGCGCACATTACGCAACATCTTCTGGACTCCCTGGTGAGCCACGCCCCGGCGAAGAACCGTGACGAGGAAGCAGCCAAGGCGAGGGCCAGGGCAGCGGTCCGCTTCGGCACCGCGTAGCCCTGGATCCTGCCGCCTGCCCTGAACTACTTCCCGAAGGAGCGGAGCCGCAGGGAGTTGGCCACGACCAGCACGGAGCTGGCGGCCATGGCCGCGCCCGCGATCATCGGGTTGAGGAAGCCCAGCGCTGCCACCGGGATGCCGATCGCGTTGTAGAAGAATGCCCAGAACAGGTTGGTCTTGATGGTGGACAGGGTCTTTCGCGAGAGCTCGATGGCCTGAACCAGTTGGCCAAGGTCGCTTCCCATCACCGTCAGGTCAGAGGCCTCAATGGCGACGTCAGTCCCTGAGCCCATGGCGATTCCCAGGTCAGACTGCGCCAGGGCTGCAGCGTCATTGACGCCGTCCCCGGCCATGGCCACTGTTGCCCCCGACTCCTGGAGCTTACGAACTGCCTCGACCTTGCCCTGGGGCAGCACTCCGGCGTAAACATCGTCGGGTGAAATTCCGACGGCGGCAGCCACCTGCGCGGCTACGGCAGCGTTATCGCCGGTCAACAGAATGGGGCGGATGCCCAACTCCTTCAATCTCAGGATGGCTGCGGCCGAGCCCGGCTTGATGGTGTCGCTCAAGCTCACAATTCCGGCAGGCTGTCCATCCACTGCGACCCAAATTGCGGTGGCGCCGCCGTTTTCCTCGGCCAGCAGGACTTCCCGCTGATTCGAGTCGAGGGAGATGCCGTTCTCCTCGAGCCAGCCCGAGCGCCCAACCACCACCGTCCGGGTGGTGCCGTCGAGACCCACGGTTCCCCGGACTCCGCCGCCGGGAGCGGAACTGAAGCCGTCAACGCGTGGAAGTGCGCCGGCGTCGGACATTGCCTCCTTGGCTGCGGAGGCGATCGCATGGGCGATCGGGTGCTCGGACGCTGACTCAACTGCCCCCGCCAACGTGAGGATCGTTTCAGGGGAGTAGCCATTCAGGGCCACAGTGTGGTCCACGGAGAGCTTGCCACTGGTGACGGTGCCTGTCTTATCCAGCAGGATGGTGTCTACGTGCCGGGTGTCTTCAAGAACCTGCGGGCCTTTGATCAGGATGCCAAGCTGGGCGCCGCGACCCGTTCCGGTCAGGAGGCCCACTGGTGTGGCCAAGCCCAAAGCGCAAGGGCAGGCGATGACCAGGACGGCAACAGCGGCGGTGAAAGCTGCGTTGAGGTCGCCGGTGAAGAACAGCCACAGAAGGAATGTCACCAAGGCGATGACGAGGACAATCGGCACGAAGACCGAGCTGATCCTGTCGGCGAGCCTGGCTATGGGAGCCTTGCCCGTCTGAGCCTGGCTGACCAGGCGTCCCATCTGCGCCAGTGTCGTATCTGAGCCGACGCGCGTGGCCCGGACCAACAAGCGCCCTGATGTGTTGATCGTTGCGCCGGTTACTGCGCTTCCGGGCCCCACCTCGACCGGCACGGATTCCCCGGTCACCAGTGAAGCGTCAACGGCCGATGCGCCATCTGTGACAACGCCATCGGTGGCAATTTTCTCGCCGGGACGGACGACGATGACGTCACCCACAAGAAGCTGGTCCGCGGGTATCTTTTGCTCCCGGCCGTTGACAAGGATGGTTGCGTCCTTGGCGCCAAGATTCAGGAGTGCTTTCAGGGCATCGCCGGCTTTTGCTTTGGCGTTGGCCTCAAGGTACCGGCCCAGGAGCAGGAATGAGGTGACCACTGCCGCGACTTCGAAGTAAAGTCCCCCGCCCGACATGCTTTCCATGCCGGGGTGTTCGGTCATCCGCGGGTCAGCGAACAGCTGCCAGGCCGAGTACAGGTATGCGGCGATGACACCGATGGAAACCAAGGTGTCCATGGTGGAAGCGAAGTGCCGGGCGTTGATGGCTGCGGCCCTATGGAAGGGCCAAGCCGCCCAACTCACCACCGGCAGTGCCAGGGCTCCGACTACCCAACCCCAGTTGGCAAACTGAAGGGCGGGGATCATTGAGATCGCGAAGACGGGAATGGTCAGCACCGTGGCAACGATCAGGCGCGGGCGGAGCGTTGAGGCGGACGGACCATGCTCCATGTGGTTTTCGTGGGTGTCGTGATCCTCGGTGTGGGTATGCGGGGCCGGAGCCTGCCTGATGGTGGCTTTGTAGCCCGTTGCGTTGACCGTATCCACGATTTGCTGATCCGTCACCCCTGCAGGGACCGTCACGTGCGCCGATTCGAGGGGCAGGTTAACGGTGGCCTCGACGCCTTCGAGCTTGCCCAGTTTTCGTTCCACCCGGTTGACGCACGAGGCGCAGGTCATGCCCTCGATGTCCAGTTCGATAACCCGGGGTGCGGGTTGGTTGAAAGTCTCCTGGTGACTCAAAAGGGACTCCTAAGCTTCGTTGGCTACCACCAGGTAGCCGGCTTCTGCCACGGCCTCGCCTATTTCAGACGGCGAGAGCTCCTTGGTTGATGTGATGGTCACGGTGGACAATCCGCCGGGGTTGAGGTCAACGGCCACGTTTTCGACGCCGTTGAGCGACTCGAGTTCTTCGCTCACGCTTGAGACGCAGTGGCCGCAGGTCATGCCGGATACGTTGACGTTGGTCTGGATGGTCTGGCTCATGGTGCTCTCCCTGGTGACGAGTTGGATGGGATGGTGTTTGGTGCCGGAGTTAGCGCAGCAGGCGCCCGATGGCATCGGTGGCTTCCTTCACCTTGGCGTCAATCTGTTCGGCCCTGGTTTCGGGGTTTGGCTCGGAGGCGGCACCGACGACGCAGTGGCCGATGTGCTCCTCTACAAGCCCGAGGCTGACCGCATGGAGGGCCTTTGTGGCAGCGGCTACCTGGGTGAGGATGTCAATGCAGTACTTGTCCTCCTCAACCATGCGTGCGATACCGCGGACCTGCCCCTCAATCCTTTTCAAGCGTTTCAGGTACGCGTCCTTGTTGCTGGTGTAGCCGTGAGGTGCCACAGTTTCCAGATCCGCCTCGATGACGGGCGCATCCGGATGGCTCATTCTCAGATCTGGCGTGCTCATGAATCGAACCTATACCCATAGGGGGTATCTGGTCAAGTACCCCCCAGGGGTATAAGCGACGAAATTGGATTAAGGCTCTACGCGCTGGCCCCATGGGCAAAGGACTAGACCAACTACGTCGTTAGGTATAGACCAAAAGCCCAAAATCTGGATTCTTGTTTTGCAATGCAAACCATTCGGTAAATGTGCTTCCGCCCACACGCTGGCGTTCATAGTGTTTGGTCTCATAGCCGCGGAGGGGGAAGTCCCGCGGAACCCAACTTTCTCCATGGAGGACACTTGAAACTCGCACGCTCCGCCGCGGCAATCGCCATCGCAGCGCTCGCACTGACCGCCTGCGCTCCACCCACCTCGAACAACGCTGCATCAAGCTCGGACGAGCAGACCGGCACCGTCCGTGTCTGGCTGTTCTCCGAGGTCAACCAGGATCCCAAGTCCGCCGTAGTGAAGGAAGCCGTCACTGAGTTCGAAGCGGCACACAATGGTGCCAAGATCGACGTCCAGTACATCCCAGTGGACAGCCGTGCCGAACGTTTCAAGGCCGCGTTCAATGATCCTTCCAGCGCGCCGGATGTCGCCGAGTTCGGCAACACGGACCTGGCCAGCTATGTCGCCTCCGGCGGCTTGGCGGATGTCACGGAGGACATCAAGTCCTGGGATGAGGCCAAGGACCTTGACCAAAAGATCCTGGACACCACAGAAATCGACGGCAAGAACTATGGAGTTCCGTGGTTCGTCGGCGTCCGTGCCCTCTATTACCGCACGGATCTCCTGCAGCAGCTCGGCCTGCAGGTACCTAAGACCTTGGATGAGGTCGAAACCGTTGCCCGCGCAATCCGGGCAGCCAATCCGGACCTGCTGGGAATCTCCGTAGGTGGAGCCGCGCAGTTCTCCGCCATGCCGTACCTGTGGGCCAATGGCGGCGAGATCGCCTCCAAGGAAGGCGACAAGTTCGTCTCAAAGTTGGACTCCGCTGCATCCCGCGAAGGTGTTGCCGCTTATGCCCGCCTCCTCAAGGACGACATCTGCCCGGCCCAGACCTGCGCGGAGTTCGGCGGTAATGCCAGCGTCCAGCAGTTCATCGCCGGCAAGTCCGCAATGACCATCGGCGGCGACTTCAACTACAAGGCCGTTGCCGCCAGCGCCATCAAGGACAAGTTCGCCGTCGTTCCGGTTCCCGGCAAGACGGCTGGCTCCATCGCCCCGGCGTTCGCCGGTGGCAACAATCTGGGCGTCTTCAACAGCAGCGAACGGCGCACGCTCGCCGCCGACTTCGTGAAGCTGCTCGCCAGCAAGAAGTACCAGCAGAAGATGTTCGACTCCATGGGCAACCTCCCCACGTTCAGCGACGTCCAGAAATCAGTGGCGGAGAACAACAAGCAGGTTGAACCGTTCATCAACACCTTGGGCGCGGGCACCAAGTTTGTCCCGGTCACGGAGAACTGGTCCACGATCGATGCCCAGGGTGTCTTCACCGGCATGTACCAGAAGGTCGTGACGGGCAAAGCTGACGTCAACACCGCTACCACCGAGGCTGCATCAGCCATGAATACGGCATTCGGGTCAAAGTAATGCGCTGCATCCCATCACATCCCGGAGGCGCAGCATGACAGCGCTCACCCCGGTCCTGCCCGATGCGCCCCAGGGCGGTACACCGGAAAAAGGATCGACGACGGCGGCACGCAAGTCCCAGCGTTTCTCCAACGGAAAGCGTGGGCTGGAGCCTTGGCTCTACCTGGCCCCGGCCTTCATTGTCCTGATCGCACTGCTGGGCTATCCGATCTTCCAGCTGATCAACGTCTCGCTGTACGACTACCGCCAAGCCCAGGTCAGCGGCAAAGCACCACTGAACTTCGTTGGCCTCGGGAACTACCAGAAGCTCTTCGCTGATCCGCAGTTCTGGACCGTCCTGGGCAACACCGTGGTGTTCGCTACCGCCTGCGTGGTCTTCACGTTGTTGGTGGGCAGTTCGCTGGCTGTGCTGGCAACAAGGTTGCGTCCCTGGGTCCGTTCGATGCTTTTCGTAGTGTCGCTCGGGGCCTGGGCCACCCCTGCAGTTACGGGCAGTGCCGTGTGGTTGTTCCTGTTCGAGCCCACTCTCGGCTTGGTCAACAAGACGCTGGTCTCGATCGGCCTGACTCAGTTCCAGGGCTACTCGTGGACGTACGACAAATGGTCGGCTTTCGGACTCGTGGCCAGCGAAGTGGTGTGGTGCTCGTTCCCGTTCGTCCTTGTCACTGTCTACGCGGGCATCCAGGCAATCCCCACCGAGGTCATTGAGGCTGCCAGGATCGATGGTGCTTCAATGCCGCGCATTGCCCGCAGCATCATGCTCCCGATGCTGCGTCCGATCGTGATCGTGGTGACCATCCAGTCCATCATCTGGAACTTCAAGATCTTCTCGCAGATCTACATCATGACCAACGGTGGTGGCATTGCAGGCCAGAACCTGGTGCTCAACGTCTACGGCTACCAGCAGGCGTTCGCGGCGAGCCTCTATGGCCTCGGCTCCGCGCTCGGCGTGATCATGACCGCGTTGCTCATGGTCATCACGCTCGTTTACCTCCGCATCCTCAAGCGAACAGGAGAGGCCCTGTGACCGCCGTAGACATTTCATCGCCCGCACGCCGAAATACCAAGGCCGGCGCCCCGCAGAAGCTGCGCAAGCAGGGCAAACGCCGTTTCGGCGCCGATGCGGCCGCGATCGTCATCGCGTTGATCGTCGCCTTCCCGCTGTTTTGGATGGTGCTGTCCGCGTTGAAGCCCAAGACAGCGCTCGACGCCGGCGATGCAGCTCCGTACACGCTGGAACCGTCGCTGGACTCGTTCGGGCGCGTCCTGGGTGTCAACGATTTTGGTCAGTACTTCCTGAACAGCGTGATCGTTGCACTGGTGGTGGTCGTGCTGTCCACGGTCCTTGCGTTCCTCGCTGCGGTGGCCCTGACCCGCTACAACTTCAAGATGCGGACCAAGCTCCTGGTTATCATCCTGGTTTCGCAGATGGTGCCCGTTGAAGCCCTCACGATTCCGCTGTTTTTCCTGCTCCGCAATGCCGGCGAGGCCATCCCGTTGGTGGGCCTGAACCAGTTGGGTTCGCTGGTGCTGGTGCATGTTGGCTTCAGCATTCCGTTCGCCATCTGGATGCTGCGGGGCTTCGTGGCCGCTGTTCCACTGGAAGTTGAAGAGGCGGCCCGCTTGGACGGCGCCAGCAGCTTCCGATTTGTCCGCTCCATCCTGTTCCCACTGGTGGCCCCCGGTGTGGTGGCGTGTTCGGTGTTCTCGTTCATTTCCACGTGGAACGACTTCCTTTTTGCCAAGACGTTCATCATTTCCGCGCAGGAGAACCAGACGCTGCCCATGGCACTCCTGACGTTCTTCAAGCCCGACCAAAACGATTGGGGCGCCATCATGGCCGGTTCGGTCATCATGACCATTCCCGTGCTGATCTTCTTCGTGTCTGTCCAGCGCAAGCTGGTGTCCGGACTTGCTGGGGCGGTGAAGGGATGAGCGCGCTGCCTCAGCTGGTCCCTGCGCCGTGGTCCTTCTCCGCGGGGACCGGCGAACTGGTGCTCGACGCCGGAACAACGGTGGGTGCCGAGCCTGAACTGAGCGGGGCGAGGCGTTGGCTCTCGCGGGCTTTGGGGGCAGCCACCGGGTGGGACCTCGCACCTGTGTCGCCCTGTGATGCGGGCATCCGACTCCTGCTTGACCCCGCACTCGATGCCGAGGCGTACCGCCTGGAGGTGGGGGACGCCGTCGTGATTTCCGCCGGTGGCGCCGCTGGCGCCTTCTATGCTGCTCAAACCCTCCTGCAGCTGATGGGACCGGCAGCGTTGCGCCAGGCCCCGGTTGCTCCTGCCGAAGCGTGGCCACTGCCGCGGGTACAGGTGGAGGACAAGCCACGCTTCGGTTACCGCGGGACCATGTTGGACGTCGCACGGCACTTCATGCCCAAGGACAACCTGCTGCGGTTCATCGAGGTGATGGCTGCTCACAAGTTGAACATCCTGCACCTTCACCTGACGGATGACCAAGGGTGGCGGATTCAGATCAACCGCTATCCAAAGCTGACTGAGACGGGTGCTTGGCGCCGCGAGTCGTCGCTGGGATCCTGGCGTGCCGGTGTTTTCGACGGGCGTCCGCACGGCGGTTTCTATACGCAGGATGACCTCCGTGAGATCGTGGCTTTCGCCGCTGACAGGCACATCACGGTCATTCCGGAGATCGATGTTCCGGGGCACAGCCAAGCCGCTATCGCTGCGTACCCGGAGCTTGGGGCGGGCCCGGCCGAGGGTTCAGCGCCTGTGGAGGTCTGGCCGCGCTGGGGTATCAACGAGACGGTGCTGGAAGTTTCTGAGACCTCGCTGGAGTTCTACCGCAACGTCCTGGACGAAGTGGTGGACATCTTCCCCTCACCGTGGATAAGCCTTGGCGGAGACGAAGTGCCGCTCACCCAATGGCAAGCCAGCGCCCAGGCGCAAGCCAAGGCTGCCGCGTTGGGCCTGGAGGATGTTTCGGGCCTGCACAGCTGGTTCGTCGGGCAGCTCGCTTTGCACCTGCAGAGCCACGGCCGCGCCACCTCCGTCTGGGATGAAATCGGCGACGGCGGCCTCCCGGACGGCGCACTCGTGGCGTCCTGGCGGGGATACGAGGGCGGGATTGATGCCCTCCGCAAGGGCTATGACGTAGTGATGTGCCCTGAGCACAAGCTGTACCTGGACCACCGGCAAGCCGATGGCGACGACGAGCCGGTGCCCGTTGGTTTTGTGACGACGCTGCAGGCCGTCTATGAGTTCGAGCCGCTGCCCGGAGTTGGGAACGAGGACCTCCCCGGCCGCCTGCTGGGAGCGCAAGCCAACATCTGGACCGAGCATCTGGACTCACCGCGCCGCGTGCAGTTCGCAGCGTTTCCCCGCCTTAGCGCCATCGCCGAAGTGTTCTGGTCCAACCCGGAAAACCGGGACTACGATGAGTTCCTGAACCGGCTCACAGGTGCACACCTGGCACGGCTCGAGGCCATGGGTGTGGAGTACCGTCCTTTGGAGGGCCCCGCGCCATGGCAGAAGCGCCCTGGTGTTGAGGGCTGGAAACGCGATTACGACGCAGAGCAGCTCGTGAGGAACTGAGTGACTACTGAAGGCAAAGAGATCCGCAACTCCTCGGCCTCGCTGCGCAAGGCACTGGCCCTGCTGACGGTGGTGGCCGAGGAGCCCGGCAACGGTGATGGCCTTGCGTTGGTGGAGCTTGCCCGGCTATCCGGGTTGAATAAGAGCACCTTGCTGCGTTTGGCCGCTCCGCTGCTCGAGGAAAACCTGTTGGAGCGTGACCATGAGACGGGCAAGTTCCGGCTGGGCCACGGCTGCCTCCGCCTGGGGCAGTCCTACCTTGACCGGGTTGACCTGCGCAGCGTTGCCAACGGAGAACTCCGCGCCCTCATGCGTGCCACGGAAAGCACCTGCCACCTGGTGGTGCTTTCCGGGCATGACGTCGTCTACCTGGACAAGGTGGAGG
Source organism: Arthrobacter sp. LFS091 (assembly GCF_047977885.1). Lineage (NCBI taxonomy): Bacteria > Bacillati > Actinomycetota > Actinomycetes > Micrococcales > Micrococcaceae > Arthrobacter > Arthrobacter sp. LFS091. The sequence goes on from NZ_JBFPFP010000003.1 coordinate 240,965, forward strand.
ACGAGGCCACAGTACGCATGGCATCGAGGGTCGGCGCCACCATGCCGGCGTACTGCACCGCCGTCGGGAAGGCCATGCTGGCGTTCAGTCCAGAAGAGGTGGTGGCTCCCATCATGGCGGGCGAATTGGTACCCCTCACAGACAAGACCATCACCGATCCGGTATTGCTTCGCGCTGACTTCGAGGCCATACGGCGCCGTGGATATTCCATTGACGATCGGGAAAACGAGCCGGAAGTCCGCTGCGTCGCCGCTCCGATCTTCGGACATGACGATCACGTAGTGGCTGCTCTCTCAGTTTCCTCGTTGTCCTCACGAATGACCGCCAAGCGCGTCCGGGAAGTTGGGCCCATGGCAGCGGAGACGAGCCTTCGCATCTCCGCCAAGCTGGGATCCCGCCGGGCAAGTGCCAAGCTGGCGAAGCTCGCATGAGCCTCGATCCCGCAGCGTACTTCCGCGCCAAGCTGCAGTGTGAGATTGACGTCATGGAAGTGGCTGAAGCCCCACCGGGATTCCTGGTGGTAGTGGATACCCGCCGGCAGTCGTCGTGGGACCACGGACATATTCCCGGTGCCGTACATATCCCTACCGCACGGATTCCGGAGCTGGCAGCCGAGCTGATCCCGGCCGGATCACAAGTAGTGGTCTATTCCTGGGGTCCAGGATGCAACGGCAGCACGTTCGCTGCGCTCGCGTTTGCCGAGTTGGGGTATCCGGTCAAGGAAATGATCGGCGGCATCGAGTACTGGATCCGGAACGGACTGCCGGTGGAAACAGCAGCGGGTGTCGTTCAGAATAAGCCGGATGCGCTGGTGACAGCACACAAGGTGTGAGTGGAAGCGAGCGTTAACTCGTCTTCAGTTCCTGGGCAAGCATCACGAGTATCCCACTGGGTCCGCGGAGGTACGTGAGCTTGTAGACGTCCCCGTAGGTGGCCACACCGCGAAGCGGAGTGCATCCGTGCTTGGCGGCGATCCTAAGAGCTTCGTCGATGTCGTCAACGGAGAAGGCCACCCGGTGCATTCCGATCTCGTTCGGCAGCGTCGGTTCCGTTTCGATCGCATCCGGATGGATGTACTCGAAGAGTTCCAGTTGTCCCTCGCCGTCCGGCGTTTGGAGCACCGCGATTTTCGCGTGGTTGCCGTCAAGTCCGACGGCGGTATCAGCCCACTCACCGCTGACCGTGTCACGGCCGACCACCGAAAGGCCGAGGTCCGTGAAGAAGGCGATGGTTTCTTCGATATCCCGAACCGCAATACCGACGTTTTCAAGTTTGATGGCCATAGGTCGAAGCTACCAACGCACTGCGACTAGCTCCAGGGCTTTAGCGTGTGCGCTCGCGGGTCACGCCGAAGGGGACCGCGTCGCTCACGGAGATGCTGAAGTGCCCGGGGTCCAGGCGAGTCACCAGAATGCCTTGGCGGCTCAGTGTGGCCATCGGCTGTAGCTTCTCGATGGCGGCCTCAAGCATGCTTTCGATCTGAGATGCGGTATCAACCCGGACTTCGACCGAAGCGTCATTGGCGTTATTCATGGGGCACCTTTCTTGCGACGGTGGTGCAGGCGGGCAGTGGAGCCCGGCGGGGATCGGATTTCCACGGTGGCTACTGGAGAGCCGGCCCGGACCGAGGTCCGGACCGGCGGCCTGTGGGTAAAGCGGAGCTAGTTCCGTTCGGCCGGGGTATGGATAGCGCAGATGGTGCCGGCGGGGATGTGGGCGATTCCGTCCACTGTTTCCCCCGAGAGGAGGTTGAGCCCGGTCGCCGGATATTCAGCATCTGTGTCAGCGTGATTGATGAGGAACGTGAAAGCTCCTTTCTCTGAGCTGCGTGATGCAATCTCCAACCCGGCAGGAGGCTGTGCTCCCAGTTCGATCCCCGCAGCCCGCACGGCGTCCAGTACGACGTCGGCGAGGTGACCGCCGTCGAGCTTTGTGGAGACATACCAAGCCAGCCCCTTGCCGAATGCGTTACGGGTAATGGCCGGGCCGGAGGCCGCTGGGCCATCAACGTAGCGGCTCAGGACCGAAGCGGTGACGGGACGGATTTCCTCAGACCAGACCGATCCCCTGGCGCCGTTCTCCAGGGTCACGATTTCCGACTTCCGAAGCGGAAGGAATTCGTGGATCTCGAGTCCAAGGACATCGCGGAGCCCACCAGGGGAAGCTCCGGAGGGGAGGGTGTCATTGACGTTCACGATCCCGGAAAAGTAGGAAACCATAAGATGGCCGCCGTCACCAACGTAGCGGCTCAGGTTGGCAGCGGCCTTGTCTCCCACCAGGTAGAGCGCCGGGGCCAGGACCAGGTCGTAGGCGGAGAGGTCTGCTTCGGGGTGGGCGAAGTCGACACTGATGCCACGGTTCCACAGCACTGAGTAGAAGGACTCAATCCGTTCGCGATGGTCGAGGTCGCTACTGGGGCGCCATTCAAGGTCCTGCGCCCAGAACGATTCGACGTCCCAAAGGATGGCCACCCTCGAGGACACGGTGGAGCCTTTGACCGGTGCGAGCTTTCGGAGGTCATCTCCCAAGTCCAACACCTCCCGCCAAATGCGGGTCCCTGTTCCGGCGTGCGGAAGCATGGCTGAGTGGAATTTCTCCGCGCCGTAGCGTGACGCACGGAACTGGAAGAACATCACAGCGTCCGCGCCGCGGGCCAGATGGGAAAGGCTGTTGCGGGCAAGCTCGCCGTGGCGCTTGGCGATGTTCCTGCCCTGCCAGTTCACGGCACCAGTGGAATGCTCCATCAGCATCCATGGCCGGTTGCCTGCCAATGAGCGGGTGAGGTCGGCGTCCATCGCGAGGAGGACGTGATTGTCCGTGCGCTGGGCAACGAGGTAGTGGTCGTTTGCAACGATGTCCACTTCTTTGGCCCATGCCCAGTAGTTGGGGGACAGGCAGTTGGTTGCCATGAAGTTGGTAGTCACCGGCAGGTCCGGTGTGTACTTCTTGATGACATCCCGCTCGGCAACGAAGCACTGCAGCATGGCGTCCGAAGTGAAACGGTGGAAGTCCAGGCGCTGGGTCTGGTTGCTGACGCTGGCTGAAAGCCGTGGTGCATCAATTTCGTCCCATTCCCCGTACTTCTGACCCCAGAAGAGGGTGCCCCACGCTTGATTGAGTGCATCCAGGGTCCCGTACCGGTTGCGAAGCCAGTCGCGGAAGGCCAAAACGGACTGCTCATCGTAGGAGTCGCTGACGGGTGCGCCGTATTCGTTGTGGACATGCCAGAGAACCAGGGCGGGGTGGGAGGCGTACCGGCGCGCGAGCTGTTCGGTGATGTTGGTGGCGGCGCGGCGGTACTCCGGCGAGCTGGGACTGGCCATGCCTCGCGATCCGATACCCAAGGTCACCCCTTCCCGGGTCACGGGCCGTGCCTGTGGGTACTTCTTCCAGAACCAGGCAGGGGGTGCTGCGGTGGGGGTGCCAAGGTCCACGCTGATCCCCGCATCGGCGAGCATGTCCATGAGGTGGTCCAGCCACTCAAAGTCGTATTCGCCCTCACGAGGTTCCAGGAGGACCCAGGAGAAGATGCCGACGCTGACCAGGTTGATCCCGGCCTCTTTCATCAGCGCGATGTCCTCCGTCCAGACCTCGCGGGGCCATTGCTCGGGGTTGTAGTCCCCGCCGTAGCAAAGGCCTGCCGGGCGCTGGAGCCAAGGCGCCGCCGCGCGTTGGACGGCGGGGGCCTGCAGGACGTCTGTCATCGAGTGATCTCCTTAGAACTGTGTGCGCTCCCAGTAATATCACAGACAAATTCTCTGCACCACAGAGAAAACATTGTTGACATGGATCACAATGCTGTGAATTACTGGAACCGCTCACAGTCATGCGACTCCAGTTCGGATGAGCGGTGAAACCAGTCAGACCCATTCAGCTTTTCGACAAGGAGGACGAAATGCGCAAGTCATTTCGTGCAGGCGCCGTAGCCATGCTCGCAGCGGCCACTATGCTCGCCGCAGGATGTTCCGGAGGATCCACCGCCGGCAGCCAGGAATCTGCTGCCAGCGACCCCAACCAGAAGGTGGAATTGACCTACTGGGCCTGGGCCCCGAACCTGGACAAGGTGGTGGAGCTTTGGAATGAGAAGAACCCCAACATCCACGTGACCGTCAACAAGCAGGACGGCGGCGACCCGGCCGTCACCAAGCTGCTCACCGCCGTCAAAGCAGGCAGCGGGGCTCCGGACCTCATCCAAGCCGAATACCAGAAGATCCCCACATTGGTGGCAGCAGATGCCCTCGCCGACCTTTCGGGTACTGCCGCGAACGAAACCAAGAGCCACTTCCCCGAAGGCGTGTGGAACTCCGTGACCCTGGGCGGCGAGGCGCTGTACTCGGTTCCGCAGGACACCGGTCCGATGGTCTTCTACTACCGTGCTGACATCTTCGAGAAGCTGGGCATCGCAGTCCCCGCTACGTGGGAAGAGTACGCTGCAGCCGCCAAAGCTGTTCACGCAGCCGACCCCGAGGCCTACCTGGGAACGTTCTCGTCCAACGACGCCGGCTGGTTCACCGGCATGGCACAACAGGCTGGAGCTTCCTGGTGGGGCGTTGAGGGCGACGCCTGGAACGTCAAAATTGCCGAAGAGCCCACCCAGAAGGTGGCAGGCTACTGGGGTGGCCTCGTAGAAGAGGGCATCATCGACAACAAGCCCATGTACACACCGGAGTGGAACACTGCGCTCAACACCGGCAAGCAGGTTGGCTGGCTGAGCGCAGCGTGGGGTCCGGGTGTTCTTTCAGGCAACGCGGGTGCCACGGCGGGCAAGTGGAAAGCAGCGCCCATGCCGCAATGGGATGCATCCAAGCCATCCACAGGGAACTGGGGTGGCTCGTCAACCGCGGTCACCTCGCAATCCAAGAACCTGGACGCCGCGGCCAAGTTCGCCACTTGGCTCAACACTGATCCCGAGGCCGTTAAGGCCTTGGTCAAGGAGACAGGGATCTATCCCGCGGACACTGCGGGCGCCGAATCTTCGCTCACTGAGGCCCCTGCCTTCTTCTCCAACCAGCCGGATTTCTACAAGGTGGTGGGCGAGGCTGCGCAGAACGTGGGTTCCTTCACCTACGGCCCCAACGTCAACGTTGCCTACAACGCCTACAACGACCAGTTCGCCAAGGCCGCCCAGTCGAAGCAGAAGAGTGCTTTCCTGGATGCCGTCGCCAAGATGCAGCAGGTCACCGTCGAGGACCTGAAGAAGACCGGCTTCACCGTCAAGTAGCCGCCTCAGCTGCGGGAGGACGGACAAACGTCCTCCCGCAGCAACGCTCGTCAACCTCTTCGAAAACAAGGAAGTGCACCCGTGGCAATGACCGCAACCAAGCCCGGTCCGGCGGCCGGCAGAACATCCGAAACCCCCAGGCGGGCCAAGAATTTCAAGTCCCGGGTGCTCATCCCATACGCGATGCTCGCCCCGGGCATCGTCCTGTTCCTTGTCTTTATGGCAGCGCCCATCATCTACACGCTGGTGCTCAGCTTCCAGAAAAAGAAAGTCAGCGGCCTGGGCCTCGGGAAAGGTTCGCAGAGTACGGCTTTCGCCGGCCTGGACAATTACGTCGGTGCTCTGACGGATCCTGAGTTCCTGGGAAGTGTTCTTCGTGTCCTGACCTACGGGCTCATCCTTATTCCCTTGATGCTCGGCTTTGCCTTGCTGTTCGCGCTCCTTCTCGATTCCCGCCGCACCAGGGCAAGTAGCTTCTCTCGCACGGCGATCTTCCTGCCGTACGCGGTCCCGGCAGTGATCAGCTCACTCCTGTGGGGTTTCCTTTACCTGCCCGGTGTCAGCCCTTTCCACTTCCTGGCCCGCCAATTCGGCATGGAACTGCCCTCGCTGCTGGATCCCAACCTGGTCACGTTCGCCATCTGCAACATCGCCCTGTGGGGCGGCGTGGGCTTCAACATGATTGTCATGTACACCTCGCTCAAGGCAGTTCCCAGCGAAATCTATGAGGCGGCCAAGCTGGACGGCTGCTCTGAAATCCAGACCGCCATCAGGATCAAAATCCCCATCATTGCCCCTTCCCTTGTGATGACCGCGCTGTTCTCGATGATCGCAACGCTCCAAGTCTTCGCCGAGCCCACCACGCTGCGTCCGCTGGCCAACAGCCTTTCCACGAGTTGGTCCCCGCTGATGCTCGTTTACCGTGATGCGTTCACACGGAACGATGTCTTCTCAGCTGCCGCCACCAGCATCGTGATCGCCCTGGCAACCTTCATCATTTCCTTCCTGTTCCTGCGCATTGTGCAGAAGCGGGCCTTTGGACAGGAGAACTGACCATGACTGCCCTGGCTACGCCCCCGAAAAGCCGCCGCGCCCTTGCCACGTCCGGCAGGGCGGAGTACGCCAAGGAAAAGCCGAGCTATCTGTCCACCGGCATCCTGATCCTTGGTGCGCTCTACTGCCTGTTCCCCGTGGTCTGGGTGGTGGCTGCCGCCAGCAAGGACGGCACCGAACTGTTCTCCACCTTCACATTGGCGCCCAGTACGCATCTCTGGGACAACATTGTGGAGCTCACCGGATACCGCGACGGCCTGTTCTGGCGCTGGATGCTCAACACTGCCCTCTACGCGGGCGTCGGAGGCATCGTGTCAACGTGGGTGTCGGCGCTATCGGGCTACGTCCTGGCCAAATACGACTTTCCCGGCAAATCCGGGGTCTTCAAGGTCCTGCTCATGGGTGTGCTGGTCCCGGGCGTGATCCTGGCCATCCCGCAGTACCTGATGCTCGCCCAGGCCGGGCTCACCAATACTTACTGGTCGGTGCTCCTCCCCCAGATCATCAGCCCTTACGGCATCTACCTGGCCCGCATCTACGCTGCTGCTTCGGTTCCGGGCGATGTCATCGAGGCCGCGCGGACAGAGGGTGCCAAGGAAATGTACATATTCAACCGCATAGCCGTCCCCATGATGCTCCCGGGCCTGGTTACCATCTTCCTGTTCCAATTCGTGGCGATCTGGAACAACTTCATGCTGCCGTACATCATGCTTGGCGACGACCACCTGTTTCCCATCACGGTTGGGCTTAACGGGCTGCTGAACCAGGGGGCCTCCGCGCCCGCGCTCTATACCTTGGTTCTTGCGGGTGCCCTGCTATCCATCGTTCCGTTGGTGATCATGTTCCTTCTCCTGCAACGCTATTGGAAGGTGGATCTTGCCGCTGGCGCCGTGAAGGCCTAGCGATAGGTAGGCTGTGGTCATGACTCACGCCACCCCCAAGCCGCGGCCCAAGATCGACGATGTGGCCGCAGAAGCCGGCGTTTCCCGAGGTACTGTTTCACGGGTTCTCAACGGTGGGCACTGGGTCAGCCCGTCAGCCCTCGCGGCTGTCAACGCAGCCATCAAGAAGACGGGATACCGGGTCAATCCCCATGCCCGGAACCTTGCAACCAACCGGGCCAATTCCGTGGCTTTCCTACTCACCGAGACCCAGGAACGGCTCTTTGAAGACCCCAACTTCGCTGTGTTGATGCGCGGTGCGGCGGACGCGCTGGCAGTGCACGATATTCCGATGGTCCTGATCCTGGCTGGCACCGACGACGAACAGCGCCGCGCCACGGACTTCCTCACAGCCGGCCATGTGGATGGTGTCCTGCTGGTCTCCTCCCATGGAAGCCGGAAGGGCATCATTGCCGACATCATTTCTGCTGGTATTCCGGCGATCGCCTGTGGCGTTCCCTTGGGGTTCGAAAAGAAGATGGGCTACGTGTCGGCCGACGACTACGAGGGCGCCCGGGACGTTTTGCGTTACCTGCGCGACGGCGGTCGGCAGCGGATTGCCACCATCGCCGGCCCTGCGGACACTTCGGGTGGAACCCGACGCCTGGAAGCGTACCGCGACCACCATGGTGAAGGTGTTGATGAGGCTCTCATCGCCCAGGGCGACTACAGCCGTGAAAGCGGAGCGAAGGCGATGAGCGAACTCCTGGCCCGGGCAAAGGACATTGATGCCGTCTTCGCCGCGAATGACCTCATGGCGCTTGGCGCGATGGACGTACTACGTGAAGCCGGCCTAACAACTCCGGGTGATGTCGCCGTCGTCGGCTTTGACGACATCAATGACTCCCGGGAAACAGCGCTCACCACGGTTCGCCAGCCGTTCGATCGCATCAGCGAAGAGATGGTCCGCCTCCTGCTGGACGTCATCAGCGGCAAACGGCCGGCCGCAGTCACGATTCCCACGGAGCTGATCATCCGCGAAACGGCCTAGCCACGGCACCGAATAGGCTTGGAGCATGCTGAACCTGGTCCTTGGACTTCTTTTCGCGGGCCTCTTCCTCGCCTCCTACCAGTCGGACCGCCGGAGGCTGCGTAATGGCGTGCTGCTGCTGGTATCCATCTGGTTCCTCCTCCAGACGATCCTGAACTTCCTGGTCGCCCTTAACCCTTGGTTCGAGTGGCTGAACCTCGTGGTTCTGGTGGTCCCCGTCGTGAGCATCTTCGTGTTCGCGTCCTTCCTGATCGCCAACGGAATCACGATGGTCCGCCGGGAAGGTCCGGGCATCACCAGCTTCCTCCCGATTGCCGTGGGACTCGCAGTTTTCCTGGCACCCGTTGTTGCTTTCCTTTTCGTTTTGAGCGGGCAACCCGTCCTGGCCGGTATCGCGGCCCTGGCGTTCTTCCTCTGCGCCTACCTTGGCTGTGCGTTCGTGGTGTTCCTTGGATACGCCTTGGTGTACTCGCGGATGCGTTTCAGTCCCAACCCGGCAGCTGTGATCGTCCTGGGTTCCGGCCTGATCGACGGCAAGGTCCCGCCGCTTCTCGCCGCGCGCTTGAACAAGGCCCTGGAAATCTACGACGGCGTCACTCCCGTCAGGCCTGTACTGGTGCCTTCCGGGGGCCAAGGCCCGGACGAACCCCGGCCGGAGTCTGCGGCAATGAAGGAGTACCTGGTATCGAAAGGTGCCGCGGACGGTGACGTCCTGGAGGAAAACCAGGCCACCACGACCCGCGAAAACCTGGCAAATTCCGTCGCACTCCTGGCGGCAAAGGGCATCCACGGACCGTTGCTGGTGTGCACCAACAACTACCATGTGCTCCGCGCGGCGCTCCTTTCCCGTCGGCAGAAGATCGACGCGGAAGTGGTGGGTGCCCCGACGGCCAGATACTTCGTCCCCAGTGCTTTCCTCCGGGAGTTCGTGGCCGTGATGAGGGACAACCGCCTGACAAACATGGTCCTTTGCCTGCCGATGTTCGGGATTGCCCTGCTCATCACGGTGGCACTGGCAAACTCTTCCGTGGTTTAGCTACGGGTTGGGCGTCCCGTGGTGAACGTGTGGTTCCACCGGGTCACGGCGCCCTCGGTAAAGACGTAGCCCTTCACGGGAACTGCCGTGACGGTCACCGTTCCGTCGGGCTTCCTGTAGGTCCCGGCGGCGATCACCTTGCCATCAATCACGTAGTTGACCCCCACCGCCGCGGGGATGGCGTAGGAGTCCTGTCCGCGACCGGGCTTGTCCGTAAACGTGACGGCTGCCGGCGTCGCGGTGTCGTAACTCAAACCGAAGCCCAGCGGCAGAAGGACGCCGCCGCCGTCGGCTGCTGGTATGTTGACCGGCAGTTTGCCGGCGGGGTTCACTGTGCCGGCGATGGCCCGCACCACCCCGTGGAAATTGACGTTCGTTGTCCCGTAGCTGTTCAGCACTGCCGCAGCTCCCGGAAAAACGCTGATGTCATAGGGATTACGGGTGGCGATGACGATGACGGGTTTACCGGTCCCGGCGAGCTCGGCCACCATCTGTTGCTGGGCCGCGTTGGACGTTGCGTTGTACGAGGTGAAGACGACTGCGTCCACCTTGTTGGCCGCCGCTACAGCCCGCGCCCTATATGCGTTGGAGGGCGAACTCCCGTTTTCGTAGTCTTCGGTGACAGCAAATCCCTGGTCCTTCAGTTTGGGCCCTACCAGTTCGGGCCAACCTGAACCGGACCCCACCATCAGTACCGAAGTGCCCGGGGCCAGCGGCAACACGCGATCCTGGTTCCGCAGCAAGGTAACGGCGCGGTCCGAGATCTGGTTGGCCGTTGCCAGATTCCCTGCCGTGCCGACCAGACTGTCCACGCTGGCGGTATCCGTAAGGGGTTGCTTGAACACTCCCCGCTTGACCTTCCATTCGAGGATCCGCCGTACGGATTCGTCGAGGCGGCTTTCGCTCAGTTCACCGGACCCGACGGCGGCGCGAACCCCTGCGAACGACGCGTCCACATCGGGGGAGTTCAGGAGGATGTCCGAGCCGGCCTGGATGGCTTTGACCGCTATTTCTTCCTGAGGCCACTCCGCTGCCATGGCTGCCATGTCCAGGGCGTCCGTGGTGACCAGGCCCTTGAACCCGAGTTCATCGCGGAGTAATCCGGTCAGTACCTTATGCGAAAGGGTTCCGGGCATGTCCGGATCGATGGCCTGGACGATGATGTGGGCTGTCATGACCATGTCCACGCCGGCGTCGATGGCCGCCTTGAACGGTTGAAGGTGCTTGTTCAGCGTTTCGCGGTTATAGGTGACCGTGGGAAGACCGTAGTGGGAGTCCACTGAGGTGTCGCCATGCCCGGGGAAGTGCTTGGCGGCAGCTCCGACGTCCTGCGATTGCATCCCATTGATTTGCGCGACACCCAAGGAGCTGACAAGGGCGGGGTCCTCACCCATGGAGCGGATTCCGATGACCGGGTTGTCGGGGTTGGAGTTCAGGTCAAGCACCGGGGCGAAGTCCACGTTGATGCCCATGGCACGCATCTCAGACCCGAGAATCGTCCCCTGTGCCTGGGCGAGGTCCTTGTCCGCCGTGGCGCCGAGGGCCATATTCCCGGGGAGGACTGTGGCAGGGGGTCCGATGCGTGCAACGGGGCCGCCTTCCTGGTCGATGGTTACCGCCAGGGGAATGCCGTTTCCGTCAGCTCCCATCGCCCGTTTCTGCAGGCCGTTGGAAAGTCCCGCGACTTGCCGGGGGTTGTTGGTGTTGCCGGACCACGCGAAATAGAGGACGCCGCCAAGGTTGTACTTTTCCACCACTTCGCCGGGGGTGTTAACGCCGTACCGTTCCTGGTTGCTTGCCGCCATGGACGTGTCATCCGCGGACGAGCCGTAGACGTGGGTCCAGGTCATCTGGCCGATCTTTTCGTCCAGGGACATTCGCGCAATCATCGCCTCGATGTCCGGTGCGGAGCTGGCCGCCGTCGTACGTGCCGCATTGGTGGGCACGGCCGCAACCGCGGTGCCTGCGGTCGTCATGAGCAGTACTGTGGTGGCCGCCGTCAAGAGGGTAGTTCCTTTTCCGGGCATCTGCATTCCGATCGGTTGGTTGAGCAGCGATGTGTTTACGGGATAAGTCATGTATATGACAAGAAAGTAGATTTGTCTCCAAAGGGCGGGTCGGCGCGGGATTGCTCTCCGTATAGAGTCGTCTGCATGTTCGAACTCGTAGCTCCCGACGTGTCCTTCCATCAGTCCTTCATTGAGTCCCACGGCGAATGGGACGGCGCCCACCAGGACGGCGCGGGACTGTTCCCGGACGACAACGTCAGCACCCGGGAAGGCTTTGCGGCATGGGTGAAACGGCTGACCGATGCCGAGCATGCACCCGAGAAGGACGGCATTGTTCCGTGCACCTACCGCTGGATTATCGAGGGCGAAAGGTATGTGGGAGCCGTTGCCTTCCGTCACTACCTCACCCCGTACCTCCTTAACTCCGGGGGCCACATAGGCTATGGCGTGCGGCCGTCCGATCGGGGGAGGGGAGCGGCGTCGTGGGCTTTGCGGGAGGTCTGTGACCGGTTGTCGGTGCAGGGGGAGCCGGAACGCGTCCTCCTGACCTGTGATGACGCCAACGAGGCTTCCGCCAAGACAATTGAGCGCTGCGGCGGAGTGCTTGAGGACGTTCGAACCGGAACGGACGGCCGCGACTTCCGGCGCTACTGGATCGGGATACCGGCGTCGCTCAGCTGATCCGGGGCCTGTTCACCCTCCCGTCACCCGGCGCTGTTAGGCTGCCCGGCACTACCCGGCTGACCAGGAGGACCGCATGACGGAGGCAATCCCACTGGGTGCCGACGTCGTGCCTTCCGCCTATTTTTCGGAAGTTGGTTACATTCTTCCTACTGCCGGACATTAACCGGGTATGAGCTCGCAAACGGAGCAGGGGGATCGTGTGGAGTCGGCCAGGCAAGAGCATTTCCTGGCAGCACACGCGGCCTGCCATGACCAGGTTTACCGGTACTTCCTTCGTCGAACGGAAGGGGTAGCCGCGGCGGAGGACCTATGCGCAGAGGTTTTTCGGATCGCATGGGAGAAGTCCCTTGACCAGGAACTATCCGTCCTGATGGTGTTCGGCATAGCCCGGAACGTCCTCCGCAACCACTACCGTTCAAACCTGCGCTCCCTTAACCTCACCCAGCAGCTGGGGCAACAGCGGATCCCCCTCCCGGGTTCTGAAGGCGGCGCCCTCACTGAGGCGTTGGACCAGCTCAAGCCGGAGGAGCGGGAGGTACTCCTCCTGACCTATTGGGACGGGTTCAGCTCGGTCGAGGTTTCAGCGCTCCTCGGTGTCAGTGGCACGGCCGTCCGGATGCGTCTCTACAGGGCGCGGAAGTCACTAGGCCAGCTACTTCGGACAGATCCAGCCATAGAGGATGTGCAGCAATGAACAGCAAGGAAACGCTGGCTCGCCTCTCCGCAGCCGACCCCGCCTTGGCAGTCACCGAAGAAGACCTGGCCCGAAGCCGGGAAAGAAGCCTCGCAGTCATGCGCACTGATGCGGAACAACTCGCCGTCGGCAGCTCCGGAGAGCAGTCGCCTTCCCGTCGGCTCAGGCTGGTGGCAGGGCTCGGCCTGGTAGCCGTTGCCGCTGCCGTGATCGTTGGGGTGGCGGTCACCGAGACATCCTCGCAAGTGGTCCAGCCGGCGGAGCCCGCCGTCAGCTCCCCCCTGCCTGAAGTCACGGGCGTCCGGATGCCGACTTTCGAAGCCCGGATCGTCACCGGCGCCAACGGCAACAAAGCGGCCGTGGCTACGGACCCGGAAGCGGAGAACCAGATGGATGCCCTCAACACGGGAACGCTCGGCCTGAACGGTGGCGGATGCATAGCCCGTGTGGACCCCGACGGCAGTTCCAGCGGCCTCATTTTCCCCCGCGGAACCCTCATCACAGGGACCGGGGTGGTTCTGCCCGACGGAACAGCCATCAGCCTTGGGCAGCAATTCGCATTCGGTGGAGGCAACTCACCGGAAAACACGGAGCTGGGAGAGTGCGCCCCAACCGGCACGGCTTTCCTGGTCCAGAACTGGGACGCGCTTCCCTCGAAGTAGGCTCGCGAAGTGGCAGTTAATGCCAATGTATTTGGGAAACATTGGCATTAACTGCCATCTCGGGCCTCCTATTCGGTGACTTCTTCCTCCACGGGGTCCTTCAGCAGCAGTGCCGTGCCTTGGAACGGGCGGAGTTCGAGGAAGAAGCTGCAGAGGTCATCGACCTGGCTGATGTCCTCGCCGCTGAACAGATCGTGGACAGTCGCGCCCGGAACAAGGTGTGAGGACTGAATGCTGCCCGCGATGTCCTGGTCCGAGAAGTTCAGGACCGTGACTTGCAGTGCATCGTCAGCGAGCTGGTTCACCAGGACCAGCAATCCCTTGTTCGACACGTCCGGCACGTCCAGGAGTGTGCTGGTGGCAATCCCCGACTCTTCCCGAACCGCGAGGATCTGCTGGAGCCGCCGCGCATAGGAGTTGGAGTCCTTCAGCTGCTCGGGAAGTGGACCGTAGAGGCTCCGGGCCCGAGGCATCCCCGCCAGCGAGGTTGTAGCGTCCGGGCTGGTGCCCATCAGGTCGTGGGCGCCACGGTTAATCCAACGGGTATCGCCCTGCGAGGTCAGCTCGCCCACTGTCTGGCGGTCCAGTGCCGTGACACCGGTGAGATCCCAGCCGGACAAAGCGAAAACACCCGGCTGCAGCGCGTTGTACATGGACAGGAGCACATGCGCGTCCAGGACCTGGGATTCCTGCTCGGGAGTGATGGCCTCCGGGTCCTTGACGCCCAACGCTGCCATCAGGAAGCTCACTGTGGTGCAGGCAATGCCGTTGGTGGTGAAGACCGCGTTGTACGGTCCGTTCTCACCTGTGAGGCGTTCCCGCATGGTGTTCTGGACCTTCTCGGCAACCTCAGCGCCCGTCAGCTCTTCGCCGCCGAGCTCAAAGACGTCGTCCCGGTGGCCGGCTGCGAAGTGAAGCAGCTCGTAGGTGAGTTCGTCGTGGTTCTGGAGTGCGTGGACCAATGAGGCCTGGTCCACGCCGATCTCCATGGCCAGCTTGAGCGTAAGGCGGAGGAACTCGGTGTCGCCGGTGACCAGCGCGTAGTGGTACGCGGGCCTGGTGATGAAGTCGTAGGAGAGGTCCGGGCCGGACTCAGACTGGGACTTGATGTCATCAATGGTGAGGTTGAGCTCCTGGAAGGAGAACCCGCCCACCTTGCGGATCATCGAGCCGATCAGCTGGTTGGCTGCCTCCGACAACGGGTGTCCTTCGGACCAGCCCGGCTCTTCCTCCGCGCTCTTCTCAACGCCAAGGAAGCCGTTGGCGTCAAGGCGCAGGGCACCGGTGCCCAAGTCCAGCAACGAGTGCAGGGCATCGCCCACCACCAGGCGCATGCCTGCGAACGTGGGGTCCAGCCAGTTGATGGAGGGTTGGCCGGACTTGAAGTAGTGGAGGTACACCCAACGGCGCTTCTTGCCTGTGGTGTCAATGATCGGCTTGGTGGCACTCCAGTTGGTTTCCTTGACCCCGGGCTCGTAGAAAATCACGCGCTGGAGCCGGCCGATGATGTAACCCGCCTCTTGGAGGGCCTTCTCCGCCTCAGGGCTGATGTTGACCGAATCCGCATTCTCCGGAACATCCGGCAACAGGTGCCAGTCTTCTTCCGGGATATCGACCATGTGGTAGATGCCCGGGTAGTCCCGGAAATTCATTTCGGCCAGCCGGAAGTCGGCGCCCTTACCGGTGTGACCGGGAACGATGTCGTCAATGACCGTGCCGCCGTGGTCCACGGCGACCTCACACATCTGTCGGAACTCCTCCTCGGTGCCGAAAGCGGGATCGATCGCCATGGAGATCCGGTCAAAGTGCCCGTCAACACTGGGTGTTTGCGACCAGCCGCTGATGCCGCCGGCCAACTTCACGGGCCCTGTGTGCAGTCCGCGGATGCCGATTTCCCGGAAGGCATCCCACAGCTCCGGATCACCGAGTGCCGACAGGAAAGACTGGCCGTCCTTGGTGATGAAGGACAGCGGATACGCCGTGAACCAGACGGGCGCGCGCTCCACAGCTGCCCGCGGATTGGGCCTTGCATAGGAGTTCTGCCACATGCTGGCCTGCCCGGAGAGCTGCCGTGCCATGGTGTTGGCGTCCCCCAGCATCGACTGGTTGCGCAGCCAATCCACATAGGTCTTGTTGAGGCCGTCGAATTCCAGCGACGGCCGGGCCGCGAAAAACTGCCGACGCCGGGCTATGGGCCTCAGCGCTTTGGGGCGGGCGGGGTAGAACTGCTCGTCGAATGTAATCTCGGGCTCAGGTGATTCGGTGACCGCTTCCTGTACTTCTTCCTGCGTTCCGTTGTGATCAGAGCCGACTTCTGCCGCGCTCTCGTTGACTACAGGCTCCCGCACAGCATTCTCCTTTACGTGGTCGCCGCAGCTGCGCCGACCGTCCGAGGGGTCATTCAAGAGGTCACGTACCCGGGCGTACCCGGCGTAATCATGCTAAGCATCCTTGGCAGCTGTTTGTCGACCTCGGGGAGAAGTGAGTCGCGCCGGTTGAGGCTCGACGGCGGATGGCGACCACCGGATCCAGCCCGGACTTCTGAGTTACTCCTGCAACCGTGGTTCAAATTCGAACGGCCCACGCACCCTTCAATTTCCCGAATTGCTGGCGCATACTTTCGGACATGGCTGACCCCCGCGTTGACAGCTACATCGAGTCCCTTCCGGAATGGCAGCAGGCAATCTGCCAAGCAGTCAGGGAGTTGGTGCTCGCCGCAGATCCGGACGTCCAGGAAACCATCAAACGCACCATCCAGCCGTATTTCGTCCTGGATGGCAATATCTGCGCCCTCCTCGCGGCCAAGGACCACGTCAACGTATTCCTTTATGACGGTGGCATTGTCCCGGACCCCCAAGGCATCATCACGGCCGGACACAACAACAAAACGGCCCGCACCGTCTCCTACCGCGAGGGTGAGGCAGTGAACGTCCAGGCACTTGGTGACATGTTCAGGGCCATCATCGCCAATAACCGTGCCGGTGGCTGGCGAAAGATCAAAGCCATCCGGCCGCCCGAAGCCACGCAATAGCGTCCGACTACGCACTGGATCGTGGCACGTTCAGTTCCTCCTGGGATCCACCGACCCGAATCGTTCAAGCCGCCACCCACATCACCCCGCTCCCGTCCCGTTGAACGTGAGGCCGAGCAATGCGTTTTCGGTAACTTCGGGCAGTGCGGGGTGGATCCAGTATTGTTTGGCGGCGAAGTCGCGCACGTCGAGGTCGAAGGCCAGGACGGTGATCATCTGTTGGATGAGGGTGGATGCCTGAGGTCCCATGTAGTGGGCGCCGAGGAGTTTGCCGCTGTTGCGGTCGGCGATGAGTTTGCAGATCCCGGTGGTGTCCTCCAAAGCCCAGCCGTATGCGACGTCTCCGTAGTCCTGGATCTTGACGGTCACGTTGTAGCCGTTTTCGCGGGCCTGGGCTTCGGTCAAGCCCACTGTGGCGATTTGCGGGTTGGTGAACGTGGCCGCGGGAACATGGTCGTGCGGCATTTTTTGGAGGTTGTCCGGGTTCAGCAGATTGTGGCGCACGGAGCGCATCTCGGCGTTGGCGACGTGTTTGAGCATGTAGGGGGAGGAGACGTCGCCAAGAGCCCAGACACCGGGGGCGGAGGTTGACCGCCCGTAGTCATCGACCTTGATGCGACCCTGCCCGGTCATCTCGATCCCGCCGGCGTCCAGGTCCAGCAGGTCCCCGTTGGGGATGCGCCCCGTGGCTACGAGCAGTACCTCCCCTGTCGCGGAGGTGCCGTCGTCGAGCCTGACTGTTATGCCGTGGTCCGTCTGCTCGGCCCCTATGGTGGTCCGGCCCGGCCGGATGTCGAAGCGTTTGGCGGCCAGGGCGTTGAACCGGTCGTGGAGGTCGTGGTCCAGATGCCGCAGGAGCGTTGAGCGGGGAATGATGGTGACGGCGGTGCCGAGGGCGTCGAACACGTGGCCGAACTCCATGGCGATGTAGCCCCCGCCAATGATCACCAAGGACTTGGGCAACTCCGGCAGCCGCATGATGTCCTCGTTGGTGTAATACCGCACGCGCGAAGCTGCGATGGCATCGGGAATCATGGGCCTGGAGCCGGCGGCGATGACTATCTGGTCACCTGAGATGGTTTTTTGGTGGGCGCCGTTGCCTATGCGCAGAGTACGTTCTCCGACGAAGACGGCGTGGTGGTCGTAGACGTCGATGTTGGGGCTCCGCGGGCCACGGCGGTAATCCTCGCCTGAAGCGGCAATGGGGTCGATCCGTTTTTCAAAGATCCGGTTGACTATGCCCGGCCAATCCACGGAGTTGACCTGGGCGTCGAGGCCCAGTTGCTTGGAGTCAGCAATGTCCAGTGCGGTGTCGGCAGTGTGAACGTACATCTTCGACGGGATGCAGCCGACATTCAGGCAGGTGCCGCCGAACGTCCCTTCTTCGATGATCGCGATCGACCGGTCTTCGAACTCCGGTCCGGGAATCGAGTTCCCGGACCCTGTGCCGATGATGATCAGGTCATAGTGCCGGTCCACGGCGATGTCGCTGGTAGGGCTGTCCATTTGGTGATCCTCACTCTGGGCTTCTCTCCACCCTAGTGAACCGATGGCGAATGGACCGGGGGATCGCGCGCCAAGATCCGGTCACGTACAGTGAACACCCACGCCCCACCCAGCGCAGGAGAACCATGAAAATCGTCGTCATCGGTGGCAGTGGCCACATCGGCTCGTTCCTCCTTCCCAGGCTGGTACGAGGGGGACACGAAGTGGTCAACGTCAGCCGCGGCACCAGTACGCCCTACACGGATTCCCCCGAGTGGCAGCACGTCCACCAGGTCACCGCGGACCGCGCGCAGGAGGACCGGGAGGGCACTTTTGGTGACCGGGTCGCGGACTTGAGTGCCGACGTCGTGGTTGACCTGCTGTGTTTCACGCTCGACTCAGCCATTCACTTGGTGAACCGGCTCCGCGGCGAGGTGGGGCATCTGCTGCATTGCGGGTCCATTTGGCGTTACGGCGCGAGCCGGAAGCTGCCCATCTCAGAGGGCTCGCACTCCACCGCGGAGCCGCTGGATGAATACGGTATCCAAAAACGCGACATCGCACGGATGCTGAAGGAAGAAACGGCCGACGGCGGTTTGGTCACCACGTCCCTGCACCCCGGACATATCGTAGGGCCGGGCTGGCATCCGGTTGGCCCGCTGGGGAATTTCGATCCCTCGGTGTGGGAAAGGATCTCCGCCGGACAGCCCCTCCAGATTCCGGGTGGGGGCACGGAGCTGATGCACCATGTGCATGCAGACGACCTCGCCCAGGCGTTTGAAAAGGCCATCGACCGGCGTGAGGCGGCGGCCGGGGAGGACTTCAACATCGTTGCTCCGTCCGCCCTGACGGTGCGCGGCTACCTGGAGATTGCGGCGTCGTGGTTCGGTCAGGAGCCACACTCGGACATGGTCAGTTGGGACGACTTCCGGGGGACGACGACGCCGGAACACGCGGACACCAGCTGGGCCCACCTCTCCCGCAACCACTGCGTCAGCATCGAAAAGGCCAAGGCACTGCTGGGCTATGCGCCAAGTTATGAACCGGAACAGGCTGTCCGCGAGTCCGTGCAGTGGCTCATCAAGAACAACAAGCTGCACGTTGAGAGCCCAATCATGGCCTAAACCCGCCCACCCCCCATGTACAACCCGTGCCCCAACCCCGAAGCTTAAGTAGCAAAAGGGGGAGCTGCATGGCTAAGACACCACGCCTCAACGTGACCGACAGCTGGCTGGATCACGCGTTCTTCGTCCTGGGCGGTGCGGCGACTATTTGGCTTGCTTTCCTGTTGGTGGGCGAAAGCTTCCAGCTGGGGTGGGGCCAGATCTGGTTCTACATCCTCTTCTGGGCGTTCCTTGCGTACTTGCTCTTGCCGCGGCTGCACCGCATCCTCACCACGATCTACGTTCCCGGCTATTTCATTGGGCGCGCCAGGACCAGCGACGGACTGCTGGGCGATCCCGTGAACGTAGCGTTATTGGGCACCGAACCCCAGATCCACGCCATCATGCGGGCCGCCGGCTGGACGAAGGCGGACGACGTCACGCTGCAGAGCAGCCGCCGCATCATCAGTTCGACGATCTTCCGGCAGAGCTACACCGAAGCCCCGGTGAGCCCCCTCTACCTGTTCGACCGCCAGCAGGACTTTGCCTACCAGCAGGAAGTGGACAACAATCCGGGCAAACGTCACCACGTCCGGTTCTGGCGCTGCCCCGAAGGGTGGCTCCTACCGGGAGGGCACAAAGTGGAATGGCTCGCCGCCGGAACCTACGACCGCAGCGTCGGCTTCTCGCTCTTCACGCTGCAGATCACGCACAAGATCGAGCAGAACACCGACGTGGAACGGGACCATATTGTCTCGACAGTTTCGGCTGCGTCGCCGGCCGTTGAGGTGCAGGTCATCGAGGACTTTTCCACGGGTTACCACTCGCGCAACGGCGGCGGCGATTCGATTTCCACGGACGGCGACCTTCCCATTGTCGACGCCCGCAACGTCCGGGCTCCCACCGATCAGCTGCCTCGTCAGACGGACAGCCGCGACAGGCGTCCCGCGCCAACCATGGTGGGCGCAGCGTTGGTTGTAGCGAGGTCATTGGCAGCCTTCGTGCTGGCCTTCATCCTGCTGGCCTCGGGCGGTGACGTTGACGGCATCACTTTTGATGACGGCTCAACAGACCCACAAACCACGACGGCGGCACTGGTCACCGTGGCGGTTGTGGTGCTGCTCTTCGGGCTCGGCGAAGTATTCCTTGCGTGGCGGATCTTCCTGGGCAGCAATGGTGCCCGTGTGATCGCGATGGGCCTGAGCTCGATCTCCATCCTGGCCCAGGCGGTCGACTACTCCACGGGGAGTGCCAACCTCACGCTCGAAGCCGGCCTGTCCGGCCTGGCAACGGACATCCTGGTGCTCCTGGCGTTATCCAGCCAGCGGGCCCGCGTGTACGCCAAACGGCAGCGGGTTCCGGCGGTCCCGGCGTCGGTGGTTGGGCGGCGCGTGCCTTCCTGACGGTGAGTGCCGCCGTCGGACGTTGCTGCCCCGCTGGTCCGTTGCTGGGCGACGACGGAACAGCGGGGCAGCAACGGAGTAGAGCTAGGCGGTGACGGCCAGGGCGTCGATCTCAACCAGCATGACCTCGTGCGGCAGGTCCACGAACACCGTGGTGCGGCTGGGCAGTTGGCCGGAGGGGACGTTCTCGCGGATGAACTCGCCGTAGACCTCGTTCATGGCAGCGAAATCGTCGCGGGTCGTGAGGTAGACGCGGAACATGAGGACGTCTTCAACGGAGGATCCGCCGGCTTCGAGGATGGCCTTGACGTTGTCCAGGGTGCGACGGGTCTGGACGCGGACGTCGCCTTCGCCGATGTACTGGTTGGTGGCGGGGTCCATGGGTCCCTGGCCGGAAACCTGGAACATGCCGCCCTTCTTGATGCCCTGCGAGAATACGTGCGCCGGGGCGGGGGCGTTTTCGGTCAGGACTACGGTCTTTTCACTCATGCTGAGTTCCTTTCGTGGCTGATCCAGCCGAGGTCGTTGGAGATGGCCTCGGTGCTGGCTTTGAGGTCGGGCAGCAGCTCAAGCAGGCCTTCATAGCTGAGCATGACTACCGGTACCGAACAAGATGCTGCGGCTACGACGGCTCCGCTGGCATCGCGGATGGGGGCCGCGATGCAGTGCACGAACGCTTCGTGCTCGGCGTTGTCGTGGGCCCAGCCCTGGTCCTTGACCCGCTCGAGTTCGGCCAGCAAGGCCTCCGGCGAAGTCAAAGTGTTCTCGGTAACTTTGATGTAGTCCAGCCCGGCCGCGATCTTTTCCTGCCGGCTGCGCGGCATGTCGGCGAGGAGGACTTTGGACACGGCGGCCGAGTGCAGCGATGCAGTCAGGCCGATGCGCGAGTACATGCGGACGGGGTGGTGCGACTCGAACTTGTCGATGTACACCACCTCGCTCCCTTCGAAGGCGGCGAGGTGCACAGTGTGCCCGGTTTTTCCGTTGAGCTCGGCCAGGTGTGGATGCGCGACCTTCCGGATGTCCCGTTGCTCCAGCGCCAGCGAGGATAGCTCGAACAGCTTGGAGCCGAGCATGAAGCGCTGGTCCTCGTCGCGGACCACGAAGCGTTTCTCTTCCATGGCGTGCAGGAGCCGCATCACGGTGGTCTTGTGCACGGCGGCCTTGGACGCGAGCTCGTCCAGGGTTGCAGGTTTGGCGGCGAGTTCGCCGAGCAGGTCGATGGCCCGCATGAGGCTCTGGCTCAAGGTGTCACGCTCCGTTTGCTGAATTGTCCGTCTTCAACATGGATAGCAGCCCAGGCGTCATCCGAAGAATCGAGGATGGCTGCGAGCTGGGCGGCGTCGGGGAGCGGGCCGCGGTCGCCGTGGACGGTCAGGGTGCAGGCCGCGGCGACGTGGCCGCGGCGAAGGCTCTCCTTTTGGCCGAGTCCGAACAGCATGCCGCTGAGGTAACCGGCGGCGAACGAGTCGCCGGCGCCTACGGGCTCGACGACGGCGACCGACAAGGCGGGCACCTCTTCCCGGATGCCGCCCAGGTCAGCGCTCGAACGGCTGAGCGCGATGGCACTGATCGCCTCGTTCTTGATGACCAACACGTCCGGATCCGGCATCATGTGGCGGAGTTCGGCTTCGTCGGTGGTGCCGAAGGCATGCTCGGCCTCGTCCTTGCCCACAAGCACGACGTCGGCGAGGTTCGCCAATCGTTGCAGGACTGAGCGGTCCTGGTCGGCCCACAGGGCGGAACGCCAGTTGACGTCGAAGCTGATGGTCCGGCCGTTCCGTGGTGCGGTCAGGATGGCTTCCAGCAGCGAGAGGCATTCGGGGGATAGGGCCGCGGTGATCCCGCTCAAATGAATGAGCGCGGCGTTCTCCAGCAGTGAGGACACGTTAGGGTTGGCGAGCGTGTCCCGTCCCATGGCCGAGGCCGCAGAGCCTTGCCGGTAGTACAAAACCGAACTGCCGCCGTCGGGCGCTGAGTCCTGGGCAGGCACTTTGACGTACAAGCCGGTGGGGCGCACGGGGTCAATCTCAACGCCGGAAACCCCGACGTAGTGGTCGCGGAGTTCGTCCAGGATGCGGGTGCCGAAGCCGTCGCGGCCCACGCGGCTGACCCAATGCGTGTCCAGGCCCATGGCTGCGAGGCCCATGGCGACGTTGGATTCAGCGCCGCCAATCCCGAAGTGCAGTTCGGTTGCGAGGTGCAGCGGAACGGCGTTGACAGGGGTAAGCATGGCCATGGTTTCGCCAACGCATACAGCTGAAAGCATCGTTCTCCCGCACTTGTTCGTGCCGCCAGGCGGCCTTGACTCTCGATCCGCCACCATGTTAGACATATCACCATCAGGTTTGCAACCAGCGTTGCAAAATACGCAACGCAAGAATCGGCGGCGACTATCCCAAAGCCGCACTGTCGCAGCACCGCGAAGGGAACGAAACGCGTGAACACTTCCGTAGCCATCTCGACAACCGCCGTGGCATCCTTGGCCGAGCGCCGGCTCGACTGGCGCCACAAAGCCGTGCCGGCAAGCGAAAACGGGACCACCCACGCGGAGTTCCTCGCTGCCAAGCACACACTGGCAGACCTCCAGACGCCGCTGCTGACACTCGATGCCGACGCGCTCACGGCCAACGCTGACCGCCTCGCGAACTGGTGCGCCGAAAAGGGTGTGCTCCTCGCCCCGCACGGAAAGACCACCATGGCCCCGCAGCTCTGGGCCGAGCAGCTGAACCGAGGCGCATGGGGCATCACGCTGGCCAATTTTGCGCAGCTTCGCGTGGCCCGCGAGTTTGGTGTCCGGAGCCTGCAGCTCGCCAACAGCCTCACGGATCCGCATGCGATTCAGTGGGTGGCAGAGGCGCCCTCGGACACCCGGATCCTGTCCTGGATCGACTCCCTGGGAACTGTCGACGTCATCAACCGGACCCTGGCCGGTAGCGATTCCGTGCTGGATGTCCTGGTGGAACTCGGCGCCCACGGCGGCAGGACCGGGGCCCGCGGTGTGGACGCTGCCATGGAGGTGGCCCGCGCCATTGCTGTTTCGCCAAACCTGCGCCTGGTGGGGGTCAGCGGCTACGAAGGCTCGCTCGCGCACACAGCGGACGACGCCGGACTGGCCGCCGTTCGCGGGTACCTCGCCCAGATGCGGCTGCTTCACGAGAACCTGCTCGCGGACGGGTTGTACGGCAGCGATTCCGTGATCCTCACGGCCGGCGGGAGCGCGTACTTCGACGACGTGGTGGCGGTCCTGTCCCCGTGCATCAGCGAGGGCTCGCCGTCCGCAGGCAAGCGCGTGGACCTCATGATCCGCAGCGGTGCCTACATCATCCACGACGACGGCTTCTACCGCGGGATCTCCCCGTTCTCCCGCGAAGGTGGTCAGCCGTTCACAGCCGGAATGCACGGTTGGGCGCGCGTCGTATCCCAGACAGAACCCGGCCTGGCCATCCTGGATGCCGGCAAGCGTGACCTCCCCTTCGATGAAGGCCTGCCAGAACCACAGCTCATCGGGCCAGCCTTGGGTGGCCCCATGACGCCGCTGGTCGGAGCTGACATCACGTCCGTCAACGATCAGCACTCCTTCATGACCTTTGATCCCAAAACCACCACCGTGCGTCCCGGCGACGTGGTGCGGATGGGCCTGTCCCACCCGTGCACCGCGTTCGATAAGTGGGCCATCATCCCGGTCCTCGCGGGCGCTGCATCCGCAGACAGCACAGGTGACCAAACCGTCGTCGACCTTATCCACACCTTCTTCTAGGACGCCATGAAGACCCTGATCAGCAATGCCACGTTGGTGGACGGCAGCGGAGCCGGCCGCCGCCCTGCCGACGTCTTGTTGGACGGTCCGGTGATTGCCAGGATCGCCGACGCCGGAAGACTCACCGCAGCGGAAGCGGACCGTGTCATCGATGCCACGGGACTGGTCCTCAGCCCCGGTTTCATCGACATGCACGCGCACTCGGACCTGCAACTGCTGGTCAACAGGGAGCACTACGCCAAGCTCAGCCAAGGCGTCACCACGGAACTCCTCGGCCAGGACGGGTTGTCCTACGCGCCGGTGGACGACGCCACGCTGGCAGGTGTAAGGGAGAAAATCGCTGGCTGGAACGACAACCCGGCAGGCTTTGACTGGAACTGGCGAAGCGTGGGGGAGTACCTCGACCGGCTCGACGCAGAAGAAGACGGTGGCCGCATCGCCACCAACGCCGCCTACCTCGTCCCGCAGGGAACTGTTCGTGCCATGGTGATGGGCTTCGCCGAGGGTGATCCCACGCCGGAGCAACAGCAGCAGATGCAGGACGTCATCCGCACGGCGATGCAGGAAGGCGCCGTCGGCATGAGCTCCGGGCTGACCTACACCCCGGGCATGTACGCGCAGACCGAAGAACTCACCGGGCTTCTCCGGACAGTAGGTGAGCTGGGAGGCTTCTACGCACCGCACCACCGCTCCTATGGCAAAGGCGCCCTGGAAGCGTACGCCGAGATGATTGCCCTCAGCCGGGACACGGGCTGCGCACTCCACCTGTCCCACGCCACCATGAACTTCGCGGAGAACAAGGGCCGCGCCGGCGAACTCCTGGACCTGATCGACTCCGCGCTCGACCAAGGCGTGGACATCACCCTGGACACCTACCCGTACCTTCCGGGTGCCACCACGCTGAGCGCCATCCTGCCCAGTTGGGCGTCCTCCGGCGGAACCGATGCCACCCTGGCCCGGCTGGCCGACCCGGAAACCCGTGCGCGAATCCGTGAGGCCGTGGAGATCTACGGATCCGACGGCTGCCACGGCGTGGTTGCCGAGTGGGACACCCTGGAAATCAGCGGCGTCCAGAACCCGGCGCTCGCTGGCTTCGTGGGCCAGACCATCAGGGACATCGCAACGGCAACGGGGCAGGAGCCTTTCGACGTCTTCGTGCACATCCTCATGGAAGACCGCCTGGGCACCGGCATCCTGCAACATGTGGGCCACGAAGAAAACGTGCAGGCAATCATGAAGCATCGCACCCACACCGGCGGCAGCGACGGCCTCCTGGTCGGCGCCAAGCCACACCCCCGCGCCTGGGGCACGTTCCCCCGCTACCTCGGCCACTACTCCCGCGATCTGGGACTGCTGGGCCTCGAGGAAATGGTCCATCATCTCAGTGGCCGACCTGCCGCACGACTCAAGCTCCACAACAGGGGACTTGTCCGCGAAGGCTACGCGGCCGACGTCGTGCTCTTTGACCCGGAAACAATCCGGGACGAAGCCACTTTCGAGAACCCCCGCCAAGCCGCCAGCGGCATCCAGTACGTCTTCGTGAACGGCGCGGCCGCGATCGACGGCGGCCAGCCTACCGGTGCCCGCGCCGGACGAGCCCTCCGCCGCCACAGCGACGGCCTCACCCGAGAAGGACAGCTATGACCCCCGAACAGTTCCTCCAGCAGCTTGAATCAGATCGCACCCTTGCCGTGGTTCGCGCACCCTCCATCACGGACGCGGCGGACCTCTGCAGGGCACTGGCCGACGGCGGCATCCGCAGTGTTGAGCTGACCTTCACCACCCCCGATGCGCTCAAGCACGTCACGCGCGCGGCGGAAACCGCGGCGGATCACGGTGCCGCCGTCGGAATCGGAACGGTGATGACCGCCGACCAGGCCCGTGCAGCGATCGACGCCGGCGCGCAGTTCCTGGTGACGCCGGGCCTGAGGCCCGAGGTCGCCGCCGTCGCCGCGGCTGCGGGAATCCCGTTCAGCCTCGGCGCCATGACCCCCACCGAGGTGGCGCAGGCCCTGGACCTGGGTTCTGCCGCCGTCAAGATTTTCCCCGCCCGGCAGCTCGGACCGGCGTATTTGAAGGACTTGCAGGGCCCCTACCCCGGGATCCGCCTGCTGCCTTCGGGGGGCATCGATGCCTCCAACGCCAAGAGCTACCTCGACGCCGGTGCTGCCGCAGTCTGCTGCGGCACCAGCGTAGTCCCGCCCGCGGCAGTTGCCGCAGGCGACTGGGCAGACATCGCGGCACGTGCCGCCGCCTTCACCGGCACCCTCAAGTAGGACTCACCCAGAAAGATACGCCCATGAATGAATTCCTTGAATGGCTGCGGCACGACACCGCCGGCCTGCTGCTCCTGGCGGGCGCAGGCATCGCCCTTCTGCTGTTCCTGATCATCAAGGTCAAGCTCGAGCCGTTCATCGCCCTGGTGGGAACGGGTGTGATCGTGGCCTTGGTTGGCGGGATCTCCGTGGAGGCACTGGTCGGTTCGGCCACCAAGAGCAGTGACGCCCTGATTGAAAAGGGTTTCGCGGGCATCCTCGGCCACATCACTGTGATCATTGGCCTGGGCACCGTCCTTGGTGCCATCCTGGAACGGTCTGGCGGTGCAGAGGTGCTGCTGGCGAGGCTCGTGAAGATCTTCGGCGAAAAGGGCACCCCGCTGGCCATGGGCATCACCGGCTTCGTGTTGGGTATCCCGGTGTTCTTCGATATCGGCATCTTCGTCCTGGCGCCGCTGGTGTACGTCGCGGCTATCCGCGGCGGCAAGTCCTTGGCCCTGTACGCGCTGCCGTTGCTGGCAGGGCTGTCAGTGACGCACGCTTTCCTGCCCCCGCACCCCGGTCCTGTGGCCGCTGCCGGGTTGTTCCACGTTGACCTTGGTTGGATCATCCTCATGGGCCTGATCTGCGGTATCCCTGCATGGTTCGCCTCCGGTATTTTGTGGGGCACCTACATCGGCAAGCGCGTCATGGTAAACGTGCCCGAGGACCGGATCGTTGCCGAATCGGACACCGCCAAGGGCGACGAACCGTCCATCGGCCTGGTCCTGCTTGCCATCGGCTTGCCCATGATCCTCATCCTCGGCGGCACGTTCGGCAACATCTTCGCTCCCGCCGGTGTTTTCCGGGACATCCTGCAGTTCTTCGGCAACCCGGCCATCGCTCTCACCGTCGCCGTGCTCCTGGCCATGTGGTTGTTGGGCATTCGCCGCGGGATGACCTCCGCCGAGCTCAGCGAAATTACGGGCTCGTCGTTGCGGCCCGTGGGCATGATCCTGCTGGTTGTTGGCGCCGGTGCGTTCTTTGGAGCGGTGCTATCGGCCACCGGTGTGGGCAAGGCCGTGGCGGATTCGCTGTCCCAGGCCGGCCTGCCGATCATCCTCTCTGCCTTCGTGATCAGTGCAGGGATGCGTATCGCACAGGGTTCGGCAACGGTGGCAATCGTGACCACTGGCGGCATCCTGGCGCCCAGCCTGGCCACCGGCTACTCGCAGCCGCAGCTCGCGCTGATCGTGGTGGCCATCTCCTCCGGCTCCATCATCGCCAGCCACGTGAACGATGGTGGGTTCTGGATCATTTCCAAGTACTTCAACATGTCCGTCAAGGACACCTTGAAGACGTGGACCGTGCTGGAGACCGTGCTGTCCATTGTGGGCTTCGGGATGGCGGCATTGCTGTACACCTTCGTGAGGTGACCTTTCCTCACCCAAGGTGGGTGCCGGCGTCGTGCTCTTCATCCTGCGAGCCTTGCCGGCCCCACCAACTTTGAGACCAAAACGGCCCCGACACACCTGCTCAAGCGTGTGTCGGGGCCGTTTCTGCGTCAAAGAAGGCGGTGGCCGCACGGGCAGAAAACCCGGGCTTAAACAAAAGAGCTCCGGAGTGCGTTATTGGGGGATACGCACTCCGGAGCAGCCTTTGAGCAGGGGCTTTCACCGACCTGCAGTAATTACTCTACGTTGCCCGGGACCCCATTGCCACCACCTCGAATAACTACTTTCGCTTTAGTTTCAACGGCCCCCTTCCGGCCTCTTTTTCTGCGGCACGATCAGCACCGGGCGGCGCTGGTGGTGGCTGAGCCAAGCGGCCACAGAACCGTTGAGGGCCTCGGAAATGCGGTGCCCCAAACCAGGCTCCGGGGTGCCCACAATGATCATCGACGCTTTGATGTCCTCCGCGAGCCGACCAAGGGCGCGGGCGGGATCCCCGGCAAGAAGGCGCAGGGTCCAGTCAGCGGTGCCACCGTCCAGCGCGTCGCCGATGACCTTGCCCAAGTCCCCGCGAACCGCCTCGACGTCGGCCTGGTCCTTTTCGGGGTGCAACGACATCCGGTGCGCGTCACGGGCCGGATCCCACTCGACGAGGTAGCTGGCCTCGTCCACGTACGCACAGACAAGCGGCACGCCGAGCTGTTCGGCCAAGGTCCGTGCCGTCTGGAGGACCTCCACATGCTGGTCCGGCAGCACTCCCACCACCAAGGGAATCGGTCCGCTGAAATCTTCCGCAGCCATACCCTCATTGTTGCGCCGCAGCGTGGCGTTGAACAGGTCACCCGGCCGCCGTTGGCTCTTGTAGACACTGTTTGCCCGGGCCTACGGTTAATTCTAGGAGGGTGGTCTGCGATGGAAATTTACATGTGGTGGCTTGATCTGCACCTGGACAGCAAGGAGTGGCTGCGCGAGAACCTGCGCGCCGACGAACTCCCCTTGCAGGTGCTGCAGCACATTGCCGAGGCGGGCGGCCCGCATCCGGACAAGGTGAGCGGAGTGCTCACCGACGCCGATTGGACGTTCATCCAGACGCAGTCGGAGTTCGTGGACTAGCCCTCCGGGCGCCATCCAAGTGCCGGGGCGAGCGTGCCTGCAATATCGGTGAGGATCTGGACATAGTCCTCGTGGTCGAAGCTGAATGGCAGGGCAAACGCGACTTCGTCGACTTCCTGGAAGCCGGCGTGCGCGTACAGCTGCTCGGCGATCTGCTCACTGGTGCCTATGAGGTCCTTCGCGAACAGCATGCCCTTGGGCCCTTGCGGCGCACTGGTGCGGGGTGTGCGCTCATCGACGTAGCGCTGGTATTTCTCCCGCTGCGTTGCCGATGCCGAATCGGTGGGGATTACCACCAGGCCCTGCGAGACCCGCGCCGGCTTGTGCCCCTGTGCCGCGGCGGCCTCACGGTAGGAGCGGATCTGCTTTTGCTGGACGCGGGCGAAGTCCGGCTCTTCATCGGGGGAGGGAAAGACCACGCTGCTGGAGAGCAAATTGAAGCCGTTTTCGCCGGCCCACAAGGCCGATTTCAGGCTGGCCGCTCCGTACCAAAGACGGTCCCGCAGCCCGGGGGAGTGCGGCTCCACCCGGTTGGAGAACTCCTCCACCACACCCTGCTTACCGGAGAACTCCCGGACCTTTTCCCCTGCGATCAGCCGGGCCAGCCGTTCGACGCGGGCATAGCTGAAGTCTTCGACGTCCGCAGAGTCGGGGTAGAGCTCATGCTTTATGGTGTCGTAGTTCATGGGTTCGCCCACGCTCAGCCCCGGATTGATGCGCCCGCCCGCGAGGATGTCCACAGTTGCCAGATCTTCAGCGAGTCGCAACGGGTTTTCCCACCCCAGCGGAGTGACGGCGGTACCGAGTTCTATCCTGGAGGTGCGCTGGCTGGCCGCAGCCATCACTGCGACGGGCGAGGAGATACCGAACTGCAGGTGGCGGTGCCGCAGCCAGGCACTGTCGAAGCCCAATTTCTCGCCCAGTTCGATGATGTCCAGCGTGGACTGGTGGCCTGCGGCCGGGTCCGCGGGATCGAACAGTCCGATGGTGAGGAATCCCAGCTTTTTCAACGGGCGTTCGGGGGCGGGCATGGGGCTCTCCTTAGCTGTCGGTCAGCGGTTATTGCCCACCTTATGCGGTGGACAGTACGACGACGGCGGGAGGTTACCTTGTGTGATGCCGCAAGCTAGGGGCAGTTCACCGCTGCTTGGGGGACCGGAATGACCAGGTGGGTGCCAGTGTCGGATGTCAGCGGTGATCGCTGCTCCGGAACCTCAATGCGGGCAGGCTGTTGCGCTGCCCGCAGGCGGTGCAGTGCCACCGCTGAGATGAGGAACCACGCCACGTTGGTGGCTACCGACGGCCAGGCTCCGTGCAGCGTGCCATTGATGATGAAAGCGCATGATCCGAAGAGGTTCGCGGTCTGGAAGCTGATGCCCGGCTTCAACCAACCCATGGACACCGACAGGTACGAACCGAGCATCGCGGCAGCGCCAGCCCAACCGGTCATTTCCCACAGCAGTTCCATCGGATTCCTTTCAGGATGAAGCGCCCGGCTGGGGTTGCCGGTGGCGTAATTTTTAGGATTTGGGGCTGCCCTGGTTCATCCTTCGTTGGGCTGAACAGCAGCTCTGAGATAGATATTGCTGGAGATTCTTCTTTAGATCAATTGCATTCCGCTGAATCCCGTATTTAGGATTTCTTAACATGGAAATGGACCCGCGTCGGCTGCTTGTCCTCCTTGCTGTTGCGCGCACTGGAGGCGTTCTTGCCGCTGCCGATGAACTGCGGATCACGCCGTCCGCAGTGTCCCAGCAACTCAGCAAACTTGAGAGCGAAGCAGGGCAGGCATTGGTCATGCGAACCCCCAAAGGCTCGGTCCTGACTCCAGCTGGACTGGCGGTGGCAGAAGCCGGCGAAGAGATCGAACGCGCGCTCAATGTTGCCCGGGCACGGATGCAAGGGGAAGCCCAGGTGGCAGGCGTGGTGCGCATCGGCGGATTCACCAGTTTCATGCGCACCGTGGTGATTCCACGCCTGCCCGAGTGGCGCAGCCAGTACCCCGAATTGCAGATCAGGATCGTGGAAGACAGTTTTCCAGCCCTCATGCGCCTGTTCAGGCAACGGCAGCTCGACGCGGTGGTCATCGAGCAGGATTCGGCGGCCGCCGTCCAGCACCCGCTTGCTGCCGGTATGGTCGAGGAGCCGTTGCTCGATGAGCCGTGGAAGTTGGTGGTGCCGGCCGGATCCTTGCTGGCCACGGACAGCATCGACCTCAGCCGGCTGCATCTGCCGTGGCTTGGGGTGGAGCCGTCCGCAGCCAACGATGCCGTGCTGGGGCGTCTTCGCCACACCACCGGGGCGCGTATTGAGACGGTCCATCAGTACCAGGACACACTCACCGCATTCGCACTGGTGGCCGCCGGCGAGGGTGTCGCGATTGTTCCCACTTTGGCACTGACCGGCGTGGTCCAGGACAACGTGGACATCCTGGATGTCCCTGGTTTGGGTACCCGGCACATTGCCTTGCGCAGGTTCGACCGGCGAAGGGCAACGAGTTTGCCCCTGGACACCGTTGCTCGACTTCTCCGGGAATCAGCGGCCGCTTTCGATACCCGGGCCGGCTCATAAAAACGGGTCCCGCCGCGTGGTGATGCGGCGGGACCCGGTTGTTGCTTTTGCTGCTGCGGTTAGTTCAAGGCAGGAGTGTCAGCAGGGATGACTCCCGATCCGTAGAGGTCAGTGGCCAGGTCCTGGAGAGCGCGCAACGCGACGCGTTGCGTGAACGGGCCGTAGGAGACGCGGGCAACGCCGAGCTCCTGCAATTCGTTCGCCGGAAGGGCTCCCGGTGCGCCAATCACGGAGAGCTTTCCGTGTCCCAGGCCTTCAACCAGGGGCTCGATGGTTTCACGGTTCAGTGCGCCCGGAACGAAAACCAAAGCAGCACCGGCGTCGAGGAACGCCCGGCCGCGCGCGATGGCGTCGTCGAGGCTGTCCTTGATGGGGCGGTCGCCGCCGCGGACGATCGCGTCAGTGCGTGCGTTCAGCTGGAAGGCGATGCCCTCCTCCTCGGCGGCCTTGATGATCGCCCGAACCCGGGCAACGGCGTCGTCGAAGGGGCGCAGCCGGTCCTCGACGTTCGCGCCGACAACACCAATGGCGATGGCCCGGCGGATCGTCTCGGCAGGGTCCTCGTATCCGTCGTCCAGGTCAGCTGTGACTGGAAGGTCCACGGCTTTGACGATCCGCTCCACCCCGCTGAGCGCCACATCCAGCGGCATGGTCCCATCGGCGTAGCCGTAGGCGGCGGCAATGGAATGGCCGGCCGTCGCGATGGCTTTGGTCTCCGGAAGGGCTGCAACTGTGGAGGCACTGATGGCATCCCACACATTGACAACACTGAGGATTTCCGGAGCCTCGTGCAGGGCCTTCAACTGCTGCGCACGTGAGTTGGTGGTTGTTTCTGTCATGGGTTTCCTCCGTCGTGGGCTGGGAATCTTGCCACGTTCAGCCTAGGCCTATGGCGTGGCGGTTTCTCCTTGGTTGGCTTTTCCGGCGTTACGATGTGCTTGCTGGGAAACACGAGTCGAGTAAACGGCCGTCGATTTGCATCATGGGTCTCGCATATCCATTCCATGATCAATCCCTTACGACGGCGGCTTACCCGACTTTTCTTTTGAGGGCGCAGTTGCAGGAGCGATCCGGAACGGGAACCCGCTCATGCCGCTGCTCGCCCTCAGCGTCAGGAGGTCCTTGATGAACAGCACCCCAAACCCCTTTGTCCGCTGCACTGTCATAGCGTCCCTAAGCCTGTGTCTTGTGGCAACGGGCTGTAACGCCGGCTCCAGTCCGTCCCCGCAAGCTTCTTCACCATCTCAAGCAACCAGCCAGGAAGTCCCCACCCCTTCCCCGAGCACGCCAAGCCCAAACGAAAGCGCTGCTGCCGACACCGGCACCAGTAAGTCTCCTGAGCCGAGGACTTGGCCTGACGTGGTTGCCCAAGTGCAGTCGGGCGTGGGGCAGTTGACCGTCACTACGTGCGACGCCGGTTACACGGGTACGGGGTTCCTTGTGGGCCCGGACCTGGTGGTCACAGCCGCCCATGTTGTTCGTGACGCATCCGCGATCAGCATCGCCTTCGGCCGGACCTCCGTAGATGCCACGGTTCTCGGCAAGAATGACGTGGCGGACATCGCGGTGGTTAAAACCCGAAGCCCTGTGGAAGGCCATCAGTTTCAACTACGAAGCAGCGAGCCCCCGGTCGGGAGCGATGTGGCCGCACTCGGATTCCCCCTGGGCCATCCGTTCACCTTGACCAGGGGAACGGTGAGCGCGCTCGACGTCGAGCAGCACATCGGTGACCGCACTCTCCCGAACCTTATCCAGACAGACGCTGCCATCAATCATGGCAACAGTGGAGGGCCGCTCATCACCCAGGACGGGAAGGTTTCCGGTGTGGTGGTCACCATTGAGCCCGAAGGCTACGGCAGGGCAGAAGGAATCGCCTATGCAGTTACAGCGCCCCGTGTTTCCGCAGCGGTCAACGAATGGAAATCCCGGTCCACACCAGTGGCCTTCGACGAATGCGGAAATGCACCGGCACCGGGCTCCGGGTTCTTCCCCTTCACTGTCTCGGCGAATCACGATCAGGCCCGCAGCGTAGGGCAGAGCCTGATTCTGCACGGGCAGGGCATTAACCAAGGTGCTTACGCCGCTGCGTTCAAGATTCTCACCCCCGAACTCCAGGCCACCTTTGGAGACTCGGTTAAGTGGAGCGAAGGGCTGGGTTCGTCCTACTGGACCAAGGCCGAGCTTTACAACGTCACCAATACACAGTCCCCGGATGACCTGAACGCCAATGTGGTCCTTCAGACCATCCAGGACGCGGCCCATGGCAGGAACGCCCAGACCTGCTCGAATTGGCGGATCCAGTATGCGATGCATTGGGACGGTTCCCTCTGGCGCATAGCCGGAACCTCACTGCCGTTCGGGGAACCGACTGCCTGCTAGGGCGGCGAACGGCGCGCATCCATGGGTGCGCGCAGCTCACCAGAGCCGATGCCTACGGTGTAGCCTTGTCCTCCGCCGATTCAGCGTCCAAGGGGTCCGCTCCCACAACCCGGTTCCTGCCTTGGGCTTTGGCGCTGTACAGGGCGGCGTCCGCCACGTTGATCATGAACGCCAGGTCCGGAGCCCCCGCTCCCGTGGAGGTAACGCCGTAGCTGACCGTCGGGAAGGGCAGGCCATCGGTGCCGTCCATCGCAGCCAGGCGCTCGCTGATATCCGAGGCGATGGCCTCGGCCCGTTGTTGCGAAGCTCCAGGCAGGAAAAGGATGAACTCCTCCCCGCCGTAGCGTCCAATAAGGTCCGTTGACCTGACGGCGGCTGAGCTGGCCTTGGCGAAGGCGCGGAGGGCGGCGTCCCCCGCCGAATGTCCATATTCGTCATTGACGGCCTTGAAGTTGTCCAGGTCGGCCAGGATCAAGGCAGCGCCGCGGTCCTGCGAAGAGCGGGCAAGTTCCCGGGCAGCCAAATCCAGGAAAGCGCCCCTGTTGAGCAGTCCCGTCAAATGGTCCCGTTCCGCGCGCTCGCGTAGGCGCCGGATGAGTTGCCTGTTGCTCAGGGTGTTCATGGTGGATGACACCGCTACCAGCAGCATGAGGTGGATCAAGGCGGCAGGAGCGTAACCGAAATATGTCCGGAACAGCCAGCTTTCAGCACCGTACAAAATGTAAGTAAGGGTGCGCAGCAGGTAATAGGCGGCCGTCAGCCCCGCCATGATGGACAGAAACCTGGTGATTCTGGACCGGGCTGATTTTGTGAACCACAGTTCAATTGCGGCAAAGGCGATTCCGGCGGTGGTCATCGCCAGGTAAGCCATCCCGCCGGACCACACGCTTGAAGCTGGGTCATCCAGAATGGAGGCCGCTCCTGCCAGCAGGGGTCCCGGGAGCAGCTGCCATAATGCGGCCTTTCGGTCGCGGAGGGTGCGCGCTCCTGCCCAGACGCAGAAGGCACCCGCCACCACCAGGAACTTACCCGCAGGGCTGGCCCACCATTGGAAAGGCGTGCCGTTCAACAGGAAAGCGCCGTTTCCCACGAAAAACAGGAAGAGGGCCGCCCGCCACCAGTCGGCGTAGGGGGTGCGTTTCCGTTGCGACGTAAGGCACGAGATGACAATTAGTGCCAAAGTCACCAAAGCAAGGACGACTCGGACGGCGAAGGGATCCAGGACGATGGTTCCCTCTTGCAATGCAAGCGAATTCATAAACGCCGTCCCGCTACCGGTCAGTAACCAAGGAGCTCCCAGTCAGAATTCTCATTGGCTGCCATCTCCGTGATTCATTTAATCCCCCAAGATTGTTGCTGCGACCGAATTCGGCCGCAAAGTCATCAGTCAAGCATGTTTTTCCCCAACAGTGAATAAGCCCGGCGCGCCGCTCTGTAGTTCCGCTGCCTGGAGAGGCGCCCTCCCTCCAAAAAACCATTGCCCTCCCCATCCAGCGGATGGTTGCATGGGTTCATGGCTACCCCAGAGAGATACCTCTTAGCGATCGGAACCAAGAAAGGCCTGTGGCTGGCAACCAGCACGGACCGCGAGGAATGGTCCCTCTCCGGCCCACATTTCCTGATGAGTGAGATACCAAGCATCGGAATAGACACCCGGGACGGCAAAACACGGATCATGGTGGGGGTGCGCTCCGAACACTGGGGTCCCACCGTCGTCCATTCCGACGACCTTGGCGCCACATGGACCGAGCCCGAACAAGGTGCCATCAGATTCCCCGAAGACACTGACGCGGCCCTGGAACGCATTTGGCAGATCCACCCCGACGCCGACTCCCGGCCAGGCGTCGTGTGGGCCGGTTGCGAGCCGATTTCGCTGTGGAAATCGACCGACGGCGGCCAGCACTTCGAACTGAACCGCGGACTGTGGGAACACCCCCACCGCAGTGAGTGGGGCGCAGGCTACGGTGGCGCGGCGGCACACTCGATCGTGGTGGACCCGAGCGGCGAGAAGGTCCACGTAGCCATGAGCACGGGTGGCGTTTACAGATCGCTCGACGGCGGTACGTCCTGGGAGCCCCGGAACAAGGGGATATCGGCCTACTTCATGCCCGACCCCAACCCCGAGTTCGGCCAGTGCGTCCACAAGATCGCTGCGGACGCCGCCGTCGACGGTCGTCTTTACGCGCAGAACCATCACGGCGTGTACCGCACTGATGATGACGGCGAAAAC
Source organism: Arthrobacter sp. LFS091 (assembly GCF_047977885.1). Taxonomy (NCBI): domain Bacteria; kingdom Bacillati; phylum Actinomycetota; class Actinomycetes; order Micrococcales; family Micrococcaceae; genus Arthrobacter; species Arthrobacter sp. LFS091. The sequence goes on from NZ_JBFPFP010000003.1 coordinate 277,037, forward strand.
TGGAATTCCATTGCCGAAGGCCTGCCCGCGGACTTCGGGTTCGTGATGCTGACGCATCCCCGGCGCGAGGGTACGGCCTGGGTGATTCCCCTCAAAGCCGACGGCGAACGGATTCCACCGGACAGCAAGCTCAGCGTGCACAGGACGGACGACGCGGGCAATACGTGGACAGAACTCCACACCGGACTCCCGGACCACGAGTACAACGCCGTGCTCCGCGACGCCGCAGCAGTGGACACGGCTGAGCCCGTTGGCGTGTATTTCGGCACCCGCGGCGGCACCGTCTACGCCAGTGCCGACGAGGGCGAATCCTTTACTGAAGTGGCCGCTCACCTGCCGGACGTGCTCAGCGTGCGTGCCGCCGTCGTGGTTGGAAACCCGTCAGGGACGGAAGCCCCGCTGGCTGCCGCGGAAGCAACAGTGCTGGCGGAGGCCGCAGTCATTGTGGATGCGGCCGCCGAGACGGCTGTGTCTCCCGAAGACCAACCCGACGCCCCGGTACCTGGTTAGGTCGGCTGTGGCTGACTTTACGGTCCTGTTGCCTGGCGTCCTGCAGCCGCTGGTCGGCGGACAGTCCTATCTGACTGCGTCCGCCGACGGGGCTGTGACCGTGGGACAGTTGCTGGACTCAGTCACCGGAGAGTATCCGGTGCTGGCCAGGCGCTTGCGTGATGAGACGGGGGCGCTTCGCCGTTTCGTGAATATTTACGTGAACGGGGATGAAGTCCGGCGTCTGAAGGGGCTTGATACGGAGGTTGCGGCTGGCCAGGAGGTCTTGATTATCCAGTCCGTGGCCGGCGGCTGAGGAGAGTTGGGGTCCAGCCCTGTTCAGGCGACGCGCCAAACGCTGCATTCATCGGTATTGATTGCTTTTCTCATGCCTGAAGCGTGATCCATGATCCAAACGACACCGATTCCCGGTGCTGTTTCCTGGACCCGTCCGCGGCGGATGACCACGTCATCGTAAGCGGGGCCGACCGACAGGCGGGCTTCGATCTCGTCTCCGCGGTGGAGCTGGCTGATCGCGCGTATACGTGTTGTGTGAGTTGGGACTTCCTTCAGCATGGTGTCCTCCTGGCTGGAGCTGGGCGCCTGCACTTGCCGGCTATTCCAGTGTGGCGCGGCAATGTTGCCACGGTATTTCGGCGTGGTTAGGGTCCGGTTAGCATTCCGGGGTTGTTGCGTTTCGGGCGCTTCGAGCTCTGTGGTTTCTGGCGGGCAGCTCGTCGACCCCAAGGCGATCTGTGGGGGGCGGCAGCGTAAGGGCGGCGTTCAGGCGCGAGCCCCTGTGTTCAGGCACGTGCCCCGGTGCTGCCCTGGCCGGTTCCGGGTGCGAGGGGGATCCGGATGCAGAAACACGCCCCGCTCCCCGGGATCGTTGGTTCAACGTTAAGGCGCAGTCCCATGCGTTCGGCGAGGCGGGCAGCGATCGAGAGGCCAAGTCCGCTACCGGTGGGGCGCTGCCCGCGGTAGCGGCTGGAGAGGATGCCGCGTTCGAAAGCAACGGCAGCGTCATCCGTTGTCAGGCCCGGCCCGCTGTCTTGTACCTCGATGGCAATTGTCCCCGGCCCCTTGAACGGAAGCGGCGTTGTCCCGGCCGGGCTGGTTGGCTCGATTCTTGCGCGGAGGCTGATGGGGCCGCCGGGCGGGCTGACGCGCAGCGCGTTGCCCAGGAGACCGTCGATGATTTGGCGAAGCCGTTCGGGGTCGGCGGTGGCCACGAGCGGTCCGGCGGCGTCCTTCCCGGGGAGCTCGACGGCTATTTCCACCCCGCTCTGGGCTGCCGCCGCCTGCCAGGTTCGCTGCACCTGGTGCAGGAGCGCGCCGATGTCGACAGGGTGGACGTCCATGGTGAAGTCGTCCGCTTCAAGCCTGGCCAGGGCGAGGAGGTCGCGGACGAATCGGTCCAGCCGGTCCGTCTCGGTGGTGAGCGTCCGTCCGATCCCTGAAATTTCTTCAGGTTTGATAAGTCCGTCTTCGAGGGCTTCGGCGTATCCGCGTAAAGCGGTCAGCGGAGTTCGGATCTCGTGGGAGATGGACAGCAGGAACTCACGCTGCCTGGCTTCACTGGCGAGGAGGGCCCGGTCCAGGGTGTTAATCGCTTCGCCGACGTCATGGACTTCAGTCACTCCGTCAGGGTCCAGGGGCACAGTCCGCTCACCGGCTGCTATCCGCCGTGCTGCAGCAGCGGTCTTGGCCAGCGGATTGGCGATCCGGCGGGCCAACAACGTTCCGGCGAGCACCGCGATCACCACCCCAGCGGCCAGTGCCAGGAGCGTTCGCTGGAGAAGCTGGGCTGATGCGGCGTTGATCTCATCCAGGGACCGTGACAAAACGATGCCCCCGCCTCGTGAAAGCGGACGTGCCTCGACGAGGAACTGGACACCGCCCTTAGAGACCATGCGGGATACCTTCTGCCCGGTCAGGACGGGCCGGATGTCTGTGGCATCCAGCAGCTCACTGGCTGGCCCGTTGATGGTTCCGACGCTGGTGATAGCCGATAACTCGTAGCTGTCCGGCCCCAGGAGGTGCCGCTCGCGCAAGTCCAACGCCTGGGACGCAACGGGTGCTGCGGCGAAAGCGTCGGCCTGTCGGGTCAGCTGTTGTTTGGCCTGGTCGACGGCCGCGGATCGGATCAACGGAAACGCGATGCTGGCCGTCACGAGCACCGCCAGCACGGCGACGGCGGTGGTGACGATGGTGATGCGACCTGCCAGTGACAGCAGCCACGGTGCTGCCCGGCCCGCGGGTGTCTGTACCTCCGTGGAGGTCTGGTTGCGGTTGCTCATGGGCGTTCGACGGCGGAGTATCCCACGCCGCGCAGAGTCCGGATCGGGTTCCGGTCACCGAGTTTGGAGCGCAGCTGGGCGATGTGCACGTCTACCGTGCGACCACCGGTGTAGCTTGCCTGGCCCCAGACGGAGGAGAGCAGTTGTTCACGACTGAACACCCGGCCAGGGCTGGCCATGAGGAAGGCCAGGACGTCGAATTCCTTGGCTGTCAGCTCCACTGCGGAACCGTCCACGCTGATAGTGCGATGTTCCGGGTCAAGGGTTACCGCACCTACGCGCAGGATCCTGGCGTATTGGGGGCCGGTGCTGCGTCGTAGGACTGTTTTGATGCGGGTGACCAATTCGCGGGGAGAAAAAGGCTTGGTGAGGTAGTCATCTGCGCCCAGCTCCAGCCCAAGGAGCAGGTCCACTTCTTCATCCCGGGCGGAGACGAAAATGATAGGTGTCCAGTCGTTTCGGGCTCGCAGGCGGCGGCACACCTCAATACCGTCGATTCCGGGCAGCCCTACATCGAGAACGACGGCGACAGGACGCAGGTCCCGGACGCGGTCCAGGCCGGCTTCACCAGTGCTTTCTACATGCACACCGAAACCTGCCCGACTTAGATACAGTCGCTGCACATCGGCGATGGCCCGTTCGTCTTCGACGATCAGCACCAAGCCGCGGGAAGGCCCCTGATCCGAGACCACTGGTTGTTCCATGCTTCCATTGAAACGCGCCGAAGGCCCGGTAAGGGGGTACCCCGGGCAGACTTTACCGTGCGCTTACATTCTCTGAACCCCGACCGGACATGGACCGACCAGAGTGGAGACGTCAGCAACGGACAGTGGCACCCACGGACTGTGCCCGGCACCCAAGGAGAAATACATGAACAGCATGCCAGCACCAAATGGCCGGTCACGCCGGACGAAGATGATCCGCGGAGCCGCCGCAGCCGGAGCGGTCCTTCTGGGAGGACTTGCCATAGGAACGACCACCGCGGCGGCGGCCACGCCGTCCCCGTCTCCCACGGCCAGCGCACCGGCCACCGCAGGAGCCCAGGGCACAGCACCTGGCGCCCACAAATTTGGCCGAGCGCTGAGAACCGAGCTTCGGGTCGGTATCAAGGCCGAGACCGGGTTCGGGGACAAAGCGCACGAAGTGGCGTACATCCTGATCCACCACGACAAGGCATTCAGCAAACTGCCCGAAACGCTTCAGTCCGACCTGAAGACGCTCGAGGCCGCCCCGGCTGCCGAACGTGACAGCGACGCGCAAAAGATCAAGGACACAGCGCTGAACGGCGGCTACGGCGACAAGGTCCAAAAGATCGCCAAAGCCATACAAACAAAGCTGACAGCTCCTAAGTCGTGAGACCTTCTCCTCGCCCGGGCTGGCGCTGCGCGGAATTCGGACTAGATTTTCGTCCATGAATACGCAGGTCACCCTTTTCGTGATCGTGAAGGCCGGTGCGCTGTGATGCGGTGGCGATCGTGAGCGGAGACCGTTAACGGCTGGAGCGCAATTCGCGCGGCCGGCCGTCCCGGCAACGGACTACTGGTTCGTGCGGCTTCGCAGAAGGCACTGCCGGTAGTCAACGTGTTTGAAGAGGCGGCTTACTGGACAGCGAGCAGGGATCTCGCGGGGGAACGCCTCAGCGGCGAGCGTGTTTATCGTCTTCATTTCCCGGCGGGCCAGCTTCCCCCGAATGATGCCTTCTGGTCGCTTACTGCGACAGACACCGTGGGGTATCAGGTCAACACCACTACCGGGCGGGCAAGCGTAAACGGCCACTCTGGCCTGCTGGCGAACGCGGACGGCTCAATCGACATTCTGCTCCAATCAAATCCACCACCGTCAGCGGGGCTGAACTGGGTGGCGACACCTCGCGGTCTGTTTCGGCTCATGCTCCGCGCCTATTCACCCGGAGCCGCTATCGTTAGCGGTCGATACGAGCCTCCCCCGGTTTTGCGGGTGCCGTCCACGCCGGCGCCGTCATGAATCGCCTCATCCTGAAGTACGGCGCCACCATGACGATCTTGATCCTGGGAATCTTTGCGTGGGTCATCTACAGGCGAATAACCACCGAGGGGTGGGGCTCGATCACTCTGATGGTTGCTGAGGCCCTGGCCATCTGGGTAATCGGTACTTTTGTTTTGATCTACTTTTGGCCGCGGATCACAGTCAGCGGGTTCAAACGAATAATTGTCCGGCGAGGGCTGGGCGGCGGACCGATCCCGGTGAACACGCTGTACGCCGTCCCTGAGAGAGCATCTGAGTCCGCCTTGGCAGGGAGCGTCAACGCTACCGGCACAGATGAACTCCTTTACTTTGGTGGCTGGTTGGATGTCAGTGCCGGACCACAAGTGCTGCACGTGCCCGAGATGAGGCAGCGCTATTACAGTGTCCAGTTCACGGACGCGGCCAGTGGCTCGAACTTTGCCTACGTGGGCAAACGCACTACCGGAACGGCCACCGGCGACTTCTTACTCTGCGCAGCCAAATGGCCCGGCGGTACCCCACCAGGCATGACCCGGATCGACCTGCCCCACAACTCGGCGCTGCTCATCGGCCGGGTCTTCGCAGCCAACGACGAGGACCGCAACACAGCCTACGAACTCGCGAAACAGATCCGGCTCACACCGGCAAATAGGCCTTGAGCCGCCATACCCCATCCCGCGGGCCCCACGCGGGTCCAAGGATTGTCCCGGATCTCCCCCACCGGAGACCCTCAAAGCCCCCCGCCCGAAGCTACAAAGACTCGCCGACATTACGCGCGCATGTGCGCAGGGTACTGTCGAGCCGCCTGTAACCTGACTGTGGCTCTTGAGACTCACAGGAGCCACAGGCTCCGTTCCCCAGGAGAATCAATGGGAGTTTTGCGGCGATCCATCGCTTTGTCCACAGGTCTACTGGTTTTTGCCACTGGCCTGTTTTTCGTTCAGGCTCCGGCTACGGCCGTGCCGGTTCCAGGGCCGGATAATCCGAATGTCCGGTTCGTGGAGGGGACGCCGCACTCGGACCATACTTTCGAGGGACCCGACGCTTCGCCGTTGGACACCGCGCCGGACAACACGGTGGCGGCCACCGGGCCCAGCGGCGACATCCGTGTGCGGTTGGTGACGGCCAAGCTTGCGGACAACGGCAACCCTGTTTCCATGGCCGGCGCCGAGAAGGCCGTGGTGTCCACCAGTAATTACTGGAAGGCCATGACGGACAACAAGCTCTCCATGACCGTCAACAGCAGGGTGGAGGGCTTCCAGTCGAAGGCCCGCTCAACGGACAGCTACGGCACCATCATCTCCACCATCACCAGTGAACTTCAATGGTCGGCGAGTCCGTACACCGCGCTGGTCATCTTCATCCCCACGTCCACGCTGTCCGGCAACGCGTTGGGCGCCGGGTACAGCAGCGGAGCCTACAGTGGTCGGGTTCTCATGCCGCAGCTCAGCGACTTCTCGAACAACGTGATGAGCCACGAGTTCGGTCACGTCATCGGCCTGATGCACGCAGACGCACTGCAGTGCGGCAGTGGCGCATCCGACGTCGGCGTTAATAGCGACGGACGTTTCACGGACCCGTCCTGCTACATCCGCGAGTACGGCGACACCACCGACCTGATGGGCGCGGCGCAGTACGCCCAGCCCGTGGTCAGCTCAACGTTCTGGGATTACGCCAAGCTGGGGCGCGGCGATGAGATCAGGGACGTCGGAGTGGCAACGGGGGCCAAGACCTACACGCTGAAGCCGTGGGGCGGCACCGACGCGCAGCGTGCCATCAAGTTCACCGACCCCATCAGCAAAGAGGTCTATTACCTGGAACTGAGGGAACCCGCAGGCTACGACAGCTATTTGGGCGACGCCGGCAGGCCGCAGGGCAACATGGGCGTAAAGGTTGTCCAGCGGGGCGGTGCCACTATTGCCTCGTCGCTGATCCTGATGCCGTCAACGGTTCCCTTTACCGAGCCTTACTACGCCAAGAACCACGCATGGCAGGCGGGCAGCACGTTCACGACGTACACCGGCACTCAGGTGACCATTAACGCGGTCAGCAAGACATCGGCGTCGGTCACTATTTTTGCTGATCCGAGACTAACGGCGAAAGTCCGCTTCTCCGCGGGCGATTTCGACGGCGACAAACTGGCCGACGTGCTGTCCAGGGAGCCGGACGGGAGCCTGATGCTTTACGCGGGCTTGCCGGGCAACCGCTTGGACAATCCCCGCCAAGTTGGCTCGGGATGGAACATTTTCGACGCCATCACCGGAATCTCGGACTTCGATGGCGACGGCCGTGGGGACATCCTGGCGCGCACCAGCGACGGCACCTTGTGGCTGTATCCCGGCGACGGCAAGGGCGGATTCCTTGCCAGCAGGCAGGTCGGATCCGGCTGGCAGGGGTTCTCAAACCTCATTGGCGTGGGGGACTTCGACGGCGATGCCCGCCCCGACCTTATGGCCACCAAGCCCGATGGCACCCTGTGGCTCTACCCAAGCGACGGCAAGGGCGGATTCCGGCCTTGGTCGCAGATCGGTTCGGGGTGGAACGGCTTCACCAGCGTCACCTCTGACGGCTCCTTTGGCGGTGCCGGGGCCGGATTGCTTGCGCGCGCAAGCGACGGCACTCTTTACCTGTATCCCGGAAACGGCTGGGGCGGCTTCGCCCCGCGCGTGGCCGTCGGAAGTGGCTGGAACAGCGTGGGTGACTTGGTCGGTGGCCAGGATTTCACCGCCGATCGCCGCTCGGATGTCCTGGCAGTGACGTCGTCGGGGAACATGCGCCTGTATCCGGGCGATGGATCCGGCTTCGCCAACCGCATGCCTATCGGCGCCGGCTGGGGCCAGTTCGCCCAGGTCTGGGAGGCCGGCGATTTCGACGGCGATGCTGTCGCTGACATCCTCGCCCGGGGAACCGACGGCACACTGTGGCTTTACCCCGGCAACGGCTCGGGCGGCTTTTTGCCGCGCGTGCAGGTGGGCTCCGGCTGGAACGTCTTCACTTCCGTGGTCAGTGCCGGAGATTTCGACGGCGATGGCCACCCCGACCTTGTAGCCCGCACCGCCGATGGGGTGCTCTGGCTGTACCCGACGGATGGCAAGGGCCAGTTCCTGGCACGGCAGCAAATCGGCACGGGCTGGCAAGGCTTCACCCAGCTGCTCGCCCCGGGTGACTTCGATGGCGACGGCAAGGCAGATCTTGTGGGACGGGCGGCCGATGGAAACCTTTGGCTCTACCCGGGCAACGGTGTGGGCGGATTCCAGCCGTGGCGCCAAATCGGCACGGGCTGGAACATCTTCAACGCCGTGCTCCAGGGCGGCGACTTCAACGGCGACGGCAATGAGGACATCATGGCACGGGGAACGGACGGGTCGCTCTGGCTCTACCCGGGCAACGGATCAGGCGGCTTCCTGCCGAGAACAGCGCTGGGATCGGGTTGGAACATGTTCAGTTCCTTCACCGCCCTCGGCAACGCATTTACCGGTACCGGCAATCCGTCCGTAGTGGGCGTCGCCGGTGATGGTGCGCTCTTCCTGTACACCGGGACCGGGCGGGGCGCATTCCAGTCAGTGGTGCTCGATCCACGGTAACTCGTTGCCGGAGCTGAGACCCGGGTTCCATTTCTGTCCGGGGCGAACGTTAGCATTGCCATATTCGCTGCGGTAACGACGGCGATCCACTCTTGAATTTGGGGGAATCCGTGTCTCTTTTGAGGATCCGGCGTCGGCGCATGCCCGTCTTGGCGATGATGGCAACACTGCTTGCTTCGTTGGTGATGGGGATGGTTCCCGCGCAGGCCGTGGGCTTGACCCCTATGGCAGTTAGTACGGAGACGGTTAGCGGAACGACGGGTGGTTCGATCAGTGGGACCGTTACTGTCCGTTCAGATGTGGCCATGGGGTCGGTCTCCGTCTTTGCGACAAATCTCTATAACCCTTCCTCCAACGCTCCGTCCGGCATCGTGAACTCCGACGGTTCCTACACGCTTCCCAGCCTGCCGGCCGCAGAATACAAGGTCTATTTCTACTCCAGCGACCCCGGCTGGTCGCGCATGGAGGTCTATGGCGGCTCGGACCTGAGCACCTACACTCCTGTGCTGGTCAAAGAGGGCCAGGACGTTACCGGTATTGACCAAAACATGGGCGGCGGCCGGATCCAAGGCCGGGTGGACGTGCCCTACTATGTGGATACAACCACCGTTGTCGTCGAGGCGTTGGACTCCTCCGGGACTGTTGTCGCTTCAGAGTTTCCAAGCAGCGGTGGCCACTATGATCTCCGTGGACTCCCTGATGGCCTTTACCGAATCAGGGCCAGCGGCGGCGTCCTCACGAGTTGGCATGGAGGAGGAGCCTCCTTTGCTGAAGCAGCCACTATTTCCATCGTGGGCGAGCAGGATTTCTACAACGCAGATCTGGCGGGCGATCCTGGCTCCAGCATCAGTGGTTGGGTGTCCAATGCATGGCCGTCAACGGGTGGTGAAGGCATGCATAGGGTCTCTGTCCATGACCTAAGCGGCAAGGTAGTGAAGGATGTCCCCGTTAACAGCAGTTTTTACACCGTCAGCGGACTTCAGCCCGGACAATACAAGCTTGCGTTGGATATGGTTACCGTCGGGAGTGCCTACCAGGCCAAGAAGTCCTATGAGGGGCAGTACTACAGTGGCGTGAGCGAGGACAAGGGGCCCGGTCCTGCGCCTACCATCACGCTTACGGCGAATGAGCAGAAAACCCGCTTCGATTTCTCCGGCACGGATGGTGGGAGCATGAAGGGCTACCTTCGCGATGCCGAAGGTCATCCTTTGCCGTTCGCGGTAGTCGAGGCCTATACCCGGGATGGTTCGCTCGTGTCGAGGAAAGCAGTGACGGACGCTCAGGGAAACTTTTCCATCACCGGACTAACCACCGGGTCCTACCGTCTCCGCGGGAACACTACGAATGTTCGCTTTGCTGGCACCACCTATTCCGGAAACGTCGCAGAGCAATCCGAAGCCAAGGAAATCGCCGTCACCAGCGGCGGCCAGACCGACGTTGGAACAGTCACCTATTGGTCCCCGAAGCGGTTCGCCGACGTGTTCGAAGGACAACAGTTCGACCATGAAATCAGCTGGACAGCGTCAACCGGCATCTCCACCGGTTGGCCCGATGCCACGTTCCGGCCCTACCTCCCGGTGAACCGTGACGCCATGGCCGCTTTCCTCTATCGGCTCGCGGGACAACCCACTTTCACCCCACCGGCAGTGTCGCCGTTCGCGGACGTTCCAACAACCAGCCAGTTCTATAAGGAGATTGCTTGGCTGGCGTCCGCCAAGATCTCGGGCGGCTGGCCGGATAAAACGTTCCGGCCTCTGGAACCAGTGAACCGTGATGCGATGGCCGCTTTCCTGTACCGCTTCTCCAAGATTGCGGGCTACATTCCGCCTGCCACCTCGCCATTTGTCGATGTACCAGCCACCGCACAGTTCTACAAAGAAATCGCCTGGCTGGCATCCACGGAAATCAGCACAGGCTGGCCGGACAAGACTTTCCGCCCGGTGACACCTGTGAACCGTGATGCGATGGCGGCTTTCATGTACAGGTTCAACGAACTGGACAAGTAGCAGCAGGCGGGCGTTCCTTCCCGCCTGCGTCCGGTCGGCCACGTCGAGTCGCCGCTGAGCAGCGAAATGCCCGGCATGTCGCGAAACATGCCGGGCATTTCCTATCTGTGAAGCGTCCGGAAGGTACTTCCCCGGCTACGCGGGCTGGGCTTCCTTGTGCAGGCCAAGCTGCGAGGTGGGGATCTTGGCCGATTCGCGGGCAGTCATCGCGGAGACTGCTGCGATGGCGCAAATCACGGCGGTGAAGATGGAGATCTGGACCCACCCGCCGGGCTTGGTCCCGCCGAGCGCAGTCACGATCGCCGGAGCGAACCCTGCCATGAGGAAGCCGAGCTGGGTGCCGATGGCCAGGCCCGAGAAGCGGACCTTTGTGCTGAACATTTCACCGTAGAAGGAAGGCCATACGGCGTTCGCTGCCGCGTACCCGAAGGCGAAGTAGACCACGGAGACCACGAACATGAGTGGAACGTTGCCGCCTTCGAGGGTCAGCAGGAACACCGGGGTCATGATGGCGCTGGCGATGGCTCCGTAGATGAAGACGGGCTTCCGGCCGATTTTGTCTGCGAGCTTGCCTAACAATGGTTGGGTTCCGAGGGCTACGACGTTGGCCGCAACAACCAACCACAGCGTGATGGTGCTGTTGACGTGCGCCACGTCCTGGGCGTACTTGATGGCGAGGGTGCCGAAGACGGTGCTGACGGCGGCGATGAAGGCGCAGCAAACTACCCGGAGCACGTCGCGCCAGTGCAGGCGAAGGAGGTCGGCGACGGGAAGCTTGGAGATCTGGTTGTTCTTCTTGGCCTCGGCGAATGCCGGCGGCTCGTGCAGGGTGCGTCGGATGAAGAAGGCCACGATGACCACCACGGCGCTGAGCCAGAAGGGGATGCGCCAGCCGATGCCGTACTTGATCTCGTCAGGCAATGCCACCACGGGAATGAAGACCAGGGCCGCCAGGATCTGGCCACCCTGCGTACCGGTCAGGGTCCACGAGGTGAAGAAGGACCGGCGGTTATCGGGGGCGTGCTCAAGGGTCATTGATGATGCGCCGGCCTGCTCACCTGCTGCGGAGAGGCCTTGGCAGAGACGGGCGAGGACCAGCAGCACGGGTGCCCACCAGCCGATGGTCTTGAAGTCCGGGAGGCAGCCGATGACGAACGTTGCCGCACCCATGAGCACCAAGGTGAACATGAGGACTTTTTGGCGGCCGATCCTGTCGCCGAAGTGGCCAAGGATGATGGCGCCGATGGGGCGGGCGACGTAGGCGAAGCCAAAGGTCGCGAAGGACATGATCGCTGCGTTGGCATCGGCGTCCGGGAAGAAGACGTGCGGGAAAATCAGTGCTGCCGCCGAGCCGAAGATGAAGAAGTCGTAGTATTCGACGGCGCTGCCCAGGAAGCTGGCGAGGGCGGCTTTGCGGGGTGTTCCGGTGATGGTTTCAGTGCCTGGCGTCGCTGACGGCATTGTTTGGCTCATTGGGTGTTCCTTCTTTGACGACGATGTCGCGGATCTAGCGTCTGTGGGAGACCAGAGCGAGGTGCGGCCAGATCATCCCTCAAAGTAACCACATGGTGAGAGCTACTTGTGCAATACAGCAATAGTGGCTGTGAGTGTGGTCACTTGTCAATAGATGTCCCCACCATCTAGAAATAGCTCTCACCATGTGAGAGCATCGAACCATGAGTGTGAAAGACGACACAAAGACCGACATGGTCGGCAAGGCCCTGAGCCTGTTGGTATTGCTTGGCGAAGAACCACGTGGGGCCAGTGCAGCGGACTTGGCGAGGAGTGCGGGCCTACCGTTCAGCACTACCTACCGCCTGCTGGGGTCCCTGACCCGCGACGGTTTCGTCGATTACGAACCCGACGGAAGGCGGTATCACCTGGGCCTGCGGGTATTCCAGCTGGGCCAGCGGGTGTCGAACCACCACGGCTTTGCGGCCACAGCCTTGCCGGTGCTCCAGCGGGTCACCGAGCGCACCCATGAGGCCACCATCCTGTCCGTCCGGGATGGAAACCATCACCTGACGGTGAACAAGGTGGACGGACCCAAGACATTCCGCGTCACCAGCGACCCCGGCCATCTGGGTGCGCTGCACACAACCTCGGTGGGGAAGGCCATTGTGGCTTTCGAGGAGGAAATCGAACGCAAGCGACTCCTGGAGGAACTTCCGTTGGATCCCCTCACGGAGCACTCCATCACTGATCGCGACGCCTTCCGCGCTGAGATCGAGCAGGTGCGCCGCCAAGGTTATGCGGTGATGGACGAGGAAAACGAAATCGGCATGCGCGCCGTCGCCGTTCCCGTCCTCAATTCCCAGGGCCACGCTTTCGCGTCATTGGCCACGGCTGTGCCGGTCTTCCGGCTCACCATGGAGGAACTCATCGCGCACGTCCCCACATTGCAGGAGGCCGCGGCCGAACTCGCGGCACGCCTGCCGAGGCGCTGACCCCTCGTTGTGAGGCCTGCTTTGCGCGCTAAATCCCAGGAATACCGCGCAGAGCGGGCCCAACAATGCGAGCCGCAATCAATGTTTGTTCGCGATAAGAACAAGCGTGCGGAATATGAACATCTGTAGTAACGTAAATAACACCCGGCATGCGGCGCCCAGAAAACGCCATCTGTCCGCGGTGCTGAAGTTAGAAGGAGCTTGAGGATGAGCAACCGAGCCGAATCCGTTCTGGTGGGCCTGATAGGCGAAGGCGTCATGCCCTCGCTCACTCCGCCCATGCATGAACGCGAAGCCGATGTGCAGGGCCTTCGCTTGCTGTACCGCCCCGTGGACCTGCTTGAACTCGCATTGCCGGCCACCGCCGTCGGGGATCTCCTGACCGCCGCCCAGCGCATGGGCTTCAACGGCTTGAACATCACGCACCCCTGCAAGCAGCTGGTGATGAAGCACCTCGACGAAATTTCCGACGACGCCGCGCGCCTGGGTGCCGTCAATACGGTCCTGGTTCAGGATGGCCGGTTCATCGGACACAACACGGACTTCTCCGGCTTCGGCTCGGCGCTCGCCGACGGACTCCCGGATGCCAAACTCAACCGCGTCGTGCAATTGGGCGCCGGCGGCGCCGGGTCCGCCGTCGCCTACGCACTGCTTACGGCAGGCGTCAAGGAACTGGACCTGGTAGACATGGACGCTGAGCGGGCGGCTGAGCGCGCAGCGGAACTCGGCGAGCTCTTTCCGGAGGCGAGCGTCACGCCACGCACGCCGGACGAACTCCCACAGCTCATGCCCAGCGCTGACGGCTTGGTTCACTGCACGCCCATTGGCATGGCCGCCCACCCGGGCCTGCCGTTGGACATCGAACTCCTGGAGCCGCGGCACTGGGTTGCGGACATCGTCTATCGCCCCATCGAAACGCAACTGGTCCGCGAAGCCCGGGCCAAGGGCTGCGCCGTCCTGGACGGCGGGCGCATGGCGGTCGGTCAGGCCGCGGATGCCTTCCAGCTCATCACCGGCCGCGAAGCGGACCGGGAGCGGATGCGCGCCCACTTCCTGGAGCTGATCGCCTTGGAAGACACCGCCGCCACCCTTAACGAGGGCACCCTGGCGAAGGCGACGCACTGATGCGCACCGGAATCGCAACCGTCTGCCTGTCCGGCACGCTGAAAGAGAAGATGCAGGCCTGCGCCATTGCGGGCTTTGACGGCATCGAGATCTTCGAACAGGACCTGGTCACCTCATCCCTCAGCCCGGAGGAAGTCCGGAAGATGGCGGCCGATCTCGGCTTGGGCCTTGACCTCTACCAGCCGTTCCGGGATTTCGACGGCGTCACTCCGGACCTGCTGAAGGCCAACCTCAAGCGTGCAGAGGCAAAGTTCAACTTGATGGAACGCCTTGGCATGGACACCATCCTGGTGTGCTCCAATGTGGCCACGGCAACCATTGACGACGACCAGCTGCGGGCTGAGCAGCTCGCCGAACTCGCCGGACTGGCAGGGGACCACGGCGTGAAGGTTGCCTACGAAGCCCTCGCCTGGGGAAAGTACGTCAACGACTACGAGCACGCGTACCGCCTGGTGGACATGGTGGACCACCCTAACCTCGGCACCTGCCTGGACTCGTTCCACATCCTTTCCCGCGACTGGGAAACCGCCCCGATCGAGAACATCAACGCGGAGAAGATCTTCTTCGTCCAGGTTGCCGATGCCCCCAAGTTATCCATGGATGTCCTCTCGTGGAGCCGGCACTACCGGGTTTTCCCCGGGGAGGGACAGTTCGAGCTCGCCAAGTTCATGGGCCACGTGGTCCGCGCAGGCTACACGGGCCCGGTTTCCCTTGAAGTGTTCAACGACGTCTTCCGCCAGTCCGACGTTGAGCGGACCGCAGTGGATGCCATGCGCTCGCTGATCTGGCTGGAGGAGCAGAGCGCCAAGTGGCTCGCGAGCACCCCAACAGCAGCGGCACCGGAAGACCAAGCCGCCACCCGCCGTCGTTATCCCATGGAACTTGCCACGCTGCCCAAGGTGAACGAACCCGCAGGCTTCAACTTCGCCGAGGTCAAGGCTGACGACACCGCGCAGCTCGAGAAGCTCCTGGGCCAGCTCGGCTTCGAGTTCGAGGGCCGCCACCGCACCAAGGACGTCCAGCTCTGGACCATGGGCCAGGCCCGCGTGATCATCAACGAACAAGCACCGCACCACGCGGAACCGGCTATCGCCGCTTTGGGGTTCGACGTCGATTCGCCAGTGATTGCCTCCGCTCGCGCCCAGCAACTCAAGGCCCCTGTGGTGGCCCGCAAGGTCCAGGCCGACGAAGAGGTGTTCCAGGGCATCTCGGCGCCGGACTCCACGGAGATCTTCCTCTGCCAAGGCAGCCCGGACGGGACCGCCGCGTGGACGCACGAATTTGGTGAGGGGCTGGAGCATGCCGGCGCCGGCCAAACAGCGGTCATTGACCACGTGAACCTGGCCCAGCCGTGGCAGCACTTCGATGAGGCTGTCCTCTTCTACACCAGTGCGTTGGCCTTGGAACCGCAGCCCTTCGCCGAGGTTCCGAGCCCCAGCGGCCTGGTCCGCTCCCAAGTCATGCAGACTGGCAACAAAGCCGTGCGGCTGGTGCTGAACCTCGCGCCGGCGCAGCAGGCCGAAAAGGCACGCAAAACGTACCAGGAACACATCGCCTTCGCCGTGGACGACCTCGTGGCAACAGCCCGGTCCGCCCGCGCTCGGGGGTTGGAGTTCCTGCAGATTCCGGCCAACTACTACGAGGACCTGGATGCCCGGTTCGATCTTGAACCCGGATTCCTGGCCACCCTCAAGGAACTGAACCTCCTGTATGACCGGGACGCCAGCGGCGAATTCCTCCACTTCTACACCGCCACAGTGGGCAGTGTGTTCTTCGAAATGGTGGAGCGGCGCGGCAACTACGACGGCTACGGTGCGCCCAACGCCCCGGTGCGCCACGCCGTCCAATACGACTCGCTCCACCGGGCATAGCCGCCCGGACTAAACCGAAACCACAAATGAAAGGAGCCGGCTGTGCCGCAAGACCACACCGCACAAGCTCTCGAAACCGAGGAACTCGTGCCGCCAGCTGAGCCACACGCCGCGCACGACACCAAGAAGGTGGAAACCCAGGCAGATCTCAGTGCTGAGATCCAGGCCATCGGCAACCGCTACGCCCAGGCCGTCAAGGACGGTAAGGGCCCCGAAACCATGCCGCGGCTGGACTACGCGCCGTACCGCAGCAGCATCCTGCGCCACCCCACCAAGAGCCTGCACCACGCGGACCCGGAGACCATCGAGCTCTACTCGCCGGCGTTCGGCCACCAGGATGTCCACGCCCTGGAATCGGACCTGACCATCCAGCACAACGGCGAGCCCCAGGGTGAGCGCATCATCGTTGCCGGCCGTGTCCTCGATGGCGACGGACGCCCGGTTGCTGGGCAACTCGTGGAAATCTGGCAGGCCAACGCCTCAGGCCGCTACATCCACAAGCGCGACCAGCACCCCGCCCCGCTGGACCCGAACTTCACCGGCGTCGGGCGTTGCATCACGGGTGCGGACGGTTCCTACAGCTTCACCACCATCAAGCCCGGCGCGTACCCGTGGAAGAACCACCTGAACGCCTGGCGCCCGGCCCACATCCACTTCTCCATGTTCGGATCGGAGTTCACCCAGCGCATCGTCACCCAGATGTACTTCCCGGGTGACCAGCTCTTTCCGTTGGACCCCATCTACCAGTCGATCGTGGACCAGGACGCCCGCGACCGCCTCGTGGCCCAGTACGACCACGAGCTGACCAGCCCCGAGTGGGCCCTCGGCTACAAGTGGGACATCATCCTGACCGGGTCCAAGCGGACCTGGACGGAAAACGAAGCATACGGCGACGCCGGGGACGAGGAGTAAGCGCATGAGCAAGCTGGCACCCACACCGGGCCAAACCGTAGGCCCGTTCTACGGCTACGCCCTTCCCTTTAATAAGGACAACGAACTCCTGGCACCGGGCAGCCCGGGCAGCATCCGGCTTCAAGGAACTGTCTATGACGGCGCGGGCAACACCATCCCGGACGCCATCCTGGAAATCTGGCAGCCCGACTCCGAGGGCAACATTGTCCAGCGCACGGGCTCCCTGGTCCGCGACGGCTACACGTTCACCGGCTGGGGCCGCGGGGCCGTGGGCAACTCCGGCGTGTACACGTTCACCACGGTCAACCCCGGGCCGCTTAAGGCTGGAGCTGCACCGTTCATCTCCGTGGCGGTCTTTGCCCGCGGCCTCATGAACCGCCTCTTCACCCGCGTGTACCTGCCGGAAAATGAGGAAGCGCTGGCCAACGATCCGCTGCTGAGCTCCCTGGATCCCGAACGCCGCAAGACCCTGATCGCGCGCCGCGATCCCGACGGCGGCCTCACCTGGGACATCCGCCTGCAGGGCGGCGACGAAACCGTCTTCCTGGACTTCCAGCAGGACGGTTCGCTGGATCTGGCTTCCGGAGATCAGGCAACCCCATGACCGACGGTGACTTCGGCCTCCTCAGCCCCGTTTCGGCGTCGTCCGCTGTCACGGCCTTGACGGGCGACCGTGCCGTGATCGCGGCAATCCTCGACGTCGAAGCGGCTTGGACGGCTGTCCTCGAGGACGCCGGGCTGGCCCCGCAAGGGTCCGCCGCTGTGGTGGCCGAAGCCGCCGACGCCGGTCACTTCGACCTGGCCCTCATCGCCCAACGCGCGCAGGGTGGTGGAAACCCGGTCATTCCATTACTCGGAGAACTCCGTGCCCGCGTCAAAGCCCTGGACATCACGGGTGGTGGCGCCGCCAAAGCCGTCCACACCTCGCTGACCAGCCAGGACGTCCTGGACACCGCCCTCATGGTGCTCGCCAGCCGCACCGTCTCTGCGTTGCTGGCTGATGTCAGAGCAACGACGGCGGCGCTCGCCACCTTGGCAGAACAGCATGCGGACACGCTGTGCGTCGGGAGGAGCCTGACGCAGCATGCCCTCCCGTACACGTTCGGGCTCAAGGCAGCACAGTGGTTCCAAGGGGTTGCCGCAGCTTCCCGGCGGTTGGAATCGCTGGAGTTGCCGGTCCAGTTCGGCGGTGCCGGCGGAACGCTTGCTTCCGGGGCAAAGCTGACAGCGGGTTCGGGCACAACGGCCTTCGCTCTTTCCGATGCCCTCGCCGCCAAGCTGGGCCTGGCGTCCGCCCCGGCTCCTTGGCACACCAACCGCCTGTCTATCACGTCGTTGGGAGACGGGCTCGCCGCCCTGATCGACTCCTTCGGCAAGATCGCCGCGGACCTGTTGTTCCTCAGCCGCCCCGAAGTAGCCGAACTCGGCGAACCTCTGGCTGCCGGGCGCGGCGTTTCCTCGGCCATGCCGCAGAAGCAGAACCCTGTGCTGTCAGTGCTGGTACGCAGTGCGGCGCTGCAGGCTCCCGGCCTTGCCTCGCAGCTGCACCTCGCAGCGGCCACCTTCAACGACGAACGCCCGGACGGCGCCTGGCACAGTGAATGGCCGGCCTTGCGCCAGTTGTTGGCACTGGCTGCCGGTGCGGCCGGCCACGTCCGCGAACTCACGGAAGGCCTGCGCGTTTTCCCTGACGCCATGCGCCGGAATCTGGAGATTTCGGGTCCGCTGCTGCTCAGCGAAGGTGTGGCGGCCGCCGTCGCCCCTCTCCTGGGCGAGGACGGGAAGCAAAAGCTGCAGGCCGTCGTTGACGAAACCCTCACCGTGCCTGCCGCCGAGCAGGCGGACGCCTACCGCAAGCTGCTTCGCGAGGCCGTGCCGTCGGACAAGCTCTCCGACGCTGAACTTGAGGCGCTGCTCGATCCGGCAAGCTACCTCGGCGAGGCACGCGAGATCAGCCGCCGGATCCTCGCCGCCTACTCCGATGACACTTCCACGAAAGGAGCCACCCATGGCTAAGCCGACAGTCAAGGCAGTGCTGCTGTCTCCGCAGCGGGAACTGGGAGGCAAGCCGCTCTTGGTGGTTGGCCCGTCGCTGGGCACATCCACCGTGCTCTGGACAGAAACCGCAGCCCTTCTGGGCGATGAGTACGACGTCATCGGCTGGGACCTCCCCGGCCACGGCATCTCGCCGACCACCACCGAAGGTTTCGATGTCGCGGAACTGGCGGACGCCGTCGTCGATCTTGTCAATTCAGTGAGCCCTGGAGCCACGTTCCACTATGCGGGGGTCTCCCTGGGCGGTGCCACTGGGCTGCAGCTCGCCATCAAGCACAGCGACCGGCTCCGCAGCCTGTCCGTTCAGTGCTCCGGACCCAAGCTCGGCACGCCCGAGGGTTGGCTGGAACGCGCGGAAACTGTCCGCAAACTTGGCACGCCGGTGATGATCCAGGGTTCTGCTGAGCGTTGGTTCGGCCCTGGATTCATGGACCGCCAGCCGGAGATCAGCAGCCGGCTCCTGCACGCCCTCCGCGATGCCGACCGCTTCAGCTACTCATTCTGTTGCGAAGCCTTGGCTGCTTTCGATGTCCGCGAGCAGCTCGGGAGCATCACGGTCCCCACGCAGGCGATCGCCGGCGTCGAGGATACTGTGGCACCGCCGTCCATGGCGGAAGAGACCGTTGCCGGGATCCGGGCGGGTGGCGGTTTCGCCGTGGCGGAAGCGCTCGACGGCGTGGGGCACCTGGCTCCGGCTGAGGCACCGGCCGTGGTGGCCGGGCTGATGCGGACCTTCATGAAGGAGAACGGACTGTGAATTCTGTAAACCCCGAGGGCATCGGCGCAGCGCGGAACGGTGCCGTCCAACCGGATGCCACCGCCCAGGACATTTACGACGCCGGCATGGTTGTCCGGCGCGAAGTGCTGGGCGATGCGCACGTGGACCGGGCGAACGCCAACAAGGACTCCTTCACCGAGGACTACCAGGACATGATCACCAGGATCGCCTGGGGTGGCATCTGGACGCGGCCCGGCCTGAGCCGGCAGATGCGTTCCGCGGTCACCCTCACGGCCTTGGTGGCGCACGGTCACTGGGAGGAGCTCGCCATGCATGTCCGGGCGGCCCTCAACAACGGACTCAGCAGGGACGAGATCAAGGAAATCCTGCTGCAGACGGCGATTTATTGCAGTGTGCCGTCGGCCAATTCAGCGTTCAAGACGGCCCAAAAGGTGTTCGCCGAGATCGACGCCGCCAACTAGCCCGACAACCCAGCCACGGGACGAGCTCATGTCCCGCTGATGCCTCATAACGAGGCTGACCGTCCCCGAGTTGGGGAGATAGAGAGAGAAACCCATGAACCAGGCATTTGTGTACGACGCCGTGCGCACGCCCTTCGGCAAGTTCGGCTCCGGCCTTGCTGCTGTCCGTCCCGACGACCTTGCCGCCCACGTGGTCCGCGAGTCCGTGAAGCGGGCGCCCGGGCTGGATGTTGAGCGGATCGACGAGGTGGTGTTCGGCAACGCCAACGGTGCCGGCGAGGAGAACCGCAACGTGGCCCGCATGGCCACGCTGCTCGCTGGCCTGCCGGTCTCCATTCCGGGCACCACCGTCAACCGCCTCTGTGGTTCGTCGTTGGACGCGGCAATCATCGCGTCCCGGCAGATCAACGCAGGCGACGCCGAGCTGATGCTGGTGGGCGGCGCCGAATCCATGTCCCGCGCGCCGTGGGTGCTGCCCAAGACCTCCAAGCCCTACCCCGCCGGCGACATGACCCTGGCTTCGACCACGCTGGGATGGCGACTGGTGAACCCTGCCATGAACAAGGACTGGACCATCTCCCTGGGCGAGGCCACCGAACGGCTGCGCGAGAAGTACGGGATCACCCGGGAGCGCCAGGATGCTTTTGCGGCGGACTCGCACAACCTGGCTGATGCTGCGTGGAACGAAGGGTTCTACGACAACCTTGTGTCTGCCGTTCCGGGCACTGATCTTGTACGCGACGAAGGCATCCGCGCAGGTTCCTCCGCGGAGAAGCTGGCCGGCTTGAAGACAGTATTCCGGCCTGAGTCTGACGGGCCCGACGGCGGCACGGTCACCGCCGGGAACGCCTCGCCTTTGTCGGACGGTGCGTCGGCGGCGTGGATCGGTTCCGAGGCTGCCTCCTCGATCCTCGGCCTGGAACCGTTGGCCCGCATCGCAGGCCGCGGTGCGCACGGCAACGATCCCCAGTTCTTCGGGTACGCCCCGGTGGAGGCAGCCAACAAGGCGCTCGCGAAGGCGGGCATCGGCTGGGACCAGGTGGGCGCCGTCGAACTTAACGAAGCGTTTGCCGCGCAGTCGCTGGCGTGCGTTGATGCGTGGGGGATCGACCCCTCAATCGTGAACCGGCATGGTGGTGCGATCGCCATGGGTCACCCGCTCGGTGCTTCCGGTACCCGCATCCTGGGCACACTTGCCCGGTCCTTGCAGGCCTCCGGGCAGCGCTGGGGTGTCGCGGCGATCTGCATCGGTGTGGGTCAAGGCCTGGCCGTGGTGCTGGAAAACGTAACCTCTGGTGTTTCAGAAGGAGTCTAAGGGCGATGTTGAATTTCATTGACACTGTTGGCGAGGCCGTGGCCGGGATCAAGGACGGTTCCACTGTGATGATTGGCGGGTTCGGCAATGCCGGGCAGCCGTTCGAGCTGATCGATGCACTCATGGATTGTGGTGCCAAGGACCTGACCGTGGTTAACAACAACGCCGGCCAGGGCGACCAGGGTTTGGCGCTGCTGATCAAGGAAGGCCGGGTCAGGAAGATGATCTGCTCCTTCCCGCGGCAGTCTGATTCCTGGCACTTCGACGCGAAATACCACGCCGGGGAGATTGAGCTGGAGCTCGTGCCGCAGGGAAACCTAGCCGAGCGTATCCGTGCAGCCGGGGCCGGGATTGGCGGGTTTTTCACGCCCACCGGGTACGGCACCACCTTGGCTGAGGGCAAGGAAACCCGGTTGCTGGACGGGAAATGGCAGGTCTTCGAGACCCCGATCCACGCTGACGTCGCACTGATCAAGGCACTCAAGGCAGACGGCAAGGGCAACCTCGTGTACCGCAAGACCGCCCGTAACTTCGGGCCCATCATGGCCGCCGCCGCAAAGCACACGATTGTTCAGGTTTCGGAGATCGTGCCCACGGGTTCCTTGGATCCGGAGAACATAGTGACCCCGGGGATTTACGTGAATTCGGTTGTTCGCGTTGGTGCCGTTTCTGAAGGAAAGGTGGCCTGATCGTGGGCACGCAGACAACCATCCAGACGTCCGAGAAGCCCTTGGGACGCGATGAACTCGCCCAGCTGGTTGCCCGTGACATCACCCCGGGTTCGTTCGTGAACCTTGGCATCGGCCAGCCAACCCTGGTGTCGAACTACCTCACCGAGGAACAGAACATCACCCTCCACACGGAGAACGGGATGCTCGGAATGGGCCCGGCTGCTGAGGGGGACGAGATCGACGGTGACCTGATCAACGCCGGCAAGATCCCCGTCACCGAACTCCCCGGCGCCTCTTACTTCCACCACGCTGACTCGTTCGCGATCATGCGCGGCGGTCACCTGGACATCTGTGTCCTCGGCGCCTTCCAGGTCTCGGCCACGGGAGACCTCGCGAACTGGCACACCGGCGCCCCGGACGCGATCCCCGCCGTCGGAGGTGCCATGGACCTGGCCACCGGAGCCAAGGACGTCTTCGTGATGATGACCTTGCTGACGCGCGAAGGCGTGTCCAAGCTCGTGGAACAGTGCACCTACCCCCTGACCGGCGTCGGCTGTGTCACGCGCGTGTACACCGACAAGGCAGTGTTCCTCACTGGCCCCGAGGGCGTCACCGTCCGTGAAACCTTCGGCTGCACGTTCGAGGAAATCCAGGAACTGGTTCCCCTGCCGCTGAAGGCTGCATAGTAGGCCCCGCAAGTCGCACCGCTCCCGTTGTGGGGCCCGCTCTGCAGGGCATTTCGCGTGTGAACCCCGCAGAGCAGGCCCCGCAACGCAGCCTAGGATTGGTAACCATGACCGATTCCGCAGTAACCCCGCAGGCCAGCGACCAGTATGTCCAGTCACTGGCCCGCGGGCTCGCCGTGATCCGGGCCTTTGACGCGAACAACCCGGTGATGACACTGAGCGAAGTCGCTGCCCGGACGGACCTGACCCGCGCCACGGCCCGCAGGTTCCTGCACACCCTTGTTGAACTGGGCTATGTCCGCACCGACGGCAAAACGTTCGCGCTCACGGCCAAGGTGCTCCAGCTGGGCTACTCGTACCTGTCGGCCCTGTCGCTGCCGCAACTCGTCCAGCCGCACCTTGAGGAGCTGAGCCTGAAGCTGGGGGAGTCCACCTCGGCCGCGGTTCTCGACGGTCCGGATATCTTCTACGTGGCCCGCGTTGCTACGCGCCGGATCATGAACGTCGGGATCACGGTCGGCACCCGCTTCCCCGCCTACGCCACATCCATGGGTCGCGTCCTGCTCGCCGGATTGCCGCCAGCCAAGCTTGATGCCTACCTTTCGACGGCGGAACTCACCCCGCTCACGCCGCGGACCGTCGCCAGCGTGCCCGACTTGAGGGCCGCCGTCGAGCGTGTCCGTACACAAGGCTGGTGCCTGCTCGATCAGGAGCTCGAACTCGGGCTGATGTCCATCGCGGCGCCCGTGTTTAACCACAACAACGGGGACAACGTCGCGGCCATCAACGTGTCATTGCAAGCCCAGGCGGTAGCAGCGCAGCCAGACCCTGAGAAGTACCTCGAATCCGTGCGGCAGGAAGTGGTGGCCGCGGCCAACGCCATCTCGCAGGACGTTTCCGCGAAGCACTGAGGCTACTTCCGGATCGCCGCCAGCCGCGTTTCCAGGATCCGCCGGATCATCGAGTCGGGCACAGGATTGTCCGCGGAAAACCGCAGTGTGCCGGGAGACCACGAATATCCACCCAGCTCCTCCGACATCTCCGGCAGGATCTGCCCGCTGAACGGGTACAGGGCCAGGTGCTTCCTGGTTTCCATGACACTCACAAAGCCTTTGCCGTCCACCAGCAGCGCGGGCATGCCGTAGCTGACTCCTTCTTCGGCGTCGGGGGCCAACTCGCGGGCGATCCCAACGATCCGTTCCAGGATGGCGCGGTTGTCGGCGTTAACACTCTCCAGGTACTCAGTGACGGTTCCCATAGGGACATGGTTCACCCAAGAAGACCTGGATGCCACACTTGGGGCATGAGTCCGCTTGTCAGTGGTACGTGGAGTCCAGTCGACCAAGACCGCGCCAGGGGTAAAGCCGCCCGGGAGGCCTTGCCGCGGAGTGCCCAGGGAAAGTTCTCGATGCCGGACCGCAGCCCGGTATCGATTCTTGAGGAGCAGCACGCCTCCCGATTGCCGCACCTTGTCCCTGTGCGGGTTGGGCGAATGCTGCAGACGCCCTTCGCCTTCTTCAGGGGAGCCGCCGCCGTGATGGCCGGTGACCTGTCCACGGAGGCGACTTCCGGGCACCAAGTGGTGGCTTGCGGCGACGCCCATTTGGCCAACTTCGGTTTGTACGCGTCTCCCGAGCGCCGCTTGGTATTCGACCTCAACGACTTCGACGAGGTCTTCCCGGCGCCATGGGAATGGGACGTCAAGAGGCTCACCGCGAGTATCTGGCTGAGCGGACGCAACAGCGGCCACTCTGAGGAACCATGCCAAACGGCTGCTGAAGCTTCGGCGAGGGGGTACCGGGTGGCGATGCGGAGGTTGTTCGAGGGTACGGCAGCAGAGAGGTACTACTTCCACGTCGATATGGACGTGCTCATGGCAACCATGTCGTCCGGGAGGCTTTCCAGGAAAAACATCCTGGAGAAGGACGTCGAGAAGGCCAAGAGGCGGACCTCCGAACAGGTTCTGGCCAAGATGACTACGGAGACGGTCCAGGGGGAGCGGAGGATCGTCGACCAGTGGCCGTTGGTCTACCACCCTGAAACTACGACGCTGGATCGGGTGAGCGCACTTTTTGACCAGTATCGGGATTCGTTGCGCGCCGATACTGCAGTGCTGGTAAGCCAATACCGGCTGGTGGACGTAGCGTTGCGGGTGGTCGGAGTGGGTAGCGTCGGAACCCGTTGCTGGGTGATCCTGATGCTGGGCCCATCGGAGGAGCCCTTGTTCCTGCAAGCAAAAGAGGTGCAGCGCTCCGTGCTGGAGAGTCACGGAGGCTCCCGACCATCCTCAGATGTTGTCCGGTTGCTGACCAGCTTCGGCCAAGGCTACCGAACCGTGGCCGGCCAGAGGATCATGCAGGCACAATCCGATCCGTTCCTCGGATGGGTGGGCAACGCGGTGGAGGCCGATGGTCAGCCTCGGGACTACTTCGTCCGTCAATTCCGCGACATGAAGGGGTCCTTCGCCGTGGATCAGTTGGGCCCGGGGGCACTGGCCGACTATGCCCAGCTGTGCGGGGGTGTGCTCGCCCGCGCCCACTCCCAGACTCCCGGCACCGCATTCATCGCGGGCTACCTTGGCCGCTCAGAGCTGTTCGAAAAAGCAATGGCGGGATGGGCGAGACACTACGCCGACCAGACCGAAAAGGACCATGCGGAGTTGGCGCGCGCAGTCCGTGCGGGCCGCCTCGATGCCGAAAACGGCATCTGAACCCGCGCGTCCCACAGACTTGGCCTATCGGGCTTACCGCTCCGGGATCACCGCGATGCCCTGAATTTCGATCAAGGCCTCTTTCTGCCACAGCCGCGTGACGCCGATGCCGGCCATGGCCGGGTACTGCGATCCGGCCATTTCACGCCAGATGCGTCCGATTTCGCGGCCGTTGGCCATGTAGTCATCCACGTCCGTGAGGTAGATGGTCACGTTGACCAGGTCCTCGGGTTCTCCGCCGGCCTCGCGCAGGGTAGTCAGCACGTTGGTGAATGCCTGCGTGAACTGTTCCACGATGCCGCCGGGAACGATGTTCATGTTCTTGTCCAGGGCGGTTTGCCCACCCAGGAAGACGGTGTTGCCGGCCAGAATGCCGTGCGCAAAGCCCGATGGCTTGGGCAGGGACTCCGGGTTGATCGTCTGGTGGCTCATGCTGTTCCTCCTCGTAATGGCAACTGCAAAACTTTTGGAAAGCCTCTGTGCAGATCATTTCTGCCGTGCTACGTTGAGCATATGTGACGATCGTAAAAAAGTCGACACATCGAAAATTCTCGAAGGGAACCAGCAATGAAACTTGCCACCTTGCGCACGGCAAACGGAGGTACGACGGCGGCACTCGCCACGGGCGCCGACTCTTACCTGGCGCTTCCGGCCAGCGACGTGGGCGCACTCCTGGGCCAGGCCAACTGGCGGGCCGTGGTGGAAGCTGCGGACGGAGAGGCCATCAGCAACCCTGACTTCGCACCGCTGCTGCCCAACGCCGGCAAAGTCATCTGCTGCGGCCTCAACTACGGGGACCACATCCAGGAGATGGGCCGTGAACTCCCCGAGTTCCCCACCCTGTTCGCCAAGTACGCGGACACCCTGGTGGGTGCTACCGACGCTGTAGAAGTCCAAGGCAGCGGCCGCGTCGACTGGGAAGCCGAGCTCGCCGTCGTCGTTGGCTCTGAACTGTTCCACGCCGATGAGGACCAAGCCCGGCAGGGCATCGCCGGATATACGGTGGCGAACGACGTCTCCGTGCGCGACTGGCAGAACCGGACGCTGCAGTGGTTCCAGGGCAAGGCGTGGGACCGTACGACTCCCGTCGGTCCGGTCATGGTCACCACGGACGAAGCCGGAGAGCATTTCCAGGTCCGCGGCTACGTCAACGGGGAACTGGTGCAGGACGGGAACACCAGAACGCTGGTCTTTGGCCCCGCGCAGTTGCTCTCCTACATTTCACAGTTCACCATCCTGCGTCCCGGCGACCTGGTGCTCACGGGAACGCCCGGGGGAGTGGGTATGGGGATGACTCCGCCGCGCTTCCTGGCGGACGGCGACACCCTGGTGACCGAAATCGATGGAATCGGCCGGTTGGAGAACCGGTTCCGGATCCACGCACACGCTGAAGCAACCGTCTAACAACAAAGGAGAAATCCCATGAGCCAGACCACCACCGAATACCGCCTCGAAGGCGACAACTCCATCTACGCCCAGCCTGACGGCAAGGTAGTACCGGTCGTTACCCGCGCCGGCGCCGAGGATACCAACACCGCACAGTCAGGCGACTGCATCCGGGTTTCCGGCGTCAGCATCCAGCACACCCCGGCAACCAAGATCTGGTTCGGCCAGGTATCCAACACCCCCGGATACCGCTCCCTCCCGCACCACCACGGCGAGGCTGAGACCGGCGGCTACGTCCTCCGGGGCCACGGCCGCATCTACTTCGGCGAGAACTACTCCGAGTTCATCGACATGAAGGCCGGCGACTGGGTGTTCGTGCCGCCGTTCATGCCCCACGTCGAAGCCAACATGTCCATCACCGAAGAACTCGTCTGGTTGACGGCTCGCACGCCGGAAAACCTCGTGGTCAACCTCGAGGACGTCCCGGACGAGACCCTCGCCGACTACCGCCGGGCATAAGCGATGATCACTGGAACCCTGACGTCGGAGACGTTCCTTAAGGCCGTGGAGCTCACCCCCGTGGCCGCAGAGGTCTTCGACGAAGCGTATGAAGCAACCACCCAGTACGTGCCGTGGCCAAAAGCCTATGGTGGAGACATGGTGGCGCAGGCTGCGGCTGCGATGATGCGCTCGGTGGATGCTGACAGGCAACTCCACTCGATGCACAGCTACTTCATGCGCCCGGTGGATATTGGTTCCAGCGTCCGGTACGAGGTGGAGCGCTTGCGCGATGGGCGCGGGTACTCCACCAGAACAGTCCGCGGCTTCCAGAACGGCAAACCCGTCTACGCCGCCATGGGTTCCTTCCAGGTTCCCGAGGACGGTCCGGACTTCCAGCCCCAGGCTCCTGCCGCCGTCGAGCCTGAATCGCTGCGGACAGCAGCGGAAGCGCTGGACGGCGTGGATAGCACAGCAGCTGAGTACTGGTCCACGGGCCGCAGCTTCGATATGAGGCATATGCCCGGCCCGGTATATATCGATCTGGAAGGCGGCCCTGTACCGCAGCAGGCCATTTGGGTGAAAGCCTTCGATGCCCTGCCTGACGACGCCGACCTGCACCGCACGGCTCTTGCCTACGTGTGCGATTACACCATCCTGGAGCCCCTGCTCCGGGTCAACGGACTCAACTGGTCCAGCCCCGGACTCGCTACCGCGTCCCTGGACCACTCCATGTGGTTCCACCGGGACGGCCGCGCCGACGACTGGGTTCTCTACGCCCAGGACGCCATCTCCGGCCAGAGCAACAGGGGCCTCGCCATGGGCCGCTTCTTCGACCGGCAGGGACGACTCCTTGCCACGGTTGCCCAAGAAGGCATGATCCGGGCCGGCGCCTAACCAACTTCCCACTCCCCAACCATCGCTTCAACGACGCACCACTGAAAGGAACGGCCATGAGCATGACGCCATCGGCCCACGTGGACACGTTCACCCGCGACCACCTGCCGCCCGCCGACACCTGGCCGGCGCTTGAATTCACCCTCCCCGAACTCCAATACCCCGAGCGGCTCAACGCTGCGGCCGTTCTGATCGACGACGCTGTCGAACAGTTTGGCCCGGACCGTCCCGCCCTGTGGACGCCGGAAGGAACGGTTTGGACCTATGGTCAGCTCCAGACCCGCTCCAACCAGGTTGCCCAGGTCCTCACCGAAGACCTCGGCGTCCTTCCCGGCAACCGTGTGCTGCTGCGTGGCCCCAACAACCCCTGGATCGTGGCGGCCTGGCTGGGTGTCCTGAAAGCCGGCGCGGTAGTGGTCACCACCATGCCCATGCTGCGTTCCACTGAGGTCTCCACGCTCATCCAGCTCACCAAGCCGGTGGTGGCTATTTCCGACCACCGGTTCGTGGACGAGCTCGCGATCGCCGCCGGGGATGACGTCACCGTCCTGACGTACGGAGCCGGCAACGGGTTCGACGACGACGGCGACCTCGCCTCCCGTTGCGGGCATAAGAGTGGGAAGTTCACGGCTGTGGACACTGCTGCCGACGACGTTGCCCTGTTGGGTCCGACGTCCGGCACCACGGGTGTGCCAAAGGTGACCATGCACTTTCACCGGGACATCCTGGCCAATGCGGACACCTTTGCCCGCTATATCCTGCAGCCCACTGCCGAGGACGTGTTCGCGGGTTCGCCGCCGTTAGCCTTCACCTTTGGGCTGGGCGGACTGGTGGTGTTCCCGCTTCGGTTTGGTGCATCGTCGCTCCTGACCGAGAAGGCAGGGCCAGTGGAATTGGCTGAGCATGCCTCAAAGGCCGGGGCCACCATCCTGTTCACCGCCCCCACCGCCTATCGGGCCATCCTCAAGGAGAAGCGCGGGGACCTACTGCGCAGCCTGCGCATTGCCGTTTCGGCCGGTGAGCACCTGTCCAAGGAAACCTGGGAAGCCGTGCACCAGGCCACCGGGTTGCGTTTGGTCAACGGAATCGGTGCAACTGAGATGCTGCACGTTTTCATTTCCGCTGCCGGTGATGACATCCGCCCCGGCACGACGGGCCGCGCGGTACCGGGCTTCCGGGCGACCATCCTGGACAACGACGGCAACGAACTCGGCCCGGGCAGCATCGGACGGCTGGCAGTGATTGGTCCCACGGGATGCCGCTACCTGGACGATCCCCGGCAGGCTAACTACGTGGTGAACGGCTGGAACGTCACAGGTGACACATTCGCCATGGACGGCGACGGGTACTTCACCTACCAGGCCCGCTCGGACAACATGATTGTGTCCTCCGGCTACAACATCGGCGCTCCGGAAGTCGAAACCGCCATCGACCAGCACCCGGACGTGGTGGAAAACGCGGTCATCGGGATTCCGGATGAGGAGCGCGGCAGCATCGTCTGCGCGTTTGTGGTCCTCCGCGACGGCGTCGAAGGAGACGCCACCAAGCGCAAGGAAATCCAGGATTTCGTCAAGCAGACCATCGCCCCGTACAAGTACCCGCGCGATGTCCGTTTCGTCACCGAACTCCCGCGCAACCCCAGCGGAAAACTTCAGCACTTCAAGCTCCGCGACGGCTTCCTGAAGCCTGCGGCAAACGCGGACAAGAACGTACAACTTACCCCTGCCGGCCAGAGCCAGGCCTGAGAAGGAGCAACACCATGAAAATCGCAATCGTTGGAGGCGGCCCGGGCGGCCTGTACTTCGCAGCATTGATGAAGCAGCTGGATCCGTCCCACGACATCACCCTTTGGGAGCGCAACGCTGCCAGCGACACCTTCGGTTTCGGCGTCGTGTTTTCCGATGAGACCCTGGGCGGGATCGGCAACGCCGATCCAGTGGTGGCTGAATACATGAGCCGTCGTTTTGCCCGCTGGTCGGACATCGACATCCACTTCGGCGGCGAGACGATCACCGTTGGCGGCCAGGGCTTCGCTGCCATGAGCCGCAAGGAACTCTTGGAGCTGCTGCAGCGCCGCTGCATCGAACTCAACGTGGACGTTCGGTTCAGCACGGTGGCTCCGCCGGTGGAAGAGCTCGAAGCCAATTACGATCTGGTCCTTGCCGCGGACGGCATCAACTCGCAGATCCGCGCCAAGTACGCCGACGCGTTCCAGCCGGATCTGGACCCCCGCAGCAACAAGTTCATGTGGCTCGGCACCAACCAGGTCTTTGAAGCCTTCAAGTTCTTCGTGAAGGAAACCGAGTGGGGCGTCATGCAGATCCATGGCTACCCGTACTCGGATGAGGGCTCCACCTTCATCGTGGAGATGCACCAGGATGTTTGGCACGCCGCCGGCTTTGACGAGACCGCCAACGAGGTCTTCCCTCCCGGTGTTTCCGACGAGAAATCCATTGCAAAGATCCGCGAAATCTTCGCCGAAGAGCTGGACGGGTACGACGTCCTGACCAACAACTCCAAATGGATCAACTTCACCACGGTCCGGAACCAGAGCTGGCGCAAGGGCAACGTGGTGCTCCTGGGCGACGCTGCCCACACGGCACACTTCTCCATCGGCTCCGGCACCAAGCTGGCCATGGAAGACTCCCTCGCACTGGCGGCCTGCCTGCACGAGCACGCGGATATCGAGGCCGCGCTGGAAGCCTACGAAACCGAACGCCGGCCCGTGGTGGCATCCACGCAGCGCGCAGCCCAGGCATCCCTGGAGTGGTTCGAGCGCATCGGCCAGTACAAGGACCAGGATCCCACCCAGTTCGCTTTCAACCTGCTCACCCGCAGCCGCCGCATCACCCAGGAAAACCTGCGTCTCCGCGATCCCGAATTCGCCGACGCCGTGGACCGGGACTTTGCCCAGTCCCAGGGACTCACTGAGGTGGCTCCGGCCATGTTCCAGCCCTTCCGCATCGGGGAACTGGAGCTGAAGAACCGCATTGTGGTCTCCCCGATGGACATGTATTCAGCCACGGACGGCGTTCCCGGTGACTTCCACAAGGTCCACCTGGGCTCCAAGGCCCTGGGTGGTGCCGGGCTGGTCATGACCGAGATGGTCTGCGTCTCGGAAACCGGCCGGATCACCCCCGGCTGCACCGGCCTCTACACGGATGCCCAGCGCGATAGCTGGAAGGAGATCGTGGACTTCGTCCACGGTCGTTCCACCGCAAAGATCGGCGCGCAGTTGGGCCACTCCGGCCGCAAGGGCTCCACCAAGCTCATGTGGGAAGGCATCGACCAGCCGCTTGAGTCCGGCAACTGGACCGCCGTCGGCCCTTCTGCCTTGCCGTACAGCGCCGAAAACCAGACCCCCGTTGAACTGGATCGTACCGGGATGGACGCCATTAAGGCCGAGTTCGTCGCTTCTGCCGTCCGTGCCGAGGAAGCCGGCTTCGACCTCCTTGAAATCCACGCAGCCCACGGCTACCTGCTCTCTTCGTTCCTTTCGCCGGTGTCCAACAAGCGGACCGACGAATACGGCGGCAGCCTGGAGAACCGGCTGCGGTTCCCGCTGGAAGTGTTCGACGCCGTTCGCGCGGTGTGGCCTGCCGGCAAGCCGGTGACGGTACGCATCTCCGCGACCGACTGGATCGAGGGTGGCAACACCTCCGATGATTCCGTGGCGATCGCGAAGGCCTTCGTTGAGCACGGTGCCGCCGGCCTGGATGTCTCCACCGGCCAGGTCGCCAAGGAAGAGAAGCCTGCCTTCGGGCGCAGCTACCAGACCCCGTTCGCCGACCGCATCCGTCAGGAAGTCGCCGCTCCGGCAGGCGTGGCAGTGATCGCCGTCGGCGCTATCTCCAGCTACGACGACGTCAATTCCATCCTCCTGGCCGGCCGTGCGGACCTCATCGCGCTCGGCCGTACGCATCTCTACGATCCCCAGTGGACCCTGCACGCTGCGGCTGAACAGGAATACCAGGGCCCGGGCGCACAGTGGATCCCGCAGTTCCGTGCCGGACGCCGCAAGCCGCCGAGCTCACGCACCGACGCAGTCCGTCCGCGTCTGTCGCTGCTCAAGGAAGTAGACATTGAAGAGTCCTCCACACACCTTCGTTGGACTCCCCGGTCCGACGCAGCATCGGTCCTGGTGAAGTAGTCATGGCAACCGCACCCGTCAATGACTGGAATGTACCCACCAAAACCACCGGCATGGTGTTGTTCTGCTGCTGGATCGCGATCCTGGCCGAGGGATACGACGTCGGTGTCCTGGGCGCGGTGCTCCCGGCCCTGGCTGAGTACAAGGAATGGAACCTCTCGCCGCTGGCACTGGGCGGATTGGGGTCATATGCCTTGATCGGCATGCTTATTGGAGCGCTCTTCATCGGCACCCTGAGTGACCTGGTGGGCCGCAAGAGGATGCTGTTGGCCTCCATGGTCATCTTCACGCTCACCCAGGCAGGCGCAGCGTGGGCACCTACGCCGGAACTGTTCGACCTGTTCCGCCTGATCGGCGGGCTGGGCATGGGCGGCGTGATCCCCGTGGCTGCGGCCCTGACCATTGAGTACTCGGCCCCGAACAAGCGCTCCTTCAACTACGGGCTCATGTACTCCGGTTATTCACTGGGGATCGTCGTGGCGGCCCTAGCTGCCTTGTTCGTGCTGCCGATCGGTGGTTGGCGTGCAGTAATCGCCATCGGCGCCGCGCCCGTGGTGCTGCTCCCGATCATCTGGAAGTTCCTCCCCGAGTCCCTCGAATACCTTGAGTCCAAGGGGCGATCGCCTGAGGCCAAGGCTTTGGCCGCCAAACTGCAGATCTCCGAATACCGGCCGGTGGTTCCTGCCGCTCCTGTGGCCGGCGCCCAGGCGGACCCGTGGTGGAAGACGATCACCACGATGTTCTCCCGGAAGTACCTGCGTTCCACCGTCTTCTTCTGGATCTCCCTGTTCCTGGGCCTGCTGCTGGTTTACGGCCTGAACACGTGGCTGCCCAGCATCATGAAGAAGGCCGGTTACGACCTCGGCTCGTCGCTGACATTCCTGCTGGTCTTCAGTCTGGCTTCCGCGATCGGTGGCCTGCTTCTGGGCCGGGCCGCGGACAAGTACGGCAAGAAGCTCATCCTGGTGGTGTTCTACATTCTGGGCGGCCTGGGCATCATGCTGTTGGTCTTCCCCAACACCATGGTGGTCAACCTGCTCTTCGTGGCCTTCGCCGGTATTGGGTCAATCTCAACCTCACTGGTTCTGACCGGCTACATCGCCGATTACTACCCGGCGAAGGTCCGTGGAACGGCGACCGGCTGGGCGTTGAGCTTCGCCCGCCTTGGTGCCATCTCGGGACCGTTGATCGGTGGCTGGATTGCCGGCTCGAAGCTGCCCTTCGAAGCGAACTTCGCGATCTTTGCGGGTATCGCCGTGCTGGCGGCCGGTGCGGTAGCGTTGATTCCCAAGCCACAACCTGAGGTGCCGGTATCCGCCGTCGACGTCGACCCTGACGACGCCGCAGTCAGCGCCCGGTAGGAGCATAAGTGGATAGGTTTCCGGAGGCGTGCGTCGAGCGAACGGTGGAATGGGTGGACACCGACGCCTCCGGACACCAGCACAACTCGGCCATCCTGCGCTGGGTGGAAGCCGCCGAAGCTGAACTCTTCCGGTCCCTGGACCTGCCGGACTATTTCCCCAGCGCGCCCAGGGTCCAGCAAGTCATCAACTACAAAGCCAAGCTGTGGTTCGGCCAGCGCATCACCGCAACGGTGAAGATCAGCGCCCTGGGGCGCACCTCGCTCACCATGGCATTCGAGGTGACGTCCGACGGCGGTGACGTGGCGGCTTTCGGTACGGTCACCACCGTCCACGTACCCAGCGGAGCCCCCTCAGCGGAGCCGTGGCCGGAGCACTTCGTCCGCAGGATCACCGCGCGAGATGGCACCTAATGACAATGCCAGGGCCTGGGATTGTCATTTAGTGCCATCTCGGCGTGGGATTTGGGAGCCCTTAGCGGAGACCCTTCAGGATGTTCTTGGGCCGCTGCATCTCACCATGCTTGGCACCAAGGATGATCACCCAGGCCGCGAATGCGGGGATGGCCCACTGCAGTGCCTTCAGCTGGGTCTGGGCTGACTTGAGTTCATCGGAAGCGCCTGCGCGGGGCTCGGTGGCTCCTTCTGCGCCCTCTTCGGAGAGCTCATCGACCTTCTTGCCAACAACGCCCGCGTAGAGGGTGACGGCAGCTCCGGCCAATGTCACCACGGTCTTGTAGATAGTGTTGGCGGCGACGCTGTCCTGCTTCGCGATCCTGCCCTTGTTCTCCCAAGCGATTGCCAGGTCTGAGGCGAGGTGCCCGGCGAAGGCTGCCGTCTGCACAGGAGCCCACTTGCCCCAACCCTTGCTCGACAACCGGGTACGCTCCGTCGGATCTTTGGCTTCCGCAGCGGCCCCATTCAGCCCAATGGCCCCCATCAATGAGCCGCCAAACCAGGCCGCGGCCGTAAGGTCGTGAATGGAGCGTGCTACCAGGTTTCCTGCCATGATGTGCTTCCTATCGTTTGAACGGAAAGATCTCTCCGGGGCAGTAACAGCCCTGGAACAGCGTCCGTCCATAGTAAGCATGCTTAGTATGGCTCGGCTAGTCTCGGGTGGGGTGCGGCGCGGACCTATGATGAACTGGACTGGCGCCCAATGCGGGGCGCGGAAATGAGGATCCTTCCGATGTTCGCCGTCCCGGCACCCCCGGTGCGCCACCAACAGCTGCTCGTTACGATTTTCGGGCTCTATGGTCGGAACGCGGGTGATGCCCTGCCGGTGTCCGCACTGATTTCCATGTTGGGCTCACTCGGTTACGACGCTCCGGGCGTGAGGTCCTCTGTCTCCAGGCTCAAGGCAAAAGGCGTGCTGAAGAGCGTTCGCGAAGGCGGGATTGCCAAATACAAAATCTCGGAGTCGGTCAGCGACGTGTTCCGCGAAGGTGACCGCCGGATCTTTGCCCCCGAGCAGCCTGCGCCCGTGGATACCTGGGTGCTGGCTGTGTTCTCCGTGCCCGAGTCCATGCGGAACCGGCGGCATCAACTGCGTTCAGCATTGTCTGGCCTGGGCTTCGGCTCCGTAGCCAACGGCGTGTGGATTGCGCCGGCCCACAAGCTCGAGCAGGCCAAGGAGCGTCTCACTGCCAGTGGTTTGATCGAGTTTGTGGACCTGTTCCGGAGCGATTACGTCTTTGACGGACCCATGCGTCCCAAAATCTCGGAGTGGTGGGACCTCAAGGAACTCGATGAACAGTTCACCGAGTTCCTTGGACTCTATGGGGACGCGGAGCAGCAATGGATTGAGCGCGTGGGCGAGGACCCGAACGTTGCCCTGGCCCACTCCACAGAGGAGTTGCGGCGTGACGCGTTCCGCTACTACATCCCCATGCTGACCATGTGGCGCCGGTTTCCGTACCGGGACCCGAACCTGCCGACGGACTACCTGCCGCCCGAATGGCACGGCCCGGCCGTCCGCAGGACCTTCCAGGCCGTGCATCGCCTGGCCGCGCCCTTGGCTGCCGCCCACGCGCACGAGATCATCGCCGAAGCGCTGGACCCGGCAGCGGCCTGACTATTCGCTGGTTCGCGGTGCGTCGATGAGGCCGAACACCTCTCCCTGTGGACCCCGCACCACGGCCATGCGTCCCAGCGGGCTGTCCGTGACCGGTTCCAGGAGTGTCGCACCCAGTTCCACAGCCCGGGTGGCAGAGCCCTCCACAAAGTCGCTGGCGAACCAGGTCATCCAATGGTTGGGTGTGGTCCCGGAGAGCCCGGTGTCATGGTGGACCCCTGCTACTTCGCGGCCATCCAGCGGCCTGCGAATAGTGGAGTAGACCAAGCCATCCTCCGTGACGTCCTGGTAGCTGACGTCGAAGACTCCGGAGTAGAAGGCGCGGGCCGCTGCGTAGTCGCGGGTATGGAGCTCGTTCCAGCACAGCGCGCCGTGCTCGTTGACCCGCTCCGCGCCGATGTGGTTGCCTGCCTGCCAGACTCCGAACACTGCGCCGGCGCTGTCTACGGCCAAGGCCATGCGGCCGGAGTCCATGACGTCGAACGGCTGCGCAATCAGCTGTCCACCCGCGGCACTGATCTTCTTCGCGGTGACGTCAACATCATCCGATGCGAGGAACGTTGTCCACGTGGTGGGCATGGACGGATCCTGCTTGGGGCCCAGTCCTGCCACGGCACGCCCGCCAACACAGGCCAGGACATAGCCGCCCGCGTCCTGGTCACCGGAGATGAAATCCCAGCCGAACAGGCCAGAATAGAAGGATTTCGCCGCTTTGGGATCCTCTGCGCCGAGGTCCACCCACATGGGGGTTGCTGCAGGCCAGCTCGAGATTCGTGTGGACATGGGACTCCTCGCGTAGGGGCTTTTAGGGCGAAGCTGCCTCCCCGTAAGCCCATGCGCCGGGCCTGACGGAGAGGCAGCCACCCATAATGTGCGCGCCGCCGCCGATTCGTGACACCGTTTCGCCGTCCTTTTTTCGGCCTCCAGGGGGCCAATTGCCGGAACCAAAAGCACCCATGACAAAAGGCGGCGGGCAAGCATCAGCTGCTTGCCCGCCGTCGTGCGTAAACCGGATTTAGACGGTGCGGGTTGCCTTGGCGAGGTTGTCGCGGAGTTCGTCCGCATTCTGCCGTATGACGTAGGCGGGGCGGTCGCGCTCGACGCGCCAGCTGTCTTCCAGCGGGCCGATGTTGACGGTGTCGAAGCCGAATTCGTCGTAGAGCCTGGTGACAAGTTCTGCGGCTTCGGGGAAGTCGCTGGCGGTGGCCAGGGCGCGGCGGTTCGGCGTCCCTGCGGGGGTGCCGTCAGTGGTGATGTCCTTGGCAAAGATGTGGTTGAAGCCCTTGGCTACCTTGGAGGTGGGGAGGTGCTTCTGGAGAAGGCCTGATGTGGTTGCTTCGCCGTTGTCCAGCTCGGGGATACGGCCG
This sequence comes from Arthrobacter sp. LFS091, assembly GCF_047977885.1. Lineage (NCBI taxonomy): Bacteria > Bacillati > Actinomycetota > Actinomycetes > Micrococcales > Micrococcaceae > Arthrobacter > Arthrobacter sp. LFS091. Next base: position 314,123 of record NZ_JBFPFP010000003.1, read on the forward strand.
TCGCGCTCCCAGTAGTAGTTGTTCGTGTCGATGACGACCTTGCCCTCAAGCGGCTCCGTGGGGATGCTTCGGTAGTTCTTCAAGGGAACGGTCACGACGGCGAAATCGCCTGCCGCTGCTGCTTCGGCTGCCGTGGCGGCCCGGGCCCTCGGCCCAAGTTCCGCGACCAGATCGCCCAGCGTCTCGGGACCCCGCGAGTTGCTGATCACGACGTCGTAGCCCAGTTCCACGGCCTTGCGTGCAACCTGGCTGCCAATGTGTCCTGCACCGATGATTCCAATTGTTGTCATGTCGGTGCCAACAAGATGTTGCAGGCGCGTATTTCCCGCGTTACGCCACATTTCTTAGGTGGCCTATACTAAGTAGTCTTACTATGCATTTCATCGATGGCGAGGAGGTTGGCGTGGCCGGGCACTTGGAGATGGTTGAAACGCCCGATGGGGGATATCGGATTCTGATGGTGGACGGCAGTGACGTCCTCATGGGCCTCTCAAAGCGGTTCTCTTCGATGGATGAGGCGGTGGAAGGCGTGGAGGCCATCCGGGAAGTGGCCGGCACTGGCCTGCTGCGGCAAGCCTCATCTGAGAGGTACGCGGTACTGATGTTGGAAGAGCCTGTCATTGATTCGGCACTCGCTGCGCAAGGTACCCACGCGGCGTCGGAAGTGGTGGGTTGTGGCAACTAAGGTGAAGTCCCAAAAGAAGCGCGCAGTCCTCTTTGATGTGGACGGTACGCTGATCGATTCCAGCTACTTCCATGCAATGGCCTGGTGGCAGGCGTTCAGGCGCGAAGGGCTGGACATCGAAATGTCGGCCATCCACCGCCGCGTAGGCATGGGAGGCGACAAGCTGATCCAGAGCCTGGTCCCGGACTGCACCGACGAAATGCAGGAAGATTTGAAGTCGGCCCACGGTGCCGTGTTCTCGACGTTCTGGCCGACGCTCCGGCCCTTCGATTCCGCGCGTGACCTTCTGGCGGCATGCTCCGACGCCGGTCTTGCGGTCGGATTGGCATCATCGGCGCAGCAACGCGACCTCGACGTAAGCCGCCACCTCCTCGACGCGGGCTCCTCCATCGACGCCTGGACCAGCTCCAACGATGCCGAGGAAAGCAAGCCCGCCCCGGACATCCTGGTGGCCTGCCTGGAGAAGCTCGGCGTGGACCCGGAGGACGCCGTCTTTGTTGGCGACGCCGTGTGGGACGTGAAGGCCGGCGCTGCGATCGGAGTGCCGGTGGTTGCCCTGACCTGCGGTGGAATCAGCGAAGCGGAACTTCGGGACGCAGGAGCCGCGGAAGTCTATGACAATCCGCAGCACCTGCTGGAGCACTTGGAGACGAGCCTTATTGGCAAGTTGAGCGGCCGGGCCAGCTGAGCGACGGGCCAGCTGACCGCTAGGGTCACCTGACCGTCACGGGGCGCCTGGCTCCTTGAGGTGAGGCGCCCCCGCCCGGTTACCGGCCGTCGTCGTGTTGGATGCCTTTGTCCCGACCGCGGCGGTTCCGCAGCGTCCAGATGATGAGCGCGATGATGATGACGGCGGCTACCCCAGCGAGGACCCACGGAACGACGTCTGTCCGGGTTTGCTGTTGCTGGCCGGTTTCGCTGGTGCCGGGGTTGGCCGGGCCTGTGCCCGCTGGGTTTGGAGCGTCGGATGTTGGCTCCGCCGTGGGGGTTGCGGTGGAAGGGCCGGAGGGGTTGCTCGGCTCGGGCGATGGGCTCTGTGTGGTTGCGGCAACGCTGCCCTGAAGGCTTGTGGCCGCGCCAGCGGCTCCGGCAGTGGAGGCGGCGGTGCCGACGAAAAGGGTCACTGCCAAGGCGGTCATAGCTACTCTACGAAGCATCTTCTTCTCCTGGGGTAGGCCTGTTCCTAAATCCTCGTAGTAGTAAGCATACTGACTAAATCGCAGACCGAGGGTACCGGGTGTCGCCCGTTCAGATCCGGGCGACACCCAACCCGCGGTCCTAGCGGTTCAACTTGTCGGCATCCGGTTCCGGGTCGCCGATGTGGCCCGGTGCGTTGGCGGCAAGGACGCGCTGCACGAACGCGCTGTACTCCTCCATGTAGTGCCGCAGGAGGCCTGCGGTGCCTTCATCCTTAACGGAACCGTCGTCGTCGTAAGCGTCCGCGACAAAACGGATGTACGCCTCCGGTGCGTTCAACTGCGGCGCGTCCAGGAAGCTCAGCACGCTCCGCATCGAGGACTGCATCACCGCAGTGCCGATACCGCCCGGCGACGCTCCGATGATTCCGGTGGGCTTTCGGGCGAAGGAATTAGTACCCCACGGGCGCGAGCCCCAGTCGATGGCGTTCTTCAGCGCGCCCGGAATGGAGCGGTTGTACTCCGGCGAGACGAACAGGATGCCGTCCGAGGCCGCGATGGCATCCTTCAACGCCTTGCCGGCCGGCGGAAAGTCGGCGTCGTAGTCGGAGCTGTAGAGGGGGAGGTCCTTGATTTCGATCTCATGGAACTCGAGTTCCGGCGGCGCCACGCTGATCAGCGCCTTGGAGAGGGTCCGGTTGATGGAGGTACTTGAAAGACTTCCTACGAAATAGCCGATTTTGAACGTGTCCATAGCGGCGTTCCTTCCCGACGGCACGGCCGGAACCGGCTCGTCGACGGTGTGGTGGCTGGTTGCCACCAGCTTCCACCGACCCTAGTGGACTTGTGCACATAGCGCAGCCCCCTACTCCCGCCCGGACCCTTGCGGTCATAGACTCATGCCAACTGGTTTCTGGCGAGTTCCGGAGAGGGGTGGCGTTGAAAGCAGGGATTGGGCGCGAGAGGCTCGACGGTGAGCGGCGGGTGGCCGCTACGCCGGAAACGGTCAAGCAGTTGGCGGGCCTTGGACTCGACCTTGAGATCGAGTCAGGCGCCGGCGCTGCCTCCGGCCACAGCGACGACGACTACCGGGCCGCCGGAGCGGCCGTCGTCCAGGCCCTGGACCTTGGGACACTCGACATCTACTGCCACGTGCGCCCCATGGACCCGACGACGGCGGGATCCCTCCAGCGTGGCGCGGTCACCGTGGGACTGGGGTCGCCGTCGTCGGAGTTGCCAACCGTGCGGGCCCTCGCCGCTGGCGGCATCACATCGTTCGCGCTGGAGCTGGTGCCCCGGATTTCGCGGGCCCAGTCCATGGATGCACTGACTTCCCAGGCCCTTGTGGCCGGGTACCGGTGCGTGCTCGAGGCAGCAATGCGTTTGCCCCGGTTCTTCCCGCTCTACATGACGGCGGCCGGAACCATCCCGCCGGCCCGGGTGCTGGTCCTTGGAGCTGGCGTGGCTGGACTGCAGGCGATCGGAACAGCAAAAAGGCTTGGCGCCCGCGTCTCCGCAAATGACATCCGGCCCGCGTCGGCAGACGAAGTAGCGTCCATGGGCGGAACGTTCATCAAGCTTGACCTCGAAACGGCGGAAGCCTCGGGTGGCTACGCCCGGGAACTGAGCGCCGACAGGGGAGCCCTGCAACGGGCACTCCTTGCTCCACACGTTGCCCAGGCCGATGTCCTGATTACTACCGCCGCTGTTCCCGGAAGGCGGGCACCGCTCCTGGTGAGCCGCGAGATGGTCCAGGGCATGCGGCCTGGGTCGGTGGTGATTGACCTGGCGGCAGAGTCCGGAGGCAATGTGGAAGGGAGTATTCCGGGGCAGGATATCCCCGTCCCCACCGGCGACGGCCAGGGCACGGTGACCCTGGTGGGAATCAAGGACCCGGCCTCCGCCATGCCCGCGGACGCCTCGCGCTTGTACGCCAAGAACGTGGCCAACCTTTTGGCGCTCATGACGAGCGAGGGCGTGGTTTCACCCGACTTCTCCGACGAGGTGGTGGCGGGGGCGTGCCTAACGCACGACGGCGCCATCCGGCACGCGCCCACCGCGGAAGCACTTGCAGCACTTTCCCCCGGATCCGAAGGAGCACCCTGATGGACGGCATGAGCCTGTTGACGATTACGGTCCTGGCTGTCTTTGTGGGCTTCGAGGTTGTTTCCAAAGTCTCCAGCACCCTCCACACGCCCCTCATGTCCGGTGCCAACGCCATTCACGGCATCATCCTGGTGGGTGCCATCATCGTCGCCGGGCAGGCTTCTGATCCGTGGGTCCTGGCGGTCGGCCTGCTGGCTGTCGTCCTTGCCACGGCCAACCTGGTGGGTGGGTTCGTGGTGACCGACCGCATGCTGGAGATGTTCCGGGGACGGCCGCGGCCGCCGTCGAGCGCTGATGCCGGGCAAGCCACGGGCAGGGAGGGGCATCGGTGACCCTCCTCAGCCCCACTTGGACTGCGCTGCTGTATCTTGCAGCGGCCGCCTGCTTCATCCTTGCCCTAAAGGGGCTGAGTTCGCCGAAGAGCGCGCGCCGCGGCAACCTGATCGGTGCGTTCGGAGCCGTTGTGGCCGTGGTGGCGGTGTTCTTGTCCGTGAAGCTGGACAACATTCCCTGGATCCTGGGGGCGATAGTGGTGGGTGCCGGTGTTGCCGCCCCGGTGGCCCGCAGGGTGCAGATGACCCAGATGCCCCAACTCGTGGCCCTGTTCAATGGTGTGGGCGGTGGTGCGGCGGCCCTGGTTGCCCTGCTGGAACTGCCGCATACGGAGGATGCCTGGGTTCGCTTGGCCATTGTGTTCACCCTGTTGGTGGGTGCTGTGTCCTTCGCGGGTTCGGCGATCACCTTCGCCAAGCTGCAAGGGCTCATGACCACACGGCCCGTGACGTTTCCCGGGCTGCCCGTCCTCATGGCTGTGGTGCTCCTGGCCGCCGTCGCTGCCGGTGTGGTGGTTATCGCCAGCGGCGCGCCCGGCTGGGCTTTGGTGCTGCTGGTCCTCGGGCTCGGGGCAGGCGTCCTCCTGGTGCTGCCGGTGGGAGGCGCTGACGTGCCGATTGTCATCTCGCTCCTGAATGCCTTCACGGGCCTGGCGGTCGCGGCGTCGGGCCTGGTGCTGGGGAACGTCCTCCTGGTCGTTGCCGGAACACTGGTGGGAGCATCCGGCACCATCCTTACCCGCGCCATGGCATCGGCCATGGGGCGCAGTGTTGCCGGCATCATGTTCGGTGCCTTCAAAGGTGGCTCCACCGCTGGTTCAACGACAGTGAGCGAACGGCCGGTCCGCTCCTCGAGCGCGGAGGACATCGCAGTGCTGCTCGGCTACGCGCAGCGTGTGATCATCGTTCCGGGGTACGGACTCGCCGTCGCCCAGGGGCAGCACACCGCGGCGGAACTTGCCTTGGCTTTGGAGGCCCGGGGGATTGACGTGGACTTCGCCATCCACCCTGTTGCGGGACGCATGCCCGGGCATATGAATGTGCTCCTCGCCGAGGCTAACGTTCCCTACGAGTCGCTGAAGGAAATGTCGGACATCAACTCTGAGTTCAAAACCACGGACGTCGCATTGGTGGTGGGTGCCAACGACGTCGTGAACCCCGCGGCCAAGACCACGTCGGGCTCGCCCATCTACGGAATGCCAATCCTGGAAGTGGCCGACGCCCGGCAGGTGGTGTTCCTGAAACGCTCCATGAGGCCGGGGTTCGCCGGCGTCGAAAATGAGTTGCTCTATGAACCGCAGACCACGTTGCTGTTCGGGGACGCGAAAGACTCGCTGACCAAGGTGTTGGGCGCCGTAAAAGCACTCTGATGAATGCGGACAGCATAACCGCGTCATTTATGCGCCGTTGATGGCACACGTCATGTACAGGAACTGTGTACACCAGGCTAGGAGTCATCGAGTGAAAGACCGTGGGAACGAATCGTTGTTTGGATCACGCCTCGAAACAGCGCGGGGAAAGCGGGTGTCCAACTGGAAACTGCTGGTGGGCCAGGCCGTCCAGATCTGGCGTGGGAACGAGATCGTTGACCAGGGCCAGGTGGAAGCCGTCACTGCTGACGGCAGCGTCCTGTGGCTGACCCAACGGGGAGCGATCGGACGCCGGATGGTCACGAAGGAGCGGGGCGCGGGCCTCTGGGTCCAGCTCATGAACTGACCCCAGAGGCTCGCCCTGTGCGCTCGCCGTCGGGTATTCCGGGCCGTCCGTCCGCGCCCTAAGCTGGGGCGTACCAGCCCAAAGCCTTAACTGAGAGGTTGCGACATGACCGTGAAGCTCAACAAGAAGGCCTTCGAGCACGCCAAGGCCCTGATCCGTGATGGCAAGGTGGCTAAGGACACCCGGGACGACTGGAGTGAGCATGCCCCCTCAACCAAGGACGAGAATGCGTTCCTGGATAAGCATGGCCATGCCGAGTACTCCAAGTGGTTCCTCGGCGTCGACGACGAACACCCGGATGACCAAAAGGGCCACTACAAGTTCCCCATCGGAGACTTCACAAAGATCCACCGCTGCGGTGTCATCGCCGCTGAAAGCCGCGCCGGCCAGAACGATTACGATGACATCCGCGATGCCCTGGGGAAGTTGCTGGACCGGATCGACAAGGACTAGCCGGCAAGCAACCTGCCCCATGCGGGGTCAAGCAGCGGCGCGCCGGCCAGCCTCAGGGCGTGCCAGAGGGTGACCGCCACGGAATCGAGAACGGGTACTCCGGTGCGGGCCTCCACCTCCGCCGTGATGTTTGCGCCGTAGAGGTTGCCGACCGTCGTTAGCAGCTGTAGCTGCGGGTGCCCTGCTCGCGCGAGTGATTCTTGAGGAGGCTGGCGAGAGCGTCGCCGTGGGTCAACTGCGGGTGGTGCCCGGCGCCCGGCACCACAATCAGCTCGACGTTGGGAAGGGACTTGAGCTGCCCGCCCGCATCGGCGGCGAGCGGGTCCTCGCTTCCCGTGATGATCCGGACCTGGCCGCTGAACCGCCCCAGGGCGCCCTGGAGTTCGCTGCGCCACTGCTTGGATCCCGTCAGGGCGAGATGCTGGGCCACCCTCGTGGCACTGCTTCGCTTGAGGTCGGCCACGCTGGATCGGAGGGCATCCGTGCTCGCATCCGTGCCGGTCAGTTGCTGTGACAACCTTGCCGGTCCGACACGTCGCAGGTAGGAGCTGACCAGCGGCCGAAACCTGGACAACGCGGGTGTCGCCGGCTGGAGGAAGAATGGCGCGATCAACGTAAGGGACGTGACCTTCGCGGGCACCCGGTCTGCTGCGAGCACTGCTGCAGCGGCCCCGATCGAATGGCCGATAAGGTCGACAGGTTCCCCCTCCAGCAGGGCGGGCAGCCACCCTTCCCAGTCCTGAACGCCCGCTCCTCCGCTGAGTCCGAGGCCGGGGAGGTCCACGACGCGCGCCCCGATATCAGCCGCCACTCCAGCCCACGTGTCTGCGTTGACCGGCAGGCCGGGAAGGACCAGCCTGTTGGACCCGGCGACGCCCAGTTCGAATGTCCGTATGCCGCCGACGTCCACAAGCCGACGGTCCTCGGCCATGATGGCCCCGAACCGACGCGCGGCCAGGTAATCGGCCCACCGTTCCAAGGACAGCAGCACGTCCGGCATCCGGATTCCGTGTTTGTCGGCGAACTCGATTGCTGACTGCGTTGGATAGCGGTCGGAGGACATGAAGGTAAGCGTCTCGGGATCTGCCTTGGTGATCCGCTCGGGGAGCCGCCTGATGACCCCAACCGGCAGCCTTAGCCGTGGGACCTTCGCGCCAAGATGCCGGCCGACATGCGTGAGCAGGTCCGCCAGTGGCGGGGTGGCGTCGTCGAGAATCCAATAGGCCTTGCCCGCAGCAGCCGAGTCGACCGCGGCAGCCGTCATGAAAGCCGCAAGATAGTCGACCGTAACGACCGGGAGGAACGTCGTTTCGTCTCCTGGCAACGCCGCAACGCTGCCTTCCCAGATCTGTTCGATAGTGGTGGGCAGCCCGATGAGCTGGTCGGATTCCCCGGTCAGGCTGTCGCCGATCAGGCTGGACGGATTGACGATTGTCCAGGGGATTCTGCGTTCCATGGCCAGGGCCTGGAAGATCGCGTCGGATTCCACCTTTGAGGCTTCGTAGGCACCAAGTTCCTCGTAGGCCGCAGCGCGGTAATCCTCTGACCATGGAATGGTGGTTGGGTCCTGTCCGCCGACGCGGTATCCCGACACATGGACGACGCGCTGCAGTTTGGGGAGATCCGTGGCGAAGTCCATCAGCTTCTCGACGATGCCGACGTTCGCGCTGCGTGCCTCGTGGGCGGTCATTCCGAACCGGTAGGTCCCGGCGCAGTTGTGGATCTCGGTGATGTCCGGGAATGCCGAGGGGCCTCCAGTGACGATCCCGGGGGACTCGAAATCGACGATCGTCGTGTTGATGCTCCGTGCCAGGCCGTGCTCCCGCACCCATCGCTCGACACGGGCGCCGGACTCGGCGGTCCGTACAGCCGCCGTGACGTTCGCGCCAGCTTGGGCCAGGGCCAGGACGAGATGCCTGCCAACCAATCCCGAGGCCCCGAAGACCAGGGCGTGGCGGGGGCCTTTAGGTGTTGTCATCGGGTCCTCCCAGTGGTCTCGAGGCGCTGGTTGATGAGCTCTGCCACGACATCAGCGGCCGAAGCCAGGGGTTGGGTGTCCTGCATGGCGCGGGAGACGATCACCGCGCCCTCGATTGTCGACACAATGACCGTCGCCAAGGACCGCGCCTCCTTTGCGTCAATGCCGCTTGCTTCGAGCAGTGCCGACGTGGGTACGATCCACGACTCGAAGGCAGTGGCACATGCCTGCCGCAGCCGCTCGCTCTCAGCGCCCATCTCCAAGGTGACGACGGAGACAGGGCAGCCCAGTTGGAAGTTGCCCTCGCTGACGATCGTCGCCAAAGCCTCAATGGCGGCGCGGGCAGCTTCAGCCGGGCCGCCCGCGGAAGATGCCGCCTCCGCGATCAGGGCCTGGAATTGCGTCGCGGCGAGGTCGACCGCTGCGACTCCCAGGTCCTCCTTCCCGCCGGGGAAATGGAAGTAGACAGACCCCTTGGGTGCGGCGGCATGTTCGATCACAGCGTTCAGGCCTGTGCCGCTGTAGCCGCTGGTCTGGATGAGCTGCAGCATGGACTCTGTAAGCCGTGCCTTCGTCAGGTTTCCTTTGATAGCCACAGGGAAATAATAGACCGGTCTATATATTTTTGTAAATCCGCGCAAGCCCAACGCAAAAACCCGGCCCCTCGTGTGAGGGAGCCGGGTTTTGGGCGGAGCTACTTGTAAAGGCTGTGCTGGCCCTAACGGACGGGGTCGGAGCCGGGCCCTGGGTTGGGCGCGGAAGCGGTACCTGCGTTGCGGGCCGCGGCTGCGTCCTTGAGGAGGTCACGGATTTCGGCGAGGAGCGCCGTATCGGCGGGGAGCGGCTCTTCCTCGGGTTCCTCGGTGGAGAGGCGGTCCTTGACCAGGGAGTTGATCTTGTTCATGGGCGCCACGAAGATGAAGTAGACCACGGCAGCCGTGATCACAAAGGTGATCAGGGCGGTCAGGACGGCCCCGAAATCGACGAACGTGGCGGGGTTGTTTTCCCAGATCTTGAAGCCCAGGCCCTCGGCGTTCATGCCACCGGCAGCGGCGATGACCGGGTTGATGATGTGGTTGGTGAAGGCCCCGACGAGGGCGGTGAAAGCACTGCCGATAACCACGGCGATGGCCAGTTCGATCACGTTGCCGCGAAGGATGAAGTCTTTGAAACCCTTAAACATGGAGTGTCCTCAGCTTGGGTGGGGATGTCTGCCTCAGCAGTGAACAAACTACCATCCCCATGTTTCAACCCGGTGTAACGGGGTAGGGGAGTGCATCACGCCTGCTCCCCTACCCCGTGATGTGCTCAGCCGAACAGGGACCGGGTGTGGTCGTTCAGGAACATTCCGCGGGGATCGAATTCGCGGCGGACCTGGAGGAAAGTGTCCAGTTCCGGGTAGAGGCGTTCCAGGCGGCTGCGGGTCATGAAGTGGATCTTCCCCCAGTGCGCCCGGGGCTCGAATTCCTGGAGCACGCGGCGTTGGTGCGGCGCCTGCTGGGTCCGATTTTCGACTATGAGCAGAGCCAGGACGGTGATCTGACCCGGACTCTGAGGACATATTTGGATTCTCAACGTTCCTGGCAAAAGACGGCTGCGGCGCTGTTCGCGCACCGGCAAACCATCATCTACCGGATCCGGAAAATCGGTGAGTTGACGGGGCTGGACATGGGCGAAACGTCCACGGTTGCGCAGTTGTGGTTCGCACTGCAGATCCACGAAGCGATGCATCAGTAGCCACAGCTTGCTTGCGCTTTTTCAAAACAACCCGCTATGGTGTGAAGCGTGTCACTCACGTGATGCAACGCTTTTGATCTGCGGCGGGAGAGTCCTGCCGGTACATCCAGTCAGGCGCCGTAGGAGCAAATCCTCCCCAGGAATCTCTCAGGCCCATGTACCGCCGCGGTTAGGCAACTCTGGAAAGCAGTCCGGGAAACCGGGCTCACCGACGGTGCAAGCAGGCAACCATTCCTGCGGAATCTCTCAGGTCCAATACAGAGCGGGGAGGAACCCACATCATCGTGGCGCTCAGCAGGCGCCTGAATCATGGAGTTCCTCTTGACTGTTCAATCAACCCCCACCGCGTTCGCGGACCGGCATATCGGCGCCCGCCGCCAGGCCGATGTTGACACCATGCTCAAGGCCATCGGCTATGACTCCGTCGACGGCATGGTGGACATTGCTGTCCCAGATTCCATCCGCCAGGACACTGCGCTGAAGTTGCAGGACGCCCTCACCGAGGTGCAGGTCCTCACTGAGCTGCGCAAGCTGGCTTCCAAGAACAGAACCGCCGTGCAGATGATCGGCCAGGGCTACTACGACACCGTGACCCCGCCCGTCATCCGCCGCAACATCCTCGAATCCCCGGCTTGGTACACGGCCTACACCCCGTACCAGCCGGAAATTTCCCAGGGCCGCCTCGAAGCGCTGCTCAACTTCCAGACCATGGTCCAGGACCTCACGGGACTTCCCGTGGCCAACGCCTCGCTGCTGGACGAAGCTACCGCCGTTGCCGAGGCAGTGCTGCTCATGCGCAGGGCGAACAAGACTGTGAAGGACGGCAAGACCGTCCTGGACGCAGACCTCCTCCCGCAGACCATCGCAATCGTGAAGGGCCGCGCCGAGGCGCTGGGGTTTGAGGTCGAGATAGCGGACCTCTCGGCCGGCCTGCCCGACGGCGACATCAACGGTATTGTCCTGCAGCAGCCTGGCGTTTCGGGCCGCGTTTTCAACCATGCCCCGGTGATCGCCGAAGCCAAGGAACGTGGCGCCTTGGTTACTGTCGCAGCCGACCTGCTGGCGCTCACCCTCATCACGCCCCCGGGCGAGCAAGGTGCCGATGTCGCCGTCGGAACCGCGCAGCGTTTCGGTGTCCCGCTGTTCTTCGGCGGCCCGCACGCCGCGTACATGGCCGTCCGCGACGGCATGGAGCGCACGCTCCCGGGTCGAATCGTCGGCGTCTCCAAGGACAACGCGGGCGTCCCCGCCTACCGCCTGGCCCTCCAGACCCGCGAGCAGCACATCCGCCGCGAAAAGGCCACGTCCAACATCTGTACAGCCCAGGCATTGCTGGCCATCGTGGCCTCGATGTACGCCGTCTACCACGGCCCGGAAGGCCTGAAGTCGATCGCCGAAACCGTTCACGGCCATGCACGAACGCTGGCGACGGCGCTGAAGGCGGCCGGCCGCGAACTCGTGACCGAGTCCTTCTTCGACACCCTCACGGTCCGCGTCCCCGGCAAGGCTGACAAAGTCATCGCCGCCGCCGAAGCCCGCGGCATCAACCTGCGGTTCATCGACGCCGACACCGTGGGCGTCTCGATTGATGAAACCACGACGCCGGAGGTCCTCTCCGCCGTTGCCGTCGCCTTCGGTGCCGGTCCGGTGAAGGACGCGGCGGGCTTCGAGCTGCCCTCGGACGTGGTCCGGACCAGCGATTTCCTGCAGCACCCGGTGTTCAACACGCACCGTTCCGAGACGCAGCTGTTGCGCTATATCCGCAAGCTGTCCGACCGGGACCTCGCTCTGGACCGCACCATGATCCCACTGGGTTCGTGCACCATGAAGCTGAACGCGACCGCTGAGATGGAAGCCATCTCCTGGCCGGAGTTCGCCTCCATCCACCCCTTCGCACCGGACCACCAGACGGCGGGCTGGCGCGAACTCATCGAGGACCTGGAAGCCGACCTCACGGAGATCACTGGCTACCATCAGGTCTCCATTCAGCCGAACGCTGGTTCCCAGGGCGAACTCGCGGGCTTGCTGGCGATCCGCGGCTACCACCTCTCCCGGGGTGACGAGCAGCGCACTGTCTGCCTGATTCCCGCTTCCGCGCACGGCACCAACGCTGCCTCCGCAGTGCTGGCCGGCATGAAGGTGGTTGTGGTGGCGACGGCTGCTGACGGGACCATCGACCACGCGGACCTTACGGCCAAGATCGAAGCCAACAAGGACGTCCTGTCCTGCATCATGATCACCTACCCGTCCACGCACGGTGTCTACGACGCCGACGTCGTTGAGGTGTGCGACGCCGTTCACCAGGCCGGTGGTCAGGTGTACGTCGATGGCGCGAACCTCAATGCCCTGGTTGGCCTTGCCCAGCCCGGCAAGTTCGGCGGCGACGTCTCCCACCTGAACCTGCACAAGACCTTCTGCATCCCGCACGGTGGCGGCGGCCCCGGTGTTGGACCCGTTGCTGCGAAAGCCCACTTGGCCCCGTTCATGCCCGGCGATGCCAACAAGGCCGCCCACGAACCGGGTCATGGCGTGGCGATTTCCGCTTCGCGATACGGATCCGCGGGTGTGCTGCCGATCTCCTGGGCTTACGTGAAGCTCATGGGCGGGCAGGGCCTCACTGAAGCCACCAAGTCGGCCCTGCTGGCCGCGAACTACATCGCTTCCCGGCTGGATGAGCACTTCCCGGTTCTCTACACCGGTGAAGGCGGCCTGGTTGCGCACGAATGCATCCTGGACCTCCGCGAGCTGACGGCACGCACGGGTGTTACTGCTGAAGACGTGGCCAAGCGCCTGATCGACTTCGGTTTCCACGCTCCCACTCTCGCCTTCCCGGTTGCTGGGACCCTGATGGTGGAACCGACCGAGTCCGAGGACCTGACCGAAATCGACCGTTTCATCGAAGCCATGATCACCATCCGTGCCGAGATCGAGCAGGTGGCCAGCGGTGATTTCACTGTCGAGGAGTCGCCGCTGCGCAACGCGCCGCACACCGCTGCCGCCGTCGTGAATTCCGACTGGGTCCGCTCCTACCCGCGCGAGCAGGCCGCCTTCCCCGTCCACCACCTCAAGCAGGACAAGTACTTCCCGCCAGTGGGCCGCATCGACGGCGCAGCCGGCGACCGCAACCTGGTGTGCTCCTGCCCTCCGATCGAATCATTCGAGAACTAAAGGATCCCGATCATGACTGAGAACTACACGGCTCTGTACGAGCAACACAAAAAGGCGGGCGCCTCCTTCACCGACTTCGGTGGCTGGCAGATGCCGCTGAAATACGAGTCCGAGCTCGCCGAGCACCACGCAGTCCGCAACGCCGCTGGCCTGTTCGACCTCTCCCACATGGGCGAAGTCTGGGTCACCGGGCCGGAGGCTGCGGCGTTCCTGGACTACGCGCTGGTGGGCAAGTTGTCCGCGATCGCGGTGGGGAAGGCCAAGTATTCGCTCATCTGCGACACCGACGGCGGCATCATCGACGACCTCATCACGTACCGGCGCCCCTCGCCCGAAGAAGGCGTGGACCAGTACCTGGTGGTTCCCAACGCGGGCAACGCCAAGATCGTCGCGCAGGCACTTCGCGAACGTGCAGCCGGTTTTGACGTTTCCGTGGAGGACGCCTCCGCCGAAACTTCACTGATTGCCGTGCAGGGACCCAACGCCGAGGGCATCCTGCTGAAACTGGTCCCCGGTGAGCAGCACGCGCTGGTCACCGAGCTGAAGTATTACGCGGCCGTTGAGGTTTCGATCAACGGGCAGGACCTGCTGCTGGCACGCACCGGGTACACCGGCGAAGACGGCTTCGAGATATATGTCCCGAACGTCGACGCTGCCGTACTGTGGGAAGCCCTCCTTGAAGCCGGTGAAGGCCAGGGTCTCATCCCGGCCGGGCTCGCCGCCCGCGACTCCCTGCGCCTCGAAGCCGGAATGCCCCTGTACGGGAACGAGCTCTCCCGCCATCTGAATCCCTACGCCGCCGGACTGGGACCCGTGGTTTCCCTGGCCAAGGAGGGTGATTTCGTGGGCAAGGAAGCACTCGCCGCGATCAAGGCTGCGGGTGTCGGATCCGCTCTCGGCCAGAAGCTCGTGGGGCTCAAGGGTGCAGGCCGTCGTGCCGCCCGTGGGCACTACTCGGTCCTCAAGGACGGTTCCCTGATCGGTGAGGTGACCTCGGGGCAGCCCAGCCCGACGCTCGGTTACCCGGTCGCTTTGGCGTATGTCGACGTCGAACATTCCGTCGTTGGCACTGTGGTGGACGTCGACCTGCGCGGTAAGGCCGAGCCGTTTGAAGTCGTGCAGCTGCCCTTTTACAAGCGTCACAAGTAGCCCCGATCTTCGGGACCGCCGACCTCTGCATGCTCGGTCGCATGGGCGCCCGCTGGGCGGACGCGACGCTCCCTTGGACGCATGCTGCCGGTCGCCGGACCCGAACCGTTGTGGATGGTGGCGCTGTTTGAACCCCTAAGCGCTGGTTGATGTGTCAACCTGCTGCGGGTGATCTTGAAAAGTTTCAGTTAGTGAGAGAAGGAACCGGAATGAGCAAGGTAGTTTCTGAATTGAAATACTCGGCTGAGCACGAGTGGGTTGCCGCCGATGGTGGCGGGCCGGTAGGCATTGGGATCTCCGCCGTCGCTGCGGACGCACTGGGCGACATCGTCTACGTTGACCTGCCCGAGGTCGGTTCCACTGTGACCGCAGGCGAAACCTGTGGCGAAGTTGAGTCCACCAAGTCGGTCTCCGATCTGTACTCGCCCGTCACCGGCGAGGTCACCGAAATCAACGACGCCGTTGTTTCCGACCCCGCCCTTATCAACAACGATCCCTACGGTGCAGGTTGGCTGTTCAAGGTGGCCGCCACCGAGGAAGGGCCGCTTATGTCGGCCGAGGAATACGCTGCAACGAACGGTGGAGAACTGTGAACCCTGTAACTGTCACTGAATACCAGCAGGTTGTATCGGCGTCGTTGGATGCCCAGCTGTCCGAGCTGGACCCTGAGATTGCGGTAAAGATCGACGCCGAACTGGGTCGCCAGCGTGACGGCCTGGAAATGATCGCCTCCGAGAACCACACGGCCGTAGCCGTGATGCAGGCCCAGGGCTCGGTGCTGACCAACAAGTACGCCGAGGGCTACCCTGGCAAGCGTTACTACGGTGGCTGCGAGCACGTCGACGTGATCGAGCAGCTCGCGATCGACCGCATCAAGTCCCTGTTCGGCGCCGAGTTCGCGAACGTCCAGCCGCACTCCGGCGCGCAGGCCAACGCTTCGGTGATGCACGCGCTCATCAAGCCGGGCGACACCATCATGGGCCTGAACCTCGCCCACGGTGGCCACCTGACGCACGGCATGCGCATCAACTTCTCCGGCAAGCTCTACAACGTGGTCCCCTACGGCGTACGCGAGGACACCCACACTGTGGACATGGCCGAAGTTGAAGCGCTGGCGCAGGAGCACAAACCGGCACTGATCGTAGCTGGCTGGTCCGCATATGCGCGGCAGCTGGACTTCGCTGAATTCCGCCGGATCGCTGATTCCGTCGGGGCGTACCTGATGGTGGACATGGCTCACTTCGCTGGCCTGGTGGCCGCGGGGCTGCACCCCTCACCCGTTCCGCACGCCCACGTCACCACCTCCACCACGCACAAGACCCTCGCCGGTCCGCGCGGCGGAATCATCCTGTCCAACGACGCCGACATCGCCAAGAAGATCAACTCTGCCGTGTTCCCGGGCCAGCAGGGCGGACCGCTGGAGCACGTCATCGCCGGCAAGGCTGTTGCGTTCAAGATCGCTGCCTCGGAGGAGTTCCGTGAGCGCCAGGAACGCGTCCTGGCAGGTTCCAGGATCCTCGCCGAGCGCCTGGTCCAGGACGACGTTGCCGCCAAGGGCATCTCCGTGGTGTCCGGTGGAACCGATGTGCACTTGGTGTTGGTGGACCTGCGCAACTGCGAGCTCGATGGCCAGCAGGCCGAAGACCGCCTCGCCGCGATCGACATCACCGTCAACCGCAACGCAGTTCCCTTCGACCCGCGCCCGCCCATGGTCACCTCCGGACTGCGGATCGGAACCCCGGCGCTGGCAACGCGCGGATTCGGGGAAGCTGCGTTCCGGGAAGTTGCCGACATCATCGCCGAAGCGCTCATGGCCGACGCCGATGCGGACCTTTCGGGGTTGCGTCACCGCGTCGATGTCCTCGCGAAGGGACACCCGCTGTACCCGGGAGTTGCGAACCTGGGCTGAGCCTCGCGGGTCCCGTGGGGTGCCGACATCCTCCGCGTGCTCGGTCGCGAAAACGCCCGCTGGGCGGACGTGACGCTCCCTTGGACGCACGCTTCCGGATGCCGCCGCCCCAAAGGGCCCATGGTCTAGGCACCGGTTTGGGGGCCGGACAAGCGGGTTCGTTTGTTTGGAAAATGGGTCCACCTGCCGGGGGTGGGCTCGTGATGATCTCCCGGGTGTGGCATTTGCTGGGAACGAATGCCACACAGCTATACCGGGTTTGGGGGTTCGCACTGGGACCTCCACGGGGGCCGGGCCGGCCTTGGCTCGGGATTTGGCCCGGCCCCACCTTGTTGTTTGTTTTCTTCTCCTCCCTGAAAGGGATCACGGCTATGGCTGTTGGTGTTTTCGATTTGTTCTCCGTGGGCATTGGTCCGTCGAGTTCGCATACGGTGGGCCCGATGCGTGCCGGGGCGGTGTTCGCCCGGGAACTTCGTGAATCCGGCGTGCTGTCCTCTGTTGCAGGGTTGCGCGTTGATCTCTACGGCTCCTTGGCTGCCACGGGCAAGGGGCATGGGACGTTCACTGCGACCCTGTTGGGGCTTGAGGGTTTTGAGCCGGAGTTGATCCTTCCCGATGAGGTGGAGGCACGGTTGGCGTCGATTGCGGAGACGGGGAAGCTCAACCTCGCCGGTGAGGTTCTGTTGCCGTATGCGGTGGAGGATATGGTGTTGCATCCGTTGACGGTGTTGCCGCGGCATACGAACGGGATGAAGTTTGCTGTCTCCGATGCCGGGGGGAACGTGCTGAAGGAGGCGACGTTTTTCTCGGTTGGTGGTGGGTTCATTGTCCGTGAGGGTGAGGAGTCCGCGGCGCAGGCGGAGTTGGAGGAGTCCAAGAAGGAGTTGCCGTTGCCGTTCCGGACGGCGGCGGAGTTGTTGGGCCGGTGTGCGTCCAAGAGTTTGGGGATCAGCGACATCATGTTCATCAATGAGCGGGCGTCCCGGTCCGAGGAGGAGATCCGGGAGGGTCTGCTGCATATCTGGGCTGTGATGGAGGCTTGTGTTGAGACCTCGTTGAAGCGTGAGGGTGTGTTGCCGGGTGGGTTGAAGGTCCGTCGTCGTGCGCCGGATTGGTTGGAGCGGCTCCTGAAGGAGGACAAGGACCGGAACGATCCGAAGTACTGGCAGGAGTGGGTGAACCTGATCGCGTTGGCGGTCAATGAGGAGAACGCTTCCGGTGGGCGGGTGGTGACGGCTCCGACCAATGGTGCTGCGGGGATTATTCCGGCGGTGTTGTATTACGCGTTGAATTACGCCCCGGGCATGGACAAGGCCACTCAGCAGGACCGGGATGATGTGGTGGTGAAGTTCCTGCTCGCTGCCGGTGCGGTGGGTGTGTTGTATAAGGAGCAGGCCTCGATTTCGGGTGCTGAGGTGGGTTGTCAGGGTGAGGTGGGGTCGGCGTCGTCGATGGCTGCTGCGGGGTTGGCTGAGGTGATGGGTGGTTCCCCGGGTCAGGTGGAGAACGCGGCGGAGATCGCGATGGAACATAATCTGGGGTTGACGTGTGATCCGATTGGCGGGTTGGTGCAGATTCCTTGTATTGAGCGGAACGCGATCGCTGCGGCGAAGGCGATCAACGCGGCGAAGATGGCGTTGTGGGGTGACGGGACGCACCGGGTCTCGTTGGACGAGGTGATCGTGACCATGCGTGAAACGGGCAAGGACATGTCCCACAAATACAAAGAAACAGCGATGGGCGGCCTCGCCGTCAACGTCGTCGAATGCTGAAAAACGCCCGTTGTGAGGCCTGCTTTGCCGCCTAAAACCCAGGCAAAGCACGCAGAGCAGGCCCCGCAACGCACTGCCGCAAGAAGATTGAAACCCAAGAACGAAGGAACGTCATGACACTCGCACCTGAAGGCCGTAAGTTGCTGCGCGTTGAGCAGCGTAACTCGGCGGTACCGGTTGAACGTAAGCCTGAGTGGATCAAGGCCAAGGTCCAGATGGGTCCTGAGTTCGTTCAGCTCAAGAACCTGGTGAAGAAGGAAGGCCTGCACACGGTCTGTGAAGAGGCCGGCTGCCCGAACATTTTCGAGTGCTGGGAAGACAAGGAAGCGACGTTCCTGATCGGCGGGTCCGAGTGTACCCGCCGCTGTGATTTCTGCCAGATCGATACCGGCAAACCTTCCCCGGTGGACATGTTCGAACCCACGAAGGTGGCCCGCTCGGTGCAGGCCATGCAGTTGCGGTACGCCACGGTGACCGGTGTGGCCCGTGACGACCTGGCCGATGAGGGTGTGTGGTTGTACGCCGAAACGGTGCGGAAGATCCACGAACTGAACCCGGGCACCGGGGTGGAGTTGCTGATCCCGGACTTCTCCGGCAAGCCCGAGCACATCGCGGCGATCTGTGATTCCAAGCCCGAGGTGTTCGCGCACAACGTCGAGACGGTGCCGAGGATTTTCAAGCGGATCCGGCCGGCGTTCCGGTATGAGCGGTCGCTGGATGTCATCACGCAGGGCCGGGATCTGGGCATGGTGACCAAGTCCAACCTGATCCTGGGCATGGGCGAGACCCGTGAGGAGATTTCCGAGGCCCTGCGTGACCTGCACGCCGCCGGGTGTGACCTGATCACGATCACCCAGTACCTGCGCCCTTCCGAACGGCACCTTCCGGTGGACCGGTGGGTCAAGCCGCAGGAGTTCGTGGACCTGCAGCACGAGGCCGAGGAGATCGGCTTCCTCGGCGTCATGTCCGGCCCGCTGGTCCGCTCCTCCTACCGTGCCGGGCGTCTGTGGGCCACCGCGATGCGCAAGAAAGGCTGGGAAATCCCCGCCGCCCTGGCCCACATCGAGTCCTCCGGCACCACCCGCCAGGAAGCCTCCACCATCCTCGCAGCCCACAGCTAACCCCCCCCGGACGCGCTCCCTTGCCGGCACCCGTCGTGGCTATTTAATGCCGTGACATAGGGGAGTAGTGTCGCGCCAGCGAAGAAAAAGGTTCGAACACCAGCGCAGTTTTTGCTCAAGACAGCCACAAAGTTTGCGCACCCACGCTTAAGCGGCTTCCCAAAGAGGCGTCAGGGCGCCTGTCCGCACTGTGGACAGCGGCCCCCGGAAGCAGGTACCTGTCCCTTGCGCTGCCAGCGATCGCGCGAGGGACAGCAAGTAGTTCACCACTGAAAACTGAGTACCTGCATGGCTCGTGTGGGTATTCCGGGGCCGATGTTCGGATGAAAAAGAGGCGTACACCGGATCGTAGCCGCGGGGCGTGTGCGGCATGAAGCATGGGTGACATCGCTTCATCCGCCACCCTCGGCCGGATGGTGGGGGTTGCCCAGCGGCTCCCGAAACCGATCAACCAAGGAGCTACATCATGCGCAAACTTTCCAAGAAGAGCCGGGTCACCGCCGCAGTCGCAGGCGTCGCGTTGGTGGCGGTGGGTGGCGGAGCTGCCTACGCCTACTGGACCACCACAGGTTCGGGCAGCGGCGCGGCAACCAACTCGGCCGGTGGCGGTACCGTCACCCTTCACGCGACCTTCGCAGGCGGACTCGCTCCGGGCAACTCCGTCCCGGTTTCCTACACCGCGGACAACTCGACGACGTCCAGCACCGTGGTGGGTGCCCTCAGCGCGAATGTGACCACCAACGTGGCGGGCTGCCTTCCCGCATGGTTCGAGGTCACCGCTGTAACGACCAACAGCCCCGTCGCAGCAGGCGCCACCGGAACTTCCGTAGGCAGCGGCGTCCTGAAGTTCAATGACAATGCCGTCAACCAGGACGCCTGCAAGTCCGCGATCGTCACGGTCAACGTCGGCAGCCTCTAGGCCGTCACGAGCCGGGGGCCACGTTTCACACGACGGCCCCCGGCTCACCTTTGCACCTCAACGCCTCCAACGCCCCAAGCAATCGTCCGAAAAGAGCCTCCATGGACCACCGGCCAGAGCGCACCGCACCGTTCCAGCGAGCAGGAATCCCACTCCGTGCCCTGCTGCTTGCACTGGTGGTGGCCGTGGTACCCGTTGCGGCCCTGGCAGCGAGCAACGGGCAGGGCAATAGCCAGGGCAACGCCGCAGCCAGCGTCAAGGGGATCACTGTCACGCTGTCCCCCTCAAGCCGCACCGTGGACCAAGGACAGTCCGCAACCTTCACGGTGTCCGCCACCTCAACGGGGGGCTTCACTGGTCCGGTGACGTTCACCGTGACCGGACTGCCGGCTGGAGCGGCAGCCAGCGCCGCGCCGTCGTCGGTTAACCTCACATCAGGGAGCACTGCCCAGACGACCCTGACCGTATCCACCGCGACTACCACTCCGGCGAACAAGACGGATTTCACTGTCAAGGGAACCAGCGGAGCAACGGTGTCGAACGCGGCGCCCGGCCAGTTGCAGGTGCTGGAAGTTAAACGCACTTTCGGGGTGACGGGGACGGTGAACGGGCTTCTGGCCCCGGGCATTTCCCGCGCTGTGGACCTCCAGATCTCCAACCCGCAGAACAAGAGCATCGCGGTGACGGACCTGTCCGTGGTGATCAGCCAGGTGGTCCGGACACCGGCAGCCGTGGCGGCCAACCTGCCGTGTACGACGGCGGACTACCAAGTCACCCAGTACTCGGGGGCGTACCCATTGACCGTGGAACCGGGCACCCGCTCCCTGTCAGGCCTTGGCGTGGCCCAAGCCAAGTGGCCCCAGATCAAGATGCTCGACACCAACAAACTGCAGGACGGTTGCAAAGGCGCGACCCTCCAGCTCACCTACACAGGCACGGGACAGGCGAACTGACATGAAGACGACAGTCCGAATCCCCCGCACCCCCAGCACGGGGCGCCTTGCACGAACGGCAGCGGCCACCGTAGCGCTTTGCCTCCTGGGCGGTGCCGGCTCCGCCTACGCCTACTGGGCGACTACCGGGGCTGGATCCGGCGCAGCAACCAACGGCACCATGCAGACCGTTACGGTGAGCGCCCTCGTCGCGGGCGATACCCTGCAAACCAGCTTGGTGCCCGGTGGAACCGCCGACGTCATCCTGAGGGCCAGCAACCCCAACCCTCACCCGGTGACCATCTACGGAGTCTCCGGCAACGGCCCCGTGACCGCCGATTCCAGCCACTCCGGCTGCACCACCACCGGCGTTACCTTCACGCCACCCGCGGCACCGCTGACGCCGACGGTCACTATTCCCGCGAGCAGCTCAATCCTGCTCACGCTGCAAGGCGCCGCAAAGATGGACGTCACCTCCATGTCGGCCTGCCAAGGAGCCCAATTCGGCGTTCCCGTCACGTTGGAGGTACGAAAGTGAACCGGAAACGCACAGTCCCTGTCACTGCCTTCGGCAAGTGGAACCGCCTTGCCCTGGTGATGGCGGGAATCCTCCTCGTCTCGTGGGGCGGCCCGGCAGCCAGTGCATTCTGGGGTTCCGTAGGCACTGGTTCCGGCGCATCAGTAGCCGACGCCGTAGCCCAAGGAGCCAAGCCCACCACCGCAGTTTCAGGCGCCAACGTCACCGTCTCCTGGGCGGCCAGTACGACGGCGGCAGGCCGGCCCGTGGGCGGCTACAGCATCGCCCGCTATGGAACAGCAACCGGCGGAACCAAGGTGCCAGCGACCGGTGGCTGCGGCTCCAGCGTCGCAGGACTAAGTTGCATTGAAAGCAATGTTCCTGCGGGGACCTGGTACTACTCTGTGACGCCGATGCTCTCCCTCTGGCAGGGCACTGAAAGCACACGAAGCGTTGGTACCACCCCGGTCACCGACACCACTCCGCCCCTTGCTCCCGTGGTGACGGCTCCGACCTACGTACATCAGGGCAACGTCACCAACGTTCCTGTTGGTGGCACCGCGGAAGCCAATTCAACAGTGGTCCTCACTGTCACAGGCAGCGGGGCCGCAGCAATCACCCAAAACATCACCACCTCCGGGGCCGGTAACTGGAACGCTGCGCCGTTGAACCTCAGTGCTTACAACCCGGGCACCATCACCTTCTCCGCCAAGGCAACTGACGCGGCGGGCAATACGGGACCGGCGGGCACGGCGACATCAACCAAGGACGTTTCGTCTCCCACGGTCACGGGAGTGCTGTTGACCAACGGTGGGACTGCGGGGACCGTGGACAAGGGTGACAAGGTGACACTGACGTTCTCTGAGCGTCTCAGTGGAAGCTCGATGTGCAACACCTGGGCCAACGCACCGGCGACTTTGACCGGCAATGGAGTCGTTACGGTAAAGGTTGACGCGGACAGCAACCTCACCGTGACCAGCACCGCCTGCACCGTCAATCTGGGAAGTGTCTACCTCGGCGCAAGCTACACCACAAAGGACCTGACCTTCTCCGGAAACGGCCAGGGCGGCAACATGTCCACCGTGGCTTGGGATGGTAACGGCACCATCGTCATCACGCTGGGCACAGCGAGCGGTAGTGGAACCACGGGACTCGCGAACGCCGTCCCCGTCTACACCCCGGCAACGAACATCACGGACATCGCAACGAACCCGGTTGTCCCCGGCGGAGTCAGCGGCACACCCTCCCGTTTCTGATCCCTCCATCGATCCAACGCAGTACGTCACAGATAGTGCCCCTCAGCGTGATGAGGGGCACTATCTGTGCCTGATCCCCGGGTAGCCCAGCGCTCGGAGCGTAACCTTGAAGCGGACGCCAGTGCCGCCGTCGTACGTTTGATCCTGCGACGAAAGGCGAGCCGCCCTTTGAAGGCTGTAGCGGAAATGTTCACGATGGGTCCGGGGAACAAGGACCACCATCCCGCCCTACGCTGCGCCGTAGGGGTGTTCGTGCCGCTGATCGTTTTGACGCTGCTGGGGCGGCTGGATCTGGCCGTGTTTGCGTCGTTTGGGGCCTTCACCGGAATCTATGGGCGCAATGAACCGCACAGCGTCCGTTTCCGCAGCCAACTCCGGGCTGGCGGCTTCATGCTTTTCATCATCCTTTGCGCCACGTTGTTGGCCCGTGGGGAGCATGCGTGGGGCCTGGACGCCAACTCGTATTCCTGGCTCCTGATCGTTGCGACCACCATCGTGGCCGGCGCCTGCTCCGTAGTGGTAGCTGCCTGGCGACTCCGCCCCGGCGGCTCCCTCTTTCACATTTTTGCTTTTGCCGCGATCGCTTCGATACCCACGCAACCGCCTCTGTGGGAGGCAATGCTGGTGGCAATCCTGACCACGGTTTTCTGCCTGTTGGTAGGGATGTCGTCCCGCGTGGTCAAAAGCCACCGGACGCCATGGAAGAAACCGCCGCGCATCCGGCACACGCCTGCCGAACTGCGGGCCATCTGGCTTGAAGGAGGTGGATACCTGGTAGCGGCCGGGCTCGCGGGGACCTTGGCGACGCTGGTGGGCCAACAGCTTGGCTTTGGCCACACGTACTGGGCCATGGTGGCAGCCGTGGTGCCGCTGGTGGGCCATTCCACCCGGCATCGGGTGAGCCGGGGCATCCAAAGGATCGCGGGAACGGTGCTTGGCCTGGTGCTCCTGGCAGGCATCCTGTGGCTCAATCCGGCTCCGTGGGCCATGGTCCTGGTCATAGCGGCGTGCCAGTTCGGGGCCGAGATGTTCATTGCCCGGCAGTATTTCATCGCACAGCTCTTCGTCACCCCGCTTGCCTTGATTGCCACGCTCCTCGCCGCGCCGGTGGACCCGAGTCTGCTCCTCCGGGACCGGATCATCGAGACCGTCATAGGTGCCGCCGTCGGTGTTGCAGTCGTGGTGGCCCCGGCAGTGTGGCGACGTGTACGGCTGCGCCAAGTCTCGTTCAGCGAACGGTAGTCCGGGATCTTCGCTTCATGGACTAGTATCAATTGGTTAGACAATCAAGATACATGTCTACCAAAGGACTGGTGTGAGCGACAAGGATGAACGCAAGGGATATTGGTACGGGCTGGAGAGCCGTAAGCAGATGGGCGCCGTGGACGTCCTGAACGCACTCAGGGACTACCGGACGGCCGAAGCTGACATGCGGCGGCGAACGCGCGCCTCGATGGGCATGGGGGAGACCGACCTGATGGCGTTGCGGTACCTGCTTGAAGCCGAGCGTGCCGGCCGGGAGGTGGGCCCGAAGGAGTTGGCGGTACGGCTTGGGGTGACCTCGGCCTCCATGACGTCCTTGGTGGACCGCCTGGTGAGGTCCGGCTACGTTACCCGAGAGCCCCACCCGACTGATCGTCGAGCCCTCATTCTCCGCCCGACGCCGGGGTCGGAACAGGAGGTCCGCAGCACCTTGGGCGACATGCATTCGCGCATGATGGAAGCCGCCGAAACGCTGAGCAGCAAAGACTCCGCGGTGGTGGTTGAGTTCCTTCGGCGTATGCGCAAGGCGATCGACAGCGTCTCCTCCTGAAGCTGAGTTGGACATTATTGATAAGTACACATATAACTAGATAGCCAAGCTACTTACTAGGGAATGTGTGGGCAAGCGATGACAATCGTGCTGCGTGAACCGAGTTCCACCCCCGTCGTCCACGATGACGTTGACGTCATCACTGACCAGGTCATCCCGGCAGGCCCCGTACATTGCGGTTCACGCATGGCGATTTCCGCTGGCCCGGCCCACGATGCCATGCAGTGGGTTTCCGTCGAACCGATCTGGCCCGAGTGGGCCTGCGGTTGCGGCTTCCGGATGGACATCGACGCCATAGATCCGGTGAGTGGCGTCTGGATCGCCGCCCTTCGTCGCCAGAGCCTGCAACATGAGCTGGCAATCTCCCAGAACACCCTGGCGCTCGCCTTCAAGAGGGCAGTCGATGCAGGAGTGGACCCCGTCGCCCTCGCCGAGGTGGCAGGTGTGCCTGCTGCCGAGATTGAATCACTGCTCCAATGACGCTCATGGAGACGGCGGCCGACCGCGCTGATCGCGGGGCCGCCCCTTCCGACGTGATCCTTGGAGGACGATATCGGCTGGGCAAGCAGCTGGGCGGGGGATCCGAGGCCTACGTCAAGGAAGCCCGGGACCTGGAGTCAGGCACCACTGTGGCCGTCAAGATCTTCAGGACCACAGCCAAGGACGCTCCCTTTCGACGCGAACTGGACATCCATGGCCCTTTGCGCCACAAGAACATCGCCAGGGTGGTGTCCTCCGGAAGCACCGAGGGCGACGACGTTCAAGGCGCCCACAACTACCTGGTGATGGAACTTGTGCGGGGCCAGGACCTGCGGACCCTCCTTGAGGAAGGGCCAGCCACGCCGGTTCAGACCGTTGGGTGGATGACCGGGATCGCAAGGGCATTGGCGTTCCTGCACCGGCGCGGGATTGTCCACAATGACATCAAGCCCGGCAACATCCTGGTGGATTTCGCCGGCGATCAGGGCGGCGCAGGAGTGGCCAAGCTGACCGATTTCGGCATCGCACTCAATGGGCGGCATCCTGCGCCGAGCTCCTCCTCCGGGACGCCGCACTATCTGAGTCCGGAAGAAGTCTGTGGAGGCACCTCAACTGCTGCCAGTGACATCTATTCGTTGGGCCTGGTTGCCCTCGAATGCCTCACGGGAACAAAAGCCTTTCCCGGCCCTCCCCTTGAGTCCATGGTTGCGAGGACCCTGGGCGAACCACGAATTCCCGGAACGGTCAGGCGGCGATGGTCCATGGTGCTTCATGCCATGACAGACCCCGACCCGGCGGGTAGACCGTCTGCCAGCCACGTTGTCGGTATGCTCCGACGGCTCGGCTGGTAGCCAACAATCAGGTCGATAGCGGCGTGCGCTCTCATGCCGAACTGGGACCTCATCACGAAAGAGAGATAAATAATGGGAATCATTGGCTGGATTATTCTGGGTCTGATCGCCGGCGCTATTGCCAAGGCCATCATGCCGGGCCGTCAGGGTGGCGGCTGGATCGCTACCCTGCTCCTGGGCATCGTTGGCGCCATCCTGGGTGGATGGATCGGCAGCGCGCTCTTCAACGTTGGCATCAACGAGTTCTGGTCGCTGTCCACCTGGTTGCTGGCCATCGTGGGCGCACTGATCGTCCTGGCCATCTGGGGCCTGCTCACGCGCAAGAAGGCGTAATCGACTGACAGCAAGGGAGGCCCCGACGCCGCGTTTCACGACGCAGGCGCCGGGGCTTTCTGGTTTTAAGGGGCCCTTTGAGTTTGAGGGGCCCTTTTGAGTGTCCCCTTTGATCTTCCCCCTTTTGAGGGCCGCCTGTTGAGGGGCCATGCACGGCGCTTTTCTGACCGCGGCCGGTCATATATCCCCCAGCCAGGCCCCGGCTGGGTGTGGCCCCGGGCCCTCCGCTACGCTGCTCGACGTCACCACCCACCGCACGCTAAGGGCCAACGATGTACTCTTCAGCCGCCGCCATCAAAGGTCCGCCGGGACAGAGCCCCAAACCAGGCACCCTCGGGACAGCCTTGGGCGCCTTCGGAGTCGCCGGCATCATGGGCATCGTCGCTGTGGTCCTGCATGGCTTGGGGCAGCAATCCCCGTATGTTGGCCCCGGTTACTCCGGCTGGGCCCAAGCGGCCGCGGATTCCCCGGCGGCTGCTGCAAGGTGGTTCCTGGGGGACATGACGGAGCCGCTCTTCTACAAGTCCGACCTCGCAGCCCTGGGGCTGTTGGCGGGAGCAGGGTTGGCCCGGTGGGTCGGCCGCCGACAGGGCCGCGTCGGGCGGCGGGAGAGCCTGGGTCCCTGGATTCTTGCGTCGGCTTCGCTGAGTTTGCTGCTGTCCAACGTGGCGTTCGGATGGTTGCTCGACGACGGGTGGCAGCCAACGTTCGTGCCTTTCGTTTGCGTGGCTCCGGCCGTGGTGATCCTCTACGGGGCCGGGTGGCAAACGTGCCTCACGGGCGCCGTGCTCGGTGCGGCCACCGTCACGCCCTTGGCGTTGATATTCATCCCCATCCTCGCCAACCCCCTTGGCCTGCCGCCCGTGGTGGCAAACGTCCTGGCGATGTCCGGGGGGTCCATTCTCTCTTTCCTGGTCGCACGACGGTTGCCCTGGCTTGTCCTGCGCGAGCGCGAGCCGGACCTCGGCGCGGAACGGAACCTGCCGGCGTCGGGCTTTAACCAGTCGCTCCTCGGGGAAGCCCTGTGGGCTGCGCGACGGGTCATCAGAGACTTCACGGAGACGCACTTCATCGCCAAGGGGTTCGCCAGCGTCGGCATGCTTTCCGGGGCTGTAGTGGCGCATGTCCTTAATCCTGGGTTGCCGTCCTACGGGTCCGGCCTGCTTCCGCACATCCTCTTTGCGCAAGCACTTACCTCCGCCATCGGCGTGGTCCTTTGGCGGGGCTGGTACCTGGATGGCGGCTGGGCTGCGACGTATGCGTCCGTGGTGTCCGTCGCCCCGGCGGCCGTCCTCGCCACCGGTGGTTCCTTTTTTGGCGTTGTGGGCGGGGCGATCCTGGGCGCTGTACTGGCCCCGCCGCTGGCCCGGGTTTTCTCCGCAAAGCTCCCCGCGGACTTCCACCCTGTCGTTGGCAACACTGCAGCCATGGCGGTATCGACGGCGGTAGCCGTACCGTTGCTTGGACTGCTGCCTGCCTGAGGCCGGGAGGCGGCCGGGTTGCGTCCGGAGGTCAGCCCCCGATGTGGTGGATCGTGAAGGCGCTAAGGAATCCGACGGCGGCCGTCAGGCCGGTCATGTTGTGGTGCTCCTCGAACGCCTCGGGAATCATCGTGTCTGCCAGCATCGCCAGGATGCCGCCGGCCGCAATGGCTGTAATGAAGGCGATTACCGATTCAGGCGCGTCCTCAAGGGCGGCGTACCCCACTAGGGCCGCAAGTCCGCTGAAGACTGCGATGCCAACCCAGGTTCCAAACACGTAAGCGGGGCTGCGGCCGGACTTCTTCATGCCGGCCGTGCTGGACAGGCCTTCGGGGACATTGGAGATGAAGACGGCGGCAAGCATCGCCGGACTGACGGCGCCACCGGCCAACAGCCCCACGCCAAGGACCACGGATTCGGGGATGCCGTCGATGAGCGCGCCCACGGCGATGGCCGTACCGCTGCCCGGGGAATCCTTCTCGGTGGGTTGGGGCTCACTGGAGCGCTTCCTGTGCTTCGCCCCCGCCCGGGCCAGGAGAACGTTGGACCCAACAAAGATCAGTGCCCCCAGAAGGAAGCCGAGGACCGTGGGGAGCAACCCTCCGCCGTTCACGGCCTCGTCCACCAGTTCGAAGGCGAGTGCGGAAATCAGGACCCCGGCGCCGAAGGCCATGACAGTGGAAACCACCTTGGCGGGCACTTTCCACATCCACGCCACACCAGCGCCAAGAACCAACGCCCCGCCTGCCAGCGTCCCCCACAGCAGGGCCTGTAACCACATCGGCATTGACTTGCCCTTTCATCGCCGGTCCATATGCATCAAGCAGTGTTTCATAAGGAACCTTAGAAACTGTAAAAAGTCTTGAGGTTTTCCTGAGGGACTGTTGCGGGTTTGCAGGATTGGTTCTTGAGGGTGGCCCTGCACAGTAGTTCTTGTCAGCCAGAGAGGCTGGAACGAAGAACGGCCGGCCGGTCTCACGGTGGCCTACCGAAAGGACACTGATTCCCATGGCCATCAGCCTCAAGACCACCTCCGGCAAGATCCTCGCTTCCGTCGCACTGGTCGGCACCGCAGCCGCCGTCGCCGGCATGGGAACCTACGGCGCGTTCACCTCCTCGACCTCCGCCTCACAGGCCGTCACCGCAGGAACCGTCACCATCGCCCTGGGCACCGGCGCCAACAACACCCTCAACGTCCCCGTCGCGGGCCTGCTGCCCGGGGACAAAGTCGAAAAGCTCGTCACCCTGGCCAACACCGGCAACTCCGACCTGAACAACGTCACCCTCACCACCTCCGCCGGTGCCACCGGATCCCTGCTCACCACCGACACCACCAACGGCCTGCAGCTGACCATCGAAAACTGCTCCGTTGCCTGGACCGGCGCCACCGCTCCCTACACCTGCGCCGGCACCAAGACCACCGTCCTGGCCTCAGGCCCGGTCATCGCCGCGAACAGTGTCCTGAACAACCTGACGTCCCTGACGAGCACCAAGACCGACAACCTCAAAGTCACCACCGCTTTGCCCGCCACCGCGGACAACACCTTCCAGGGCGCCACCTCCACCGTCGGGTTCTCCTTCACCGGCACCCAGCGCACGCAAACCACCAAGTAATCACCACGGCCCCGCGAAGGTCCCGAGAAGGCCCCGCGAAGGCCCCACGAAGGCCCCGCGAAGGCCCCACGAAGGCCCCGAGAGGGGGTCGGAAGGGGGCCGCACCAGACTCCGCCGGGCCTGATCGGCCACCCCCCTGCCTGATCAGGCCCGCCGGGTTTTTCCTGAGCCAGACTTGAGGAATTTCCGCAGTAAGCCTGAGCCACGCCCTGCAGACTAGAAGCAGAACAACAACCCCTCCCGGAAGGAACGCCAGGACAATGAGCGCACTGAGCACCATCACCACCCCCGCCCTTCGCGGCCGGCGTTCCGCCGCTTCAAAGCCTGCACCATCCCCAAAGACCGCCGCTGTGAAGCAGCCCGCAGCGGCCACAACCGTCCCCGCCGGTGAACGGAGCACGTTCCGCCGGATCACAAGCCTGGCTGTTAAGTCCGTCGGCGTTGGCATGCTGGTCCTGGCGGCGCTGGTTTTCCTGTTCCTAGCCATCGGCCCGCGGGTCCTGGGGTACCAGACTTCCACCATGCTGACCGGGTCCATGGCACCGCTGATCAACCCGGGCGACGTCGTCGTGACGGTTCCGACTCCTATCGCGGACGTCAAGGTGGGCGACATCATCACCTACCACATCCCGGTCGAAGATCAGCGGGTGGAAACCCACCGCATCACCGAAATCACCGCTACGGCCGATGGCGGCGTAGCTGTGCAGACCAAGGGCGACGCCAACAACGGCATCGACCCCTGGATCGCCACCTTGCAGGGCAAGACCGTGGACAAGCAGGTCGCAACCATCCCGTACGTCGGCAACGCAATCCGTGCACTCCGCGAACCGATGGTCCGGAACATCCTGATGTACGGCGCACCGGCGATCCTGGTCATCGGTATGCTCGCCTCCATCTGGACCAAGGACGGCAACAAGACGACGCCGAAGGGCGCCGCGGTGCCGCAGGCGGCCAGCGGTAAGTGAGGGACGGGGTGCTCCTGCCCTGGAACGGTGCAAGACGCAGGCGCCGGCCGAGGAGTTGGGCGACTCCCGGCCGGCGCTCCGTTTTCTCTCGACCTATCTCTCCATGCTGCTGGGAAGGATCCTGAGGAACTCCACCGCGCTCCCCGAACGCCGTCGTGGGGTTAGCGTCCGGCGAGCACGTTTGCGACGGCGGTTTTGACTTCGCGGGGCACCAGGACCAAGGCGGCAACGGCCAGCAGGCCGGCGATCGCGAAGACATAGAAGCCAGCAGGGTAGGCGATGTTGGCGGCAACCAATGTTCCCGTCACTGCCGGGCCGACGATTGCGCCGAGCCTGCCGACGCCGGCGGCGAAGCCCAGCGCAGTTCCCCTGAGCCGTGGCGGGAACAACTGGCTGACCCACGCATAAACGAGGACCTGGGAGCTGAAAACGAAAATGCCGGTTACGAAGACGGCGGCATTGAGCAGGAATTCGTTCGGGATCTTGACGCTGAGGATCGCCAGCAGCACTGCGGACAGTCCAAACCACAGCAAAACAATCTTCTTGGTACCGTGCTTGTCGGCGAGGAATCCGGCCAGGAACAGGCCTGCTACAGCGCCCAGATTAAGGACCAGCAGCAGCGTCAGTCCGGTGCTGACCGGGTACCCGGCGGCAGCCATCAGCTGCGGAAGCCAGGTGTTCAGCCCGTAAACCAACAACAAGCCCATGAACGACGCGATGCCGATGCCAACCGCAACCAGGGGGTACGGCTTCTGCAACAGGTCGCGGAACCCGGTCTTGGGTGCGGTTTGGCTGCTTTTAGCAGAAGGCACGACGGCGGCAGGCGCCTTGGTGGGCTGGCTGGACGCACCGGGGGCGGCTTCGGGCAGTGACTCGGGCAGCTTGGCCCAAAGGAACGGCAGGAGAACCAGCCCGGCAGCGCCGCCGATGATGAACATGAGCCGCCAGTTCGGAACGATCAGGATTGCCAGCAAAGCGGTGGCGACGGCACCAACGTGGTAGCCAGTCATGGTCCGGGTGGTGGACTTTCCTGCTGAACCCGCTGGCGCGTAGTCGTTCATGTAGGCCAAGGCTGCGGGAAGGCATGCGCCCAGTCCCAGCCCGGCGAGAAGGCGCAACACCGAGAACACTGCAACGTTCGGTGCGAACGCGACCCCAATGGTGAAGATTGAGAAACCGGCAACGCACGCGATCAGCAGCTTGCGGCGGCCGAACGTGTCGGAGAGGGGTGCAATGAACAGTGCGCCAAGTCCTACGCCCACCAAGGAGATGGTGGCGGCGAAGGTGGCTCCGACTGCATCGAATCCCAACTCCCCGGTCTTGATGAGTGTGGGTATGACGGTTCCCAGGACCACCAGGTCGAAGCCGTCCAGCACCATGGCTAGCCAGCACAGCCACACGGGCCATTGAGATCGGTGGGCAGATGGCATCGTTGGCATAGCGTCCTCGGTACGTCTGGGCAGTGCGTCTTGGTGATGGTCCCGGGCCAGCGGCGCGGCCTTTCGGGTATGAGAGTTGTATCACCGTCGCGTGTTGCCTGGCACACGTTCTACCATTGAATGAAGGCACCTCCGTGCTTTTTCTCAAGGACGCTCCAAATGAGGATGGCATCGTGGCTAACTCCGCATCCGGCGATTCCGTGGTGGACCGGGTCGTGCGGGTCATCGAGGCATTCCCTGAAGGTGTCACCACTCTTCAGCTGACGGAGCTGGCCGACCGGGCTGAGCTCCCTTTGTCATCGGCCCACCGGCTGATCCGTCAGCTTTCCCACCACGGGCTCCTCGACCTGGGGGCGGGCGGAACCGTCAGCCTGGGCTTGCGGCTCTGGGAACTCGTCAATCGAAATTCACCCACGCTGGCCCTCCGCCAGGCGGCAATGCCGTTCATGGAGGATATTCAGCAGGTCCTCAACCAGAACGTGAACCTTGCTGTGCTCGATGGCTGGGAGGCGCTTTTTGTTGAACGGCTCTCCCGTCGCGGATCGGTGGCCAACCGCGCACAAATCGCAGGTCGCATGCCCGTACACATTTCCTCAGCTGGCCTGGCCCTGATGTCCCACCAGTCGCGGGAGATGCAGGCCGAGTACCTCCGGCAGTTCCACGACCCGGCCGGGAAGGTGAGTGCCGACGTCGTACGCCACCTGCTGGCCGAGGCCGCCCAGCAGGGGTATGCGCAGCTGGCTGGCGTCGTGGATCCGGATACTTGGGGCATCGCCGTACCCGTGATGAACGGTAAGCGGAAGACGGTTGCCGCGTTGGGGGTCGTAGTGCCCCTTGCCGAGATGCGGCTCCAAGCGCTGGTTCCGGCCCTTCAGACTGCGGCCCGCGGAATCGGACGCCAGCTCGCCTAGCTGTCGGCTTCCGTTGAACGGAATTGCTGTAACGGTCATCACGCCTATGGGGACAGACTGATGCCAGACCAATACAGCCCTGGCCGAAGCGCCGGGATCCGCAACGAAGCGAGGAACAACCATGGCACGCACGCCCATCAAGACCCAAGTGGCCATTATGGGGGCCGGCCCCGCGGGCCTCATGCTCTCCCACCTTCTGGCCAAGCAGGGCATCGAGTCCGTGGTGGTGGAAATCCGCAGCCGCAAGGACATCCAGGAAACCGTACGGGCCGGCATCCTGGAGCACGGCACGGTGAACCTGCTGGTCGACTCGGGGGTGTCGGACCGAGTGCTCCGCGAAGGCGACCGGCACGACGGCATCGAACTGCGCTTCAACGGTGAAAGCCACCGCATCAACTTCAAGGAACTGGTCGGCGAATCCGTGTGGCTCTACCCGCAGACGG
This sequence comes from Arthrobacter sp. LFS091, assembly GCF_047977885.1. Taxonomy (NCBI): domain Bacteria; kingdom Bacillati; phylum Actinomycetota; class Actinomycetes; order Micrococcales; family Micrococcaceae; genus Arthrobacter; species Arthrobacter sp. LFS091. Next base: position 347,339 of record NZ_JBFPFP010000003.1, read on the forward strand.
ACGTTTTCATGGACCTGGCCGCCCGACGCGAAGCCGACGGCGGCGCCGTCCACTACAGCGTCACGGACACCACTGTGCACGACCTCGAAGGCAAGCCGAAGGTCTGGTTCACCAATGCCGACGGGCAGGAATTCGAGATTCAGGCCGACTTCCTCGTTGGCGCCGACGGATCCCGCAGCCACTGCCGCTTCCAGATTCCTGAAGCGAACCGCAAGTGGTACTTCCACGAATATCCGTTTGCGTGGTTCGGCATCCTTGCCGAAGCCCCACGCAGCTCAGACGAGCTGATCTACGCGAACTCGAACAACGGTTTCGCCCTGATCAGCCAGCGCACCGAGACCGTTCAGCGCATGTACTTCCAGTGCGACCCCAAAGAGAACGTTGCCGACTGGGACGACGAACGCATCTGGTCCGAGTTCCGCAAGCGCGTCAACGGCAACGGCTTCGAGCTCAAGGAGGGACCGGTCCTCGAAAAGATGGTCCTGCCCTTCCGCAGCTTCGTCCATACCCCCATGCGTCACGGAAACCTGTTCCTTGCCGGCGATGCGGCACACACCGTGCCGCCGACGGGTGCCAAGGGCCTCAACCTGGCCATCCACGACGTCAAGGTGCTCTTTGAAGGTCTCGACTCGTTCTACTCCAACGGCTCAACCACGCTGCTGGACTCCTATAGTGACCGGGCGTTGGAGCGGGTATGGAAGGCGCAGCACTTCTCCTACTGGATGACATCCATGCTGCACACCGTGCCCGGCGCCGGCGAGTTCGACCGCGCCCGCCAGCTTGGCGAACTCCACTCCGTGGTGACCTCGGAGCACGCCAAGGCGTACCTCGCGGAGTCGTACACAGGCTGGCCGACCTCACGCTGACGCTGCACCTGGCAGACCACCTCCAGCGCCCGACGTCGGGAAGTCCTCTTTGGGGCTCCCCGACAGTCGGGCGCTTGTTGCGTTAACTGCGCTCGACCTGAAGGTGGCCCAAAGGGTTTGCCTGGCTGGTCGCCGGCCCCACCAGCCTCAGGTTCTGAGTGGTGTGTGGTGGTGGTTGCGTCGTGGTGTTTGTGTGGGGTCGATGTGGGGTGGGGGGATGAACCAGGGGACGCCGGTTGTCGTGTTGATGGTCCATTGTTCTTGGTGGATGAGGTGGTGGTGGTGGGAGCAGAGGAGGGTTCCGTTTTCTGTTCCTGTGGTTCCGCCGTGGGACCAGTAGGTGATGTGGTGGGCTTCGCACCAGGGTGCGGGCATGGTGTAGTCGGGGAAGGCGCAGCCGCCGTCGCGGGCGGTGATGGCTTTGCGGATGTGGGGTGGGAAGATCCGGGTGGTGCGGCCGATGTCCAGGACGCGGGAGTCGGTGCCGAGCAGGACGGGGATGATGTCGGCGTCGCAGGCGATTTTGCGGATGGTGGTGGGGTGGAGGGGGCCGGTGAACGTCGCGGTGCCAGTGCCAGTGCCGGTGCCGGTGCTGGTGGTGGTCTTGGTGTCTGGGTTGGTGGGTGTGTTGGTGGGTGTGTTGCTGTGGGTGAGTTGGTCCAGGAGGTCTTGGTGGCTGATGGTGACGGTGAGTTGGGGTCGGAGTCCGCCGTTGGTGGGGAGTTTGCCGGTGGTCATCGCGAGGTTGCAGGCGCCGACGAGGCCGTCGAGGAGTTTTTGTGGCCGGGAGCGCCGGTCCAGGTCCGGTCCGGTGGTTTGGGTGGTGTGTCGGGGGTTGGTGGCGGTGTTCATGGCGGTGGTGAGGGTTTCGTATTGTTCGGTGGTGGCGAAGATTTCGAGGTGGTGCAGTCCGTAGCGGCGTCGGCGGCGGAGGAAGGTGCCTTGGAGTTGGCGGAGGGCTTCTTCGGAGGGTTCGGTTCCGTCTTGGTCGATCCTGTCGGTCCAGCGTTGGGCCATTTTGGTGAGGAAGTCCGGGTCGCTTTCGGTTGCGGTTCTGGTCAGGGCGTGTTCCATGCGGGTGGTGGTTTCGGCGTCGGTGAGGTGCCGGACTTTATCCAGGGCGGTGCTGATGATCGTGGCGGAGCGGGAGGGTATTTGGGCTGATCCGAGCGCGTCGGCGAGCGTTTCCCGTCGGGCGGGGAGGGGTTGTCCGGCTATTCCGGGCCGGGGGAGGACCTCGGCGGCGAGGGCGAGTCTGCGGCGGGCTTCGCTGATACTGATCCGCAACCGGGCGCGGAGGAACTGTGCGGCGTTCCGGTAGCCGTCATCGAGCAGGGCCGCGTCGCTGGTCCGGATGACCGCGTGAGCGTCGCTGGCCTCACCGGCCTGGCTGGGAACAGCCTGCTCCTGGGTGCCTGGCGAGGTGTCGGTCCATCCCGTGGACCAGCCGGGGGCGGCGGAGGACTGGGCGCCTCGAGCTTCATTCCGGGTCCGTTCCACAGCCTGGGCCGCGACCACCTGCAAATACTCCAACGACCGCGAAAGCTCCTCCACCCGCCCAGCAAAATCCGCAGCCTCAACCAGCCCAAGGAGCCGTGCTTGCCCAGGAGCCGACGCCCTCAGCCACCTCAGGGCGGACGCACTGTCCTCCAATGCGTCGGCCAGTTCAGGGGTGGAGTAATTTGTATCCGCAGGATCCAAGGCGCTTAACAGCTGTGAGACCTCGGACTGCGACGCCCCCGGATCGTTGGCACGGTCCGTGGTCGCCGTCGAACCTTCGAACAGGGCCCGCATCGGGTTAGTACCAGAATCGAGCGACAAGGCATCGCCGCGGGACGAACCCGTCCGCCTCTCCGCCTGCCTGCTGCTTCCCATACAGGAACCCTGTCACGCCGAACCTCCCCCGGATCAGCCCCTTTCCGGCCTATGTGGAAAACCCCGACAACGAGCCCGCACCACGAGCCCGCACCTCGAGCCCGAGCCACCACCCGCGGAGGCGGCAGGTCGCCGTCGAGCGTTACAGCCGTCGAGCGTTAGAGAGGTCCCAACCCGCAGCGGATTACGGCGTTTGCGAAGCCGCTGCCGTCGGTTCAAGATCCGCGAGCGTGAGGAGGCGGACGGGGTCGACGTCGAATGGCACCGTGGAGGTCACTGTAAGGTCCGCGCCAACATGGACCAGTTCGCCGGACGCCAGGGGGTGCCACCCAGGACTGTTGTCCATGGGCTCGGTAGCGAAGAGGACGTGAGGTGCTCGGGCAAGATCAGTGCTGCGGGAACTGATCCGCTTGCTCCTGGCATCGAGCGGGGCTCCGCGGTCCGGCGCTGTCGCGGGATTCCGCTTCAACATATAGAGAGGGTGGGTTGCTGGGTACCGGAGGGCCCACATGTCGGTCGCCGTGGAAAGGATGAAGTTGAGGCTGAAGACGGGCAGTTCCTGCGCAATCCAGTGGACAGCCTGCACAATGCCCGCACCAACATCGCCGCCGGCCAGCCGGGTTTCTGCAGTGATCAGCGCGAAGAACCGCTCGCTGTCGGATTGCCCCAGCACCAGTCCCGCGACTCCGAGCGATGTTAGTCGCCGGTCGAGTTCGTCCAGACCGTGAAGCACTCCGTTGTGGGCAAACAGCCGGTTGTCCTGCTCGAAGGGGTGGGTGTTGACCATAGTGAGCGCACCAGTGCTCGCGTATCGGACGTGGGCCAGGAAGGTGGTGCTCTTCAGGTCGCGCGCCTCGCGGGCGAAAGCATGATCCTCCCAGGCTGCCAACGGTTGCTTGGCCACGCGGGCCTCGCCCTCGGCGTCGTACGTGCCTATCCCGGCCCCGTCCGGCTCCCGGCGGCTTTGCACAGAGAGGCTGTCCGGGGCGTCCAGCAACCAGAAGGTGGCTCGTACCGGTCGGGCTCCGGCATGGAGTCCAAAGAGACGGCACATGGGTGCCTCCTGTTCACGGGGTCAGTGATGGAATCCTTCTGCTTGCTTGTCGCCGGGCATTGGCGCGGTGAGGCTGTCCAGGTAGTCGACCTCTTTCTTCAGGTCGGCGAGGAAACTTGAGGCGAGGTCGCGCGTGAAACCGTTTCGGACCACGATCCTTTGAACCGTGATGTCACTGAGGCCGTCGGGCAGGGGATAGGCAGGCACCAGCCATCCATTCATCCGCAATCGCTCCGACAAGTGGTGCAGGTTCCAGTGCTCGGTGTGGCCATCCGTGAGCTGCCAGGCGAAGACGGGAATGTCTGAACCATCGCTCCACAGCGTGAAGGCGTCCATGGCGCCGATTTCGTTGGACAGGTAAAGCGCGACGTCCCGGGAGGTCGCCTGAACCGACCGGTACCCTGCAAAGCCGAGCCGGAGAAAGAGGTAGTACTGCAACAGGACCTGGGCGCCGGGCCTTGAGAAGTTCAGCGCAAAGGTCGGCATATCCCCACCGAGATAGCTGACGTGAAAGATCAGGTCTTCGGGCAGTGCCGCTGCGTCCCGCCAGACCACCCAGCCCAAGCCGGGGTAGACCAACCCGTATTTGTGGCCTGAGGTGTTGATGGAAGCAACCCGCGGGAGCCGGAAGTCCCAGACCGTTTGTGGCTGCAGGAAAGGTGCCACCATGGCTCCGGAGGCACCGTCGACGTGGATGGGAATGTCCAGGCCGCGGCGTTCCTGGATGTCGTCGAGGGCCTGGGAAATCAGGTGGACAGGTTCGTAGACGCCCGTGTAGGTGACACCCATGATGGCTACGACGCCGATGGTGTTTTCGTCGACGTACCGGTCCAGGTCATGTCCGTCGAGCATGGGGTGTTCAGCGGAGACAGGAACGAACCTGGGCTCCACCTCCCAATAGTTGCAGAACTTTTCCCAGCACACCTGGACGGCGGAGCTGAGGATGAGGTTGGGTTTGTCGGTTGGCTTCCCTGCCTCGCGCCGGGCGTGCTGCCATCGGCGTTTCAACGCCAGGCCGCCCAGCATGCAGGCTTCGGAGGAGCCGATGGTGGATGTTCCGATGCTCTTTTCGGGATCCGGCGCATTCCACAGGTCCGCGAGCATCCGCCAGCATCGCGTTTCGATGAGTGCCGTTTGAGGGTACTCGTCCTTGTCGATCATGTTCTTGTCGAACGTTTCGGCATACAGCTGGGACGCTTCGGGTTCCATCCATGTCCCCACGAACGTCGCGAGGTTCAGTCGCGAGTTTCCGTCGAGCATCGCTTCGTCATGGACAACCTGGTAAGCCGTGGATGGCAGGGCCTCGCCCTCGGGCATGGTGAAGCGCGGAAAGATGGTTGACTCTCCGGGCCTGCTGAACAGGGGATTGAGCTCGACGGCGTTGTTCGGCTCGCGCTGTGACGTTCGATGGGATCTGCTCATGGGCTGGCTCCTAGGGGCTCGTCCTCGGGAATGGTCCGCGCGCTGCGGAGCAATACCTGTCTGTGGCTCACGCTACCTGCGGAAGCTGGCAAGCCCAAACACTGGCACGCGAACACTTGCGCCCACAATCACAGGTGCCTGGAGCGATCCGTGCGTCGGGCTTTGGCAGGCATACGAAAAGCGTCCGACGGCGGTGCTCGCCGACGGACGCTTCATGGCACGGGTGCCGCATGGGCGGCAGGCTAGTCCGGGATTTCCATCTGGAAGCCGCACTCATCGCAGTGCAGGACCCGGGTGTTGAGGTAGACCTCAAGCTCCGGATCGACGATGCGTCCGGTGGTGGCGGAAATCCGGTTTAGCTTCCCGGCGCCGGTGTGCATTGGTATCCCGCAGTGCAAGAAATGCTTTCCGAACTGCAGCAGTCCGGAGGATGGGTTAGGGGTGTTGAGGACATCGGCGACGTCGGCGACCGTTGCTGCATGCGCGCGGAAGGATCCGCACTTTCTGCAGTTGTAACCGACGCGGACAAGGCCCACCGAGAGGTCTGAATGGGCGTCGATGGTGTCGACCATGAGGTGTTGATTGGTGCGGCACTTTTCGCAACTGGGTTGGCGTGCCTGGTGGGAGGAAGAAAGAGGTTGCTGTGCTGACTGAGCAGTCATTGTGGACCCTGAAGGGTTAAAGAGAGGTGGATACCTTTGGCACAAGTACAGTTTCTCCTCATCGAGCGTAAGCTCCTGCTGGCCCGGATAGCAAGCGTGGGAATACTTGGCCCGGGGCCTTGCCAAGCAAATGCTAAGCATGCTTATCATTATTTGTTCCTTGAAGTCGATGGGTTGATTCAGTTCCCCGTCGGCGTCCGGAAATCCTGCCCGGTGATGCAGCCCGCTCGGCAAATCCACAGTAAGAGAACCGCATTCCAAGGAGACATCATGCTCGCGAGGGAAAACATTGACCGCCTGATGGGCCTGAATGGAAACGTCCGCACCACAGAGGGTGACAAGGTCGGATCCATCGGCACGTTCTACACCGACGATGACACCGGCGAACCCACATGGGTCACCGTCAAGACGGGCCTTTTTGGCAGTTCGGAATCGTTCATTCCACTCCAGGAAGCCACGGTGGACGGCGATGACGTGGTAGTTCCGTACAGCAAGGACCACATCAAGGACGCGCCGAGGGTTGCCGAAGACGGGCACCTCGACCCGGGCGAGGAAGCCCGCCTCTACAATCACTACCAGCTGGATGGTGGGACCGGATTTAGCGGACGGGATGACTACGCAACCCTCGACACCAACGCAACCCGCGACACGGAGGCGGTCCGCGACTCAGGGACAACCCGCGACGACGACGGCGCAATGACCCGCTCGGAGGAACGGCTCAACGTTGGCAAGGAAAGCCAGGCCACCGGCCGTGCCCGCCTGCGCAAGTACATCACCACCGAGAACGTCACCACGACCGTCCCGGTGCAGCGCGAGGAAGTCCGGGTCGAACGTGAACCGATCACGGACGGGAACTCGGGCGATGCCATGAGTGGTCCTGAACTCACGGAGAGCGAACATGAGGTAACGCTGCACGAGGAGCGTCCGGTGGTGGACAAGGAGACCGTGCCGGTGGAGCGCGTACGCCTCGAAAAGGACACGGTCACCGACGAAGTCCAGGTGGATGAGGAAGTCCGCGCGGAGCGCATCGATACCGAGGGCACCGTAACCGGCGAAACCCGCCGCTGACCACTCGTTGCTAGGCCCGCTCTGCGCCCAAAGATCACGTCGGAGGGTGCGGAGCGGGCCTCACAACACGGCTGCACGGTAAGTGCCGCTACCGCAAAGGCGCTGGCGATGGGACGATCTACGTATGGGCGAACAGGAGCGAGAGCAGCCCGACACGCCGTCGGGCACAGCGTCAGAGGACCGGGGAGACCCGACAACCCAGCAGATGAGGACCGTAGGGCAGCGCCGTCGGGAAGCCGAACGCAAGTTGGACCTGCACCTCGAAGAAGCCAGCCACAAGGGTGAACCGTCCGCTAGCGAAGGCGAGGATCATTCCGAAGCATAGATCCGCTGGCTGAGGCCGGATGCTTGGGATGGCCCATCGGCTGGTCGCTGCTGTGGGCCTCTCCGTGGTGCAGCTGCATGGCACTGTGGATGAGCGGGAAGTGGCTGAAAGCCTGCGGCGTATTGCCCAACTGCCGTTGGGTGCGCGGGTCCCATTCTTCGCTGAGCAAGCCAACATCGTTGCGTAGCGTCAGGAGCCTTTCAAAGAGTTCCGTAGCCTCATCCTTGCGGCCTATGCCCAACAAGGCGTCGACCAGCCAGAATGAGCAGGCCAGGAAAACGCCTTCGTCGCCGGGCAGTCCGTCGTGGCCGGAATCGGTGCGGTAGCGCAGCACGAAGCCGTCCTCGGTGAGCTCCTTTTGGATGGCATCTACCATCCCGACCACTCCGGGGTGCCTGTGCGGCAGGAAGCCAACACGGGGTATCAGGAGCAGGCTCGCGTCGAGTTCCTTGCTGCCGTAGGCCTGGACAAAGGTGTTGCGGGTTGTGTCGAAGCCCTTGGCCATGACGTCGGCGTGTATTTCGCTCCGCAGGGCGGCCCAGCGGTCGTGGGGTCCCGGCAATCCGGACGTGCGCACGGCCTTGACCATGCGGTCGGCGGCAACCCATGCCATCACCTTTGAGTGGGTGAAGTGCTGCCGCGGGCCACGCATTTCCCACAGGCCGTTATCTGGCTTGTCCCAGGCTCCTTCGAGGTACTCCATCAGTGCCACCTGGATGTCCCAGGAATTGTCCACGGTGCCCGCGGGAGAAGCGGCACGCGTGAGGGAGAGGCCGTCCAGCACCTCACCCCAGACGTCCAGCTGCAGCTGCGGAGCGGCTGCGTTGCCGGTGCGGACCGGCTGTGAACCTTCGTAACCGGACAGCCACGGTACGTCTGCCTCGGGGAGTCTCCTGGCGCCGTCGAGCCCGTAGACAATCTGAAGTTCGGAAGGGTCTCCGGCGATGGCGCGGAGCAGCCAATCACGCCAGGCGGCGGCCTCTTCCGTGTACCCGGCCGCGAGGAGGGATTGCAGGGTCAAGGTGGCGTCACGCAGCCAGCAATAACGGTAATCCCAATTGCGGGGACCGCCGATCTGCTCCGGCAACGACGTGGTCGCTGCTGCGACGATCCCGCCGGTGGGCGCGTAGGTCAGGGCTTTGAGGGTGATCAGGGACCTCTCGACGGGTTCCTTGTATTTGCCCGCCATTTCACTGCGGCCGATCCACTCAAGCCAGAAAGACCCGGTGGCCCCAAGGGCACGGTAGGGGTCGATCCGCCGTGGTTCCTTCTCGTGGCTCGGGGCCCAGCGGAGCACGAATGGGACCTTGTCTCCGGCGCGGACGGTGAAGTCGCTGTAGGTCCGGCGATCCCGGCCTTCGAGCGGGGCGTGTGTTGTGAGGTAGGCGGAATCAGGGCCGGCCACCGCGCTTATGCCGTGCTTTCCGTGCCGTACCCACGGCACTACCCGGCCGTAATCGAAGCGCAGGACCAGCTCCATGTGCATGTCCACCTCGCCGGAGAGCCCCTCGACGATCCGCACCACGTCCACTGCGTCATCGCGGACCGGCATGAAGTCGATGACCCGCACGGAGCCGCCGTCGACGTCCCATTCGGTTTCCAGGATCAACGTGTCTTCGCGGTACTGGCGGCGGGTGCAGACTCCCTCGCTTGGTGTCCCGGCGGGTGCGATCAACCAGCGGCCCGCTTCGGGGGAGTCCAACAATGCCGCGAAGCACGCTGGTGAATCAAACCGGGGGAGGCACATCCAATCAATGGACCCGCTCCGCCCCACCAGCGCGGCAGTGTTCAGGTCCCCGATCATCGCATAGTCCTCAATCCTGGCCATGGAAACGATCCTAGTCCGCGCCACCCCGGCAATGACCACCACGGTGATGCGCGGGAGGGTCTGGCCTCGCGTGGGTGGTCGTGCTACCAATGACCCAGGAACTACTTCCGGGAGAATCCATGGCTGACGATCTGCCTGTCCTTGTAGTTGGCGCCACCGGTTTCCTGGGTGGCCAGGTTGTTGATGAGCTGCTCAAGCGCGGCAAGAAGGTCCGGGCCCTGGTCCGGCCGCAGTCCAGCGCGGCGAAGCTTGAGGCGAAGGGCGTGGAGGTAGTCCGGGGCGATATGCTCGACGCCGGTTCCCTGATCACCGCGATGACGGGCGTGTCCGCGGTCGTCTCGACGGCTGCCGGATATACGCGGAACGACAAGAACGCCAAAGCCATCGATACCTACGGCAACAGCAACCTCGCGGTTGCGGCCAAATACGCCGGCGTGCCGCGGTTCGTTCTCATCAGCATCGTCACCAGCGACCAAACACCACAAATCCCGCACTTCTGGAACAAGAAACTGGCAGAGGACAAGCTGGAGGAACTCGGAGTGCCATTCGTCGCACTCCGTCCCGGGGCTTTCTTCGACCAGGTGGCCACCATGGGTGGCGGCAACCCCTTCGATAGAGGGCGGCTTACGTGGCTGGGTTCCAAGGATGTGCCGCTCACGTTCGTGCTCGCCAGCGACCTTGCCGGGTATTTGGCGGAGGCGGTGGACGCCGACGTGGCTGACGGGGAGAGGATCGATATCGGCTGGACCCGCCCGGTCAGCATCCTCGAGGTGGCATCCCTGGTTGAGAAGCACTCCGATAAGCCGGTCAAGGTCATGGCCATGCCCGAGCCCTTGCTCATTGGCCTCGGCAGGGTCACCTCAAAGGTCGTCCCGCTGGTCAGTGACATGGCCAGCATGGTGGCATGGTGGGATACCGGGAAATACGTGGCCGACACCAGCCGCCAGGAGCAGGTCTTCGGCCCGGTTCCCACCCCGGAGGAAGCAATCGCCAGGCTGGCGGCCCGCTTCGGGCGCTGAACACGGCATTCAGCAAATGCTGGTGGGACCGGCAAAAGATAAGTATCCTGATGACACGAATCCGGCCGAGGGTGCTACCTCGCGCTGGACAAACATGAGGAGCACGTTATGAGAATCGGTTCTTCCATTGCCCTGATCGCCATCGGTGCCATCCTGGCCTTCGCGCTCGCCCCCGGACTCATCCCCTTCCTGGACCAGGTCTTGGTTGGGTACATCCTGATCGTGGTAGGCGTCATCGGCCTGATCATCTCCATTGCCATGTCCAACAGGACCCGCCGCACCGTCGTCGAGCGGCGCACGGCGCCGACGACAGTAGTTGAGCATCGTCCCGAGGTCTGAGCGGCTAAGATTCAGCAGCCGACCTTAAGGCAAGAAAGGCACGACGGCGACCTTCCGCCGTCGTGCCTTTCCTCATGTCCCGCGGTGGACAGCAGGACACTGCGCACAGCGTAGGCTGCTTCCATGGAGAAGACATTCGACATCGAGCCCGTGAACCAGAACGAATACCTGGTGCGCTGGAGATCTGAGGGGCAAACCGGGGAATCCCTGGTCCACACCAACCCGGAATTCCTCGCCGAAGCCGGCCTGGACGGCTTCGACGAGCAGCTGGTGGTTGAGGAAACCACCACCTATCTGGCGGAGCACCAGCCCGTGATCGACTTTCCCCAAACTGTGGACCTGGAAGAGATCGCGGCAGCCTACGGGGACTATGCGGAGCAGCTCAAAGCGCGGCTCGGGGCCAGGTAGTTGGCGGGGCCAAGGCGGTCATCTCAGGCGCCGACGTCGGCCGTCACCCGTTCGCCGTTGAAGTACTCCAACTCCCAGCCGTCCGTGACGTGGTGGTGGGCAAGGTTCAGGACAGCGTTCTGGACGCTGTCCAGCGTTCGGCCGATAGCGCGATTGAGCGTCAAACGGATCAGGGTGCCGTGCGCAACCACCAGGACGCGCTTGCCGGCGAACTCACTGGCCAGTGACTCAAGTGCCGCCAGTCCGCGCGTGGCAGCGTCGTCGTCGCTCTCGCCTCCGCGGAAGCCGCCGGGGATACGCAGTGCCTCCAGCTCGGGGCCCGCCTGCAAGCCTTCCGCAGGCCCAAAGCTGCGTTCGATGAGGTCGGGAACGAGCCGCGAAACAGTGAGTCCAAGGCCCTCGGCGATGATCTCCGCGGTCTCGGCAGCACGGCCCAACGGCGAAGACACCACCACATCCCACTGCCGGTCCGACAATGCGGCCACCGCGTCGCGCGCCTGGCCACGACCGACGTCGTTGAGCGGGATATCGGTGGAACCCTGCAACCGGCGCTCTGCGTTCCAGTCGGTCTGGCCGTGGCGGACGAGGGCGAAAGTTGTTCGGGTCATGCTTTCCATTGTGCCTTGCGCCCAGGCGGGTGGTCGAAGTCAGCTCTCCTGGACGGCGGTCTCTGTCGTCTCGCGCTGGGTGGCTGCCCAGCTGGCGAGCATTTTCAGGGCGTCTTCTGAAGGTGAGCCCGGATCGGCAGTGTAGACGTTGATGCGCAGTCCAGGGTCGGCGGGAAGTTCCATTGCTTCGTAGCTCAGGTCCAGGTCGCCGACGACGGGGTGGTGGAGCCGCTTGCGGCCGGTGCGGTGGTATTTCACGTCGTGCCGGGCCCACCGCGTGCGGAACTCTTCGCTGCGGGTTGAGAGTTCACCGACCAGGTCCGTGAGGTCTTTGTCGTAGGGGTTTTTCCCTGCTGCGGAGCGAAGGACCGCGACGACGTCGTCCGCGCTGCGTTCCCAATCTGCGAAGAACTCCTGCGCTTTCGGGTTCAGGAAGGTGAACCGTGCACTGTTCGGCGGGGTGACCTTTTCGGCCATCATGTCCAAGTACAGGGCCCGGCCGAGTTCGTTGGCAGCAAGGACATCGCCACGGTCGTTGCGCACCCAGGCGGGCGCGGCGGTGATCGCATCGATGACGCGCTGCACGCTGGGACGCACCGTCTGCGGGCTGCGCTTGCGCCGCACCCGCGGGGAAGCGGTGGCAGCGCGGGCGAGATCAAAAAGGTGGGCCGTTTCGGCGTCGTCGAGTTTGAGCGCACGGGCGAGGGCTTCAAGGACGCTGTCGGAGGCGCCGGAGAGGTTTCCGCGCTCAAGCCGGATGTAGTAGTCGATGCTCATCCCGGCGAGCATCGCGACTTCCTCGCGGCGCAGCCCGGTAACGCGCCGGTTACCGCCATAGGCAGGCAGGCCGGCCTCCTCCGGCGTGATCCTGGCACGGCGGGAACTCAGGAATTTCCGCACGTCATCGCTCTGTGTCATGGCATCCACGCTACGCGCCCCCACTGGGACCAGGGAGGGACTGGCGGTACCCGGATCGACAGTGACTCCCGGAGCATAAGGAACCACTGTTGCATTGAAAGCACGAAACCTGCCACGGCCCTAATCCGGCCCACCTGCATACCGTGAAAGGCATGATCATGGAACTTACCCTCAACAACGGCGTAACGATGCCGGCCCTTGGTCTTGGCGTCTTCCAAAGCGCCCCCGAGCAGACAACGGCGGCCGTTGAGGCTGCGCTCGCTGTCGGGTACCGGCACATCGACACCGCCGCAGCGTATGGCAACGAACGAGAGGTCGGCCAAGGCATCAGGAAATCGGGACTTGACCGTTCCGAAGTGTTCATCGAGACCAAGGTCTGGGTGAGCGACTATGGCTACGACCAGACGCTGCACGCCTATGAGAAGGCTGTCGGCAAGCTCGCAACGGGTTACCTTGACCTGCTCATCCTGCATCAGCCGGCCCCCGACCGCTTTGACAAGACCGTCGCGGCATATAAGGCACTTGAAACCCTTCTGGCCGACGGTCGGGTGCGGGCTATCGGGGTCAGCAACTTCATGCCACACCACATGGAGCAGCTGCTCGACTCCACGACCATTGTCCCTGCAGTGAACCAGATTGAGCTGCACCCGTACTTTGCCCAACTGTCCGTCCAGGCAAAGGATGCCGAGCACGGCATTCTTACCCAGGCGTGGTCACCGATCGGCGGCATCACTTTCTACCCCGGCTGGGGCGGTGAGGACCGCCGCAACGTCATGCAGGACCCGGAGATTGCCGTCATCGCTCAGGCCCACGGGAAAACCCCGGCGCAGGTCATGCTTCGCTGGCACCTGCAGCAGGGCCGTTCGGCTATCCCCAAGTCAACCAACCCGGCGCGCATCGCCGGGAACTTCGACGTGTTCGACTTCGAACTTTCAACCGGGGAACTCGCGGCCATAGACGCTCTCGACACCGGCGTCCGCAACGGGCCTGACCCCGACGTGGCACGCGAAGAACGCTTCGCCATGGCCATCCCCGAAGCCTAAGAGCACATCACCGACGACGAGTACAACGGAGGATGACGCCGCATTGCCCTTCCCCCCTCTTACTAAGTATCCTGATTACTAATCTGGTGAACCGGATGATGCTGTTTGGGCTGGGGGTCGCTCAAGCCGCGGTTGTTGAAGCAGTCGGCGACGCGCGGCTACCGTGAAAGTTTGATTGACGGCATTACTTGGTGACGGCGGACCCCCCGGGGTTACGTGCAGCCGGGTGGGGCCTGAAGGGCGTGACAATTCGTGGGCAACAATGACGAGGCCGTGGACTCCCGCGTCCCCGATTCCATCGACGACACACTGGATGGCCGATACCAGCTGGGTCCGGTTTTGGGCCGTGGGGCCATGTCGACCGTGTACCGGGCCACAGACCTGCTTCTTGGCCGTGACGTGGCCATCAAGATCTTCCTCCCGGGCTCAGGCGACGATTCGTTCCGTGCCCGGCAGGAAACTGAGATGCGTCTCCTGGCCAGTTTTGACCACCCCGGGCTCGTGGCTGCCTTCGACGTGGGCGTCGATACACGAAACGATGAAGAGCGGGCGTACCTGGTCATGGAACTCGCTGAAGGCCGTGACCTCCGGGCCCTATTGGCCGACGGTCCGCTCACCGTCCCCGAGGTTGCCCGCATCGGGGCGCAGATCGCGGGCGCACTCTCCCAGGTGCATGGCCACGGCGTCATCCACCGGGACATCAAGCCGGCCAATATCCTGGTATCCGACGACGCCGGGCTCGCCCAAAAGGTTAAGCTGGCGGACTTTGGCGTCGCCCTGGTGGTGAACGACAGCCGCCTGACGGCAACGGGCTTCACCGTGGGCACTGCCCAGTACCTCAGCCCCGAGCAAGCGCAGGGCCTGGGCCTGACTCCCGCGAGCGACATCTACTCCTTGGGGCTGGTGCTCCTGGAGTGCCTCACTGGCAGGGCTGAATACCCCGGAACGCCGATCGAAACAGCTTCCGCGCGCCTTCACCGCGCGCCCGAAATACCGGCCGGGTTGCCCGCGCCCCTGCGTTCGCTGCTGGAGTCCATGACTGACATGGATCCCGGAAAACGTCCCGCCGCAGCTGGCGTAGAGCAGGCCCTTGCTGATGACGGAATCCAGTCGGGGCGAAGGACAGCGGTGCTGCCGCCTTTGCCCTCCCGGCCGCCGGTGCGCGCTGCCGAAACCAAGGTTTCGATGGCCACGGTCATGACCCTTCATAAGCGGCGGCCCAAGACTGTCTGGGGTGTCGGAGCAGCTGCGGTGACCGTGCCTTTGGCGCTGGTGCTGTTTACTCAAGGCCTGGCTCCCTCAGGTTCCACGGCAGACAACTCCCTGCCCGCAGAATCGGAAGTGTCGCAAGCGGATCCTCAGCCTGCCGCGCCGGTTGTTCCGGTTGTGCCGACGCCCGCCGGTGTCACGCCCGTCGAGGCCGACCCCGCGGCCGCCGTTCCTGCTGACATCGTCAACCTGCCGGAACCTGCGCCAGTCCCCACCGTTCAGGCGCCCGCAGCCGTTCCCGCCGCCGTTCCGGCCGCAACGACGCCGGATAACAAGGGCAAGGAACACGGCGGCAACAAGCCGGACAAACAAAAAGGAAACGGCCCCGCCAAGCAGCCCAAGGACCGGTAAGAAAGGCACGACGGCGGGTGTCCGCCGTCATGCGGCCCCATCACCAGGTGCGTGGCTAGGGTTCGGCGGGAAAGCTGACGGCCACCGTGGTGCCGCCGCCCGGTGTTTCTGCGAGGTTGAGATCCCCGCCGTGTGCTTTGGCGATGTTGCTGCACGTAGCCAGGCCGAGGCCGGAGCCTGGTCCATCACCATTGCGTCGCAGGCGCACCAGGGGTTCCAGGACTTTGGCGCGGTCCTCCGGCGCGATGCCCTTGCCGTTATCGGCCACGAACACGGTGGTGCCGTGGTAGTTGGACACGCCGCTGATGCGGATCCTGAGTTCCCGCTCGGGGCTGCTGTAGTTCATGGCGTTGGACACCAGGTTCTGGAGCAGGATGCGGAGCTGGCCACGGTCCGCACGCAAGCTGATGTCTTCAACTTCCACGATTCCGGCGTGCTCCACCCCGAGGTCGCCGATGACCTCCTCCGTGACGTCCCGCAGGGAGATCTGTTCCGGCTGGATCCCGCCACCCACGCGGGAGTAGCTGAGGACGTCTTCGAGCATGCCCAGCATTCGCCGCCCGCTGGCACCGATCCGGTCCAGGTATCGTGCGGCAGTGCTGTTTGGTTCGACGTCGGGGTCGTCCTCCACCAACTCCACATAGCCAAGGATGGTGGTCAGCGGGATGCGGAGGTCGTGGCTGACCCTGCCCGCGAAACCGGCAAGCTTGGCGTTGCTGTCCTTGAGTTCGCTGTAGGTCCTGTCCAGCTGGACGGTGCGGTGCTGCAACTCAAGCAGCTCCACCACCTGCTTGGCGAGGACCTCTAGCATGCTCACCTGCTCAGGCCGCAGCTCGTTGGTCTTGTCGGAGAAAACACAGAGTGTGCCCGGGACAAAACCCGACTCTGTCTGCAGGGGCACGGAGGCATAGAAGCGTACTTTGCCGATTTCCCCGGTGACGAACGGGTTGTCGGCGAAACGCGGATCCTTGGAAGCGTCGGCCACGACGGTCCGTTCACGCGACAGGAAGACTTTTGCGCACATCGAATCTTCGCGGGAGCACACGCCCGGGTCAACGCCCCAGGCGCCGATCTGGTGCTGGTACTCGGCACTGATGATGTTCACCACTCCGAAGGGAGCGCCGCACAACTCAGTTGCGAGACGCACGAGGTTCTGCAGGGCGCTCATCACCGCAGCGTTGGGAAGCAAGGGGGAGCCTGCCTCGGGGTCCAATCCGTACTCCTGCAGTTGCAGGTCACGGCCAAGGTCCTCGGTGAAGGACAGCTGCCCCCGAACTTCCGTCATTAGAACATTCCCCCAAGCTTCTTCAGGATTCCTTGCCGATACTACCGGGGAAATAGCCCGGATGGTTTACTAAGGGGCATGAGCGAGCAGGTCCCGGCCCAGGCCGGCGATTCCGACGCCATCGACCTCTCCCTACGGACGCCGGCAGAGCGGTCCCGTACCTTTACCGGGATCCTGATCAACACTGCCCTGGCGAATATCACCACCAGCTATTTGTGGTTCGCGTTGACCTTCTGGGTGTACCTGGAAACCCGCAACGTCATTGCCACAGGGGTTATCGGCGGCGCCTACATGCTGTTGATCGCCCTCTCCAGCATCAGTTTCGGCACGTTCGTGGACCGATACCGGAAGCTTGCCGTGATGCGGTTCGCCGGAGCCTTCACCATGGTGATGTTTGTGCTCTCAGGCCTCATGTTCCTGGTGACGCCCGAAGCGGCGCTGCTGGACCTTGCCAAGCCGTGGTTCTGGATCTTCACGGTCATCATCCTCGTCGGTGCCGTGGTGGAGAACCTGCGCAACATTGCCCTCTCCACCACGGTGACCATCCTGATCGAACCCGATCGGCGGGCCAACGCCAACGGCCTGGTCGGGATGGTGCAGGGGCTGATGTTCATTGTCACTTCCGTGCTCTCGGGCCTCTCCGTCGGCCTGTTGGGGATGGGCTGGACGGTGGTGGTGGCCATCGTCATGACCGTTCTCGCCTTCGCTCATCTGCTGAGTCTCCGGCTGCCCGAAGAAGTGCGTGCTGCTGCGTCCGATGCCCAAGGCGGCTTTGACCTGCGCGGATCATGGGCGGCCGTCATGGCGATCTCCGGGCTGTTCGCACTGATCCTGTTCTCAACGTTCAACAACTTCATCGGCGGCGTCTACATGGCGTTGATGGACCCCTACGGCCTGGAGATGTTCTCCGTGGAAATGTGGGGAACTGTCTTCGCCATCGGAGCCACGGGCTTCATCCTGGGCGGCGCGTTGATCGGCAAATTCGGTCTCGGGCAGAACCCGTTGCGGACCTTGCTCCTTGCTGTGGCAGTCATGGGCTTAGTGGGTGCCGTGTTTACGTTGCGCGAATGGGCCTGGCTCTACATTGTGGGGATCTGGCTCTACATGGCCTTGGTTCCCGTGGTGGAAGCGGCTGAACAGACCGTCATACAGAAGGTGGTGCCGCTCCACCGCCAAGGCAGGGTCTTTGGCTTTGCCATGGCTTTCGAATCCGCAGCGGCACCCGTTACTGCTTTCCTCATTGCCCCGATCGCCCAGTTCTGGCTCATCCCCTATGCCCGCTCCGCGGAAGGTGCAGCCCGGTTGGAGCCGTTGCTGGGCGAGGGGACGTCCCGCGGCATCGCGCTGGTGTTCCTTGCGGCCGGCACCATCATGATCGTGGTGGCCGGGATCGCGTTCCTTACGCCGGTCTACCGGAGGGTCTCCGCTTCATACGCCGGGTCCGGGGCGAAGGAGACGGAGAGCGAGAACGCAGCGACCAATTGAAAGCCCCCCGCCGTGGGCGACAGCCCGCTGGACCGGACACCAAGGCAAGAGACGCGCGACGGCGGGAGGTCGCCGTCGTGCGTTGCGTCGGTCCGCGCCCGGGTCACCTACGCCATGAAGGCGAGGTCCTCACGCCTGACCCTGAACCGAAGGGGTTCGCCGCGTGCCAGCCGCAGTGCCTCGTCGACGGCGCTCGCCGCCATACGCTCAAGCTCACTGCCCAGGGAACCCGCCACATGCGGGGTCAGCAGCACATTGGGATGGGTGTAAAAAGGGGAGTCGGAAGGCAGCACCCAGGGCGTCGTGACGTCCAGGATGGCGTACAGGTCACCCTGTTGGACCCTGGCGAGCAGCGCATCCTGGTCCACCAGTTCGCCTCGAGAGGTGTTGATGAACGTGGCACCGGGCCGCATCCGCTGCACCATCGCAGCGTCCATGAGGTTCCTGGTGGAAGGCAACGACGGCGCGTGGAGGCTCACGACGTCGGAGGTCGCCACCAGTTCGTCCAGGCTGACGCTGACGACGCCGAGGGCCGCAGCCGCTGCATCGTCCAGGTAGGGGTCCGAAACCACGACCTCAAGATCGTAGGGGGCGAGCAGCCGGATGACGTGCCGGCCGATCTTTGAAGCCCCAATGATCCCTACTCTTTTGCGGTAGTTTCCCATGTCCGGAAAGAGCTGCTCGGGCAGCACCCCGGTCCGGGTGGAGTGCAGGGCCCGGGCAATCTGGAGGACCCGTTTATTGGCCAGGATGATCATGGCCACGGTGTATTCGGCCACGGGGATGGCGTTGGCGTCGGCCGCGGAGCTGACCTGGACACCACGTTCCCAGCAGGCTTCACCAACGTGGTGTTTCACGCTCCCGGCGGCATGCAGGACGTAACGCAAACGCGGCGCGGCATCCAGGACAGTTTCGTCGATCAGGGGGCAACCCCAGCCGGTGATGAGGACATCGGCGTCAGCCAGCAAGGAACGGCCGGCCGGTGAATGGAAGTCCTGGATGGGCGCGCGGCCCAGCAGGTTGACGGAAGGTTCCAGTGGGTCCAGGCTTCGCGGCGGAAAAACGGCCCGTGCTGTGTGGACCGGCATGGCCAAGGCAACGTTCAAGTTCACTTGACGCTCCCTGCGGTGAGGCCGGATTTCCAGAAGCGCTGGAGCAGGATGAACGCCACCAGTAGCGGAAGGATGGACAGCAGCGAGCCGGTGATGACCATGGGTGTGAACTCGGGTTGGGGCAGCGCGTAGCCCTGCCAGATGGAGATGCCTACACTGACCGGAAGCAACTTCTGGTCCTGCAGCATCACCAACGGAAGCATGAAGTTGTTCCACACGCCCACGAACTGGAACAAGGCGATGGTGACATAGCCGGGCATCATCATGGGCAGGCCCAGGGAGAAGAAGCTGCGGATGGGTCCCGCGCCGTCAACGCGGGCTGCTTCCAGGGTCTCGGCAGGGACATACGCCGCCGAGTAGACCCTGGCCAGGTACACGCCGAACGGATTGCAGAGCACTGGGATGAGGATGGCCCAGACGGTGTTGGTGATACCAAAGACGGAGGCCAGCAGGTACATGGGCAGGACGGTCGCGGTGTTGGGAATCAGCACGCCCACCAGGACGATGCCAAAGAACGAGTCCCGGCCGCGGAACTGGAATTTGTCGAAAGCGTAGCCGGCCATGACAGAGATCAGCCCACCGAACACCGCGCCGAAGGCGGCATAGAACATCGAGTTCGCCATCCAGCGAAGGAAGACTCCGCCGTCCTGGTTCAGCACGGCGGCGACGTTGTCGAAGAATGCCGGC
Source organism: Arthrobacter sp. LFS091 (assembly GCF_047977885.1). Taxonomy (NCBI): domain Bacteria; kingdom Bacillati; phylum Actinomycetota; class Actinomycetes; order Micrococcales; family Micrococcaceae; genus Arthrobacter; species Arthrobacter sp. LFS091. The sequence goes on from NZ_JBFPFP010000003.1 coordinate 366,963, forward strand.
TGGCCGAATGCGTAAGCGGCGGTGCCGTAGAGGTCTGCCGTGTTCTTGGTGGATGCAAAGAGCAACCACACCACGGGAAGGACCATGTAGGCGCAGCCCAGGATCAGGAGTGCGTTGACGGTGAACGAACTGGCAAAACCGCCGCCGCGGGCAGAACGCCGCCGTTTCAGTGGCGAAGCCGGGGCGGAAATCCCCGGGCGCGGCATCGTTGAGGTGCTCATGCTTTGTTCGTCCTTGAGCTGAAGCGGGTGACGGCCCAGGACAGCACGGCGGCCATGAGCGCGATAATGATGGAAGCGGCGGCGGCCTGGTTCAGGTTGTGCCGGTTGAACGCGGCGTCGTAGGCCCACATGTTGGGAACCCAGGTGCTGGTGACGGACGCCGTGGCCTTGGAAATAATCGACGGTTCCGTGAACAACTGAAGCGTTCCGATCACCGTGAACAGCATGATCACGCTCAGGGCCGGGAGGATCAACGGCAACTTGATGCTCAGGGCACTCCTGATTTCACCGGCCCCGTCAACGCGGGCTGCTTCCAGGATTTCCCGCGGAACAGCCTGCAACGCGGTGAAGAGGATGATCACGTTGTACCCGGTCCATTCCCACACAGCGATGTTCACGATGGAGGGCAGGATCATCTGGTGGTCCAGGAAGTTCACCGCAACCCCACCCGATTCCAGGGCTGAGACGATCGGGCTGACACCGGGTGTGTACAGGTACGCCCAGATCAGTGCGGCGATGACGCCTGGGACCGCATGCGGGAGAAAGACCAGCAACTGAAAGAGCTTCCTGGCCCGTGCCACGGCAGCATCCAGCAGGAGCGCGAAAGCGAGCGCCCCGCCCACCATGCACGGGATGTAGAGGGCACAGTACAGGGCGAGCCTGCCGATTCCTCCCACAAAGCTTTCCGACTGGAGGACCTGCAGGTAGTTTTCCAGGCCCACGAACGATGTTTTGGCCTCGCTGAAGCCAAGACCGGATTTCTGCTGGGCAAAGAAGCTCAGCACCACCGCGTAGATAACAGGTGCCACCATCGCGACGGCGAATACTGCGAAGAAGGGGGTTAGGAACAGTGCCGCGGTCCGTCCTCCCGTTCCGGACATGGGGCGTTGTTTGCGGGATCCCGGGCGTTTGGCGCCACGGACGGCAGGTACTTGGGTGACCATGGTTAATCTCCTCGCCGGCTGGTCGGCCCGGTGCTCCCGGGCCGACCAGCCTCGCGGGCCTACTCCTTGACGGAGAGGCCGTTCTGCTTGAGTCCGTCAACGGTGGCCTTCTGGGCCGCATCCACGGCATCCCGGACTTTGCCCCCGGTGCTCAACGTGCCGTAGGCGTCCTTGAGGGCCGTGTTGGTGATGTCCCAGTTGGGACCCCACTGCCAGCCCGGTGTGATGGTGGAGTAGGCCTTATTGAAGACTTCGTAGATGTCGTTACCGAAGTAGCTGGCATCGAAAGCGCTTTGCGCAACGGGGGTCAGCCCCGGCGAGGCGAGGAAAGCGGAGCCGGTGTTGCCGCGGGCCTTGATGGCGTCCGGGCTGGTGGTCAGGTATTCGATGAACTTCGCCGCCGCAGCAGGGTTCTTGCTGCTCTTGGTGACGTTGAAGCTGGAGCCACCGTAAAAGGCGTCCGACGGCGAACCCCAGTTGGGCACCTCCGCTGCGATCCACTGGCCCTTCTGCCCGCTGGCTTCGGTGCGCTTCTGGATGCCGGTTGCGCTCCAGTTGGCCCCCAGGACACCCACGACGGCGCCACTGGCCAGGTCCGCGGACCATTCGTCGCTGAAGGACTGCTGGACTTTGACGATTTTCTGGTCGATCAGCTTCTGCCAGTAGTCCGCTACCTTCCGCGTGGACTGGTCATTGATCCCGACCTTCCAGCTGTCCGCGTCGGTACCGAACCATTTGGCCCCGGCCTGCCAGGAGAGGGCGGCGGTCAGGGCAGCTTCGTTGGGGTTGAAGCTGGCCAGGTGGGCTTCGGGAGCCACGGCCTTGATCTTTTGGCCTGCGGCCTCGAACTCTTCCCAGGTCTTGGGCACCCCGACGCCGGCCTTCTCCAGCATGTCTTTGCGGTACCACATGATCATCGGGGCTGCGTCGTAGGGGAGCGCGTAGGTCTTTTCGTCGAACTGCACCAGGGCTTTGGTCTCATCGCTCAGTTTGTCGAGTGTTGCGGCCTTATCGATCAAGCCGTCCAGGGGCTGGAGTTGGCCGTTGCTGACGAACTGCGGCAGCTGGGGGTATTCGATGGTGGCAACATCGGGGCCGTTGCCGGCCGTGATGGCGGTGGACAGCTTTGCGTACCCTCCGCTCGCGCCGTTGGGAACGGTCTCGAAGGTGACTTTGATCTTGTCCTCGCTGGCGTTGAACGCGGCAGCCACTTTGTCCATTCCGGCCAGCGATGACCAGAAAGTGACGGTGCCGGTGGGGTCCCCGGTAGGGGCGGGCGCGGATGTCGCGGCCGGGGAACTGCCGCAGCCGGTGATGAGGGCGGCGCTGGCCATGAGGCTGACCGTTCCGAGCAGAAGCTGGCGACGCTTCATTCTGTTCTCCTTTGAAGTTCACGATGCGAAGTTGCGGAGTGCTCCGGGGCACTATCGAACTAACCACCATTGAATCCACAAAAGTGAACATTGACCACGAAGTGAACAGAAGTAAACAGATAGGTAGTGCCGAAGCTACCTTCGCGTCGAGTCCCGCACCACCAGCGCGGGCGAAAGGTTGACCCGCTGAAGCGCGGACGTGCCTCCACGTCCGGCTCCGATGCGGTCCAGGCACATCCGCAAGGCCTGGTGGCCGACGTCGTACTTGGGTGGTGCCACTGCAGTCAGGGGGACCGCTCCCAAAGCCGCAATCTCGTCGTCGTACGCGATGATCGCGAAGTCCTTCGGGATCCGGATTCCCTTTTCCTGACAGACGCTGGCGAACTGGAGGGCGTCCTCGTCCGTGTGGACGATTGCGGCCGTGACCTGCGACCCGGCACACCAGGACAGGATTCCGTCCACCATGACCCGGTGCGCCTGGGGATCGTTTTGCGCGCGCGGCATAGTGCGCACCAGGGAATCGTCCCGGGCATGGCCTGCCCGCTGCAGGGCCAGGTGGAAGCCACTGATGAGCTGTGGGGCGGTGGGGCTGTCCTCGCGCAGGCAGATGGCGATGCGTTGGTGGCCCAGCCCGAGGAGGTGGTTCACGGCGATTTCCGCGCCGCGGACGTGGTCGCTGCGGACCGATTCGAGGCGGCCGTGGTCCAGGGCGTCATCGATGGATCGCTCCACCACTACCACGGGAACCTCCGCTTCCGCGAGCAGCCCCAGTGTTTCCGTGCCCGCGAGCGACTGCCCTCCGGGCGTGACGAGGATCCCGTCCACGCCGTGCTCGTAAAGCCGTTTCAGCTGGCGCCGTTCCTCCGTCCCCGAGTAGTTCGAGACCCCCAGCACCAGCCGGACGCCCGCTTCCTGCGCCGCCGCTTCCGCACCCCGGATGACGCCCGGAAAATAGTACGACGCCGACGGCACGATCATGCCGACCGTCGCCAGCGGCCGCCTGCCGCCGGGACGCCAGGTGGTGGATCCGGCGGTACCGGTGCCAGGCTTTCCGCCGCTTGAGATGGCACCCCCGTGGACCCGCTCCAGGAGGCCCCGCTCGGCGAGGACCGCCAGGTCCCGCCTGATGGTCATCCCGGAAGTGCCGATCCTGGCGGCGAATTCCCCGGCGTTGAGGGATCCGTGAAGGGCGAGTTCCTTCAGGATGAGCTGTTGGCGATCCTCGGACAGCATGCGGGACTCCGTCTATCAAGTTCACTTGTGTTCAGTTTGTTCATTATGAACCAGAAAACCTCGTCGGCGGGAGCGCGAATGCCCTAGCTGCCAACTTTCACAACGGAAACCTCGACGGCGGCGGCGCGGGGGAGGAGGTGCCTCCGGATCGCGTCGGCTACTTCGCGGGCTACGGCCGGGGCCGGACGGGGTGTGCTGACACCGATCCGCGCTTTGACTGCCAGAGTGCCGGCCGTGTCCGTCAGGCCAATCAGGGGGAGGGGTTCGCCTGTGACCGCGGACAGCGCTGCGCCGGCTATGGACTGCCACAGCGGCTGCGTGGGGTAGACCGCGCTGACGCCAGGAACGGATTGGACCACGTCCAGCAGTTCCTCGGCCACGCCGGTGGGAGGGATGGCCGCGGATGAGGCCGCGGCGTCCAAGGGCTCGGTCATGGCTTCTCCTCCAGGACGTCGGTCACGGTGATGTTGATGGCTTCGATGGCGAGTTCGGTGTGGGTGGCCAAGGTCCTGGCCAGTTCCTCCCGCAACTGGTCGGCCCGCTCCTCCATGGAGTGCCCGTAGACAACCGCTATCTCTACCTCCACGGTGGTCAGCGCCCCGGGGGTGGTGACGTCGCCATGCAGTCGGCATTTGCCGGCGGCCGTGCCTGGATGTGCATCAACAACGGACCGGATCAGTGCCGAGATGGATCCTTCGGTTTCCCAGAGGGTGTCATCAGGATGGTCCGACTGCAGGGGAATGCTGCGACCCGGCCGCAGTTCCAGCCGAAGGTTATCGAGAATGGACTGCATCCAGTCATCAGTGCCTGAACCGGCGTCGGCCACGTCCGAGCTGAGGAGCTCACTGCCCAAAGCAGAGAGGTTTCGCAGGGATGCGAGGCCCGCTTGGCATTCGGGGCATGAGTCCAGGTGGGCAGGGTCAGCGATCTGCCCCGTGTCCAGGTAGGCACTCAATTCCGCCAGGCTATGCCCGCATTCGAGGGTGTCGCGGGGATTGTTCATCGCCATTCCTCCATCCTGCGCGCCAGGGTAATCCGGGCCCGGGCCAGACGGCCCCGGACACTGTCGGGGCTGATGTTCAACGTCAGCGCAATCTCCTCGTAGCTCTGGTCATTGAATTCCTTGAGCACCCAGCAGCGCCGCTGTTCCTCGGGAAGGGCTGCCAGAGCGGCCTTCAGCGCCTCCACCCGTGAGCTGCTGAGGGCATTCCCCTCGGGGTCTTCGTGCCGTGGCCGCGTGTGTTGGTCCACGTGGTTCTCCGCATCATCAAGGTCCGCGTGGTTACGGCGTTTGCGCAGGTAATCGATACTCCGGCTGCCAACGATCCTCAACAGCCAGCCCTTGACCGCAGCGGGGTCGCGAAGGCTGTCCAGCTGCTTCCATGCCTGCACCAGGGTTTCCTGGACGACGTCGTCGGCGTCTGCCAACGAGCCGGTCAATCGTCGCGCAGTGGCCCGCATCAACGGACCGTGCCGGCGGGCAAGCGCTTCGAAGGCAGCAGTGTCGCCGTCGGCCGCGCGGCCCGCCAGCAGGGAGTCGGGTACGAGGTCCAGTTGATGCTGAGCTGCGGGTGAACCAGTCACGTTCCTGCCTTCCTGTCCTCGTTGGTCTGTCCGGAATCACGTTGGCTCATTTCGCACGCTGGGCCCCGGACGTCCGGGTGCGGGCGCCGCTGGTGATTCGCACCAGTACGGGCACCGGATGGCCCAGCCACGAATCGATCTGCCTGACCAGCTGTTCGGCTGTATCCGCCAGCTCCCGCGGCGAGCTTCCGTGACGGGCTTCCATGCGGAGCCGCAATGCTGTTCCCTGCCTGGATTCCCATGCGGAGACCGATGTGGCCAGGACGTTCCGGTTCCCGCTGAGGGCATCCTGCACCGCTGCGGAAATGAGTCCGACGTCCACCACGGTCCGCCCGTCGGCTCCTTCTGATCGTTCGGCCAGGCGTGGCGTCCGCCCCCCACCTTGGGAAGCCAGCCATGCGGCGCTGAGTCCAGCACCGAGCAGGAGGACGCCGATTCCGGCCACCAGCCACCAGCTCCGTGCCGGTCCCGGGATGGGTGCGGTGCTTGCCAGTTGCCGAACCTGGTCCGTGAGGTTCGAGCCGATGGTCGTCCACGTGTCGGCAACTCCCGGCAGGGTACCGGCCGCGATGAGTACGGCTCCGGCGCCCAGCAGGATGATCCCCAGGATCGCCAGCAGGATGCGGTTAAGCGCCCGATTGGTTCGTCTCATTGTCCTACCGCTCCTTCGTTCGCGACCCGGACTTTGCCCGTGACCTGCCGGTCGAGCGCGTAGGCGGCCAGTTCGCCGTCGAGCGCTGTTTTGATGGACGCAAGGTCCAATGGAACGCCCGACGTCGGACGCACCTGGACGCGCACGGAGCGTCCGCCGACGGTTGTGGTCACTTGGCCCGGTGCCAGGCCCGCAGCGAGGCGCGACGTGCTGGACACTGCGGCGGCGATGACGTTGTCGTCCACGACTGTGGCGATGCGGTCGCTGGCCAGCGCGCGCCGGGCGCGGCGGCCTTTGCCTACGGCCACGCCAAGCAGCAGGAGCCCCAGGATTCCCAAGGCGACACCGGCCGCGGTCAGCCCTGCCGGCACGGTGGAGCCGGGGAGCCCGACGAGCCACTGACGGATGTGGGCCGGGCTGGCCAGCAGCGGCCGGTCATTGAGCAGCCACAGGACGCTTTCCGCAGCCAGCCAAAGGAAAACGAGGAGCAGGATACTTGCCACAATGATCGACGGGAGGGCCCGCGAGGAATGGGTTTCGCGTCGGACCATGCGCCTAAGAGTTCGATCCTGGGTCATTCCACTCTCCTTTCCTTGGACTGTTGGGGCTTGGCTCCCATCAGCCGGACATCGACCCGGCCAAATTCCAACCCGGTCAACTCCAGCCCCCGGGCCACCAGTTCGGTGCGCACAGCGTGGGCTTGGTCGAAGACGGTGCCGCCACCGTCCCTACGTGGTGCCAGCAGCGGGGGAAGAGCCATCTTCACCGTGAGGTTGACGCCCAGCTTTCCGGCGTCGTCCTCCAATTCAGCCCGCACTTGGTGCGGGTCCACCCGGAATGCGCGGGCGGTGATTGCTTCCACCGTCTTTTGCAGTGCCGAACGGGCGATTCGGGTGTGTCCTGCCCTGGCTGGCGTGGTCGCGGCAGGCATGGTCCCGGCTTCCCCGCTCATGTGGAGGAGCGCTTGCCCGACAAGGCATCCAGCACCCCGCGGAGGTCAAGCTTTCCTTCGGCGGAGCGGCCCACCACTGCCCCGATCGCCATGAACAGGGCTGTCAGCAGCAGGCCCCAGAAACCGAAAGCCAACGAAACGACAGCCAGGACCGCGCCTACGGCCAGTCCGGTAATGGTGGGGCTCATGCGACCCTCGGCTCACGCCCGGCATCATCGGCGTCCGCATCCTCGGACGGGACATGGATGTCCGTGATCGTGATGTTGACTTCCGTTACTTCCATGCCCACCAGGTCCTCGATAGCCGTGTAAACGGCGTCGCGGGCGTTGTCAGCCACTTCCTGGAGCGGGTGCGGGTACTCAACGACCAGGGTGACGTCGACAGCCACTTGGGTCTGGCCAACCTCAACGCTGACACCTTGCGTGAGGTCTTTCTGGCCGACCTTTTCACGGAGTGTTCCGATAGCCCTGGCTGCGCCTCCGCCGAGGGCGTGGACGCCGGGGATTTCCTGGATGGCGATACCGGCGATCTTGGCAACGACGCCGTCGGCGACGGTGGTGGCTCCGCGACCATCCTTGCCCTTATCCGGTGCCCCTGCGGGGGTGGTGGCTGCGGCGTTCTTGGCCGGTACGTCTGCGGGCGTGTGCGTCTGAACGGTCATGGCATTGACTCCTATGCGTTGGGTTTGCGTTGGGTGCGGCGCCCTCTGCGCCGTCATGAATAAGACGTGCCGGTGCGGTGATTCCTCACGCACAGTTTTGTGTGACGTGCATCACTGCTGGTTTCTTGATGCGGAATCATGTAGTTAGATTGCCATATAACTAGTCAATCAAGTTACATCTGTCCTTGGAGGAAGCGCTATGACTGTTGCATTGACGACGGGAACGACGGCCCAAGCTCTTCCCGGGCCTGCGCAGGAGGGTGCCCCCTCCCTGTCTGCGCCATCGCGGCGAACCATGTTGCTGGACGACGTCTGGGCGGCCTCGGCTCGAGTTGAGAGCCTGCAGTGGGAAATGGACGGAGCAGAGGACTCTTTATTGCAGGCCATGAGAAGTGCGGCCGCGGCGGGAGCGCAGCTCCCCGATCTTGCGATCGCGTCAGGGCTGGGCTTCGCCGACATTGAGCGCCTGCTAAACAGCGGCCCCACTCAGGCGGGTCGGGCGGAGATCGGAAATTCTTGACCCAATCTTGAGATGACCCGGCGGGGTTCTTGAGGGCCCGGTCCGATGGTTGAAACATCAGCCAACAGAGTTGATGGAACTTCCAGGAAGGACCACCGAGATGCCTGACCAGATCACCGCCCTGTCCGTCAGTGCCGGCCCGGCGCCTGTCACGTCCAGCCCGCTCGCCGGAACGGCCGAGCCTTCCCGGCACGCAGCCGAGGTCCCGGGCCAGGCCCGGGCCGTGGTGAGCGTACGCGAGCAGTTCAACCCGCTCGGCGTGGGCCTGAGGAGTATCTGGCCTCAGTCGGTGGTGGGTTTCTAAGGCCCGCAAACGTGTCGTGGCGGGCAGGCACCAAGGGTGCCTGCCCGCCGTCGTTAATGCGGTGGCCTGGACAACGATCGAATGGCACCATGGAGTGCAGGCGATAGCTAAGGAGGCTTGTCATCAAAGAGGAGATGAAGAAGGCGGCTGATGTGGCCGAGGACGCCTCAAACTCACGTGCCTTCGAAATCGTTGCCAGAACCGGCTTTGCCGTCAGTGGACTGTTGCATCTGCTCATTGGTGTCATCGCCTTGCAACTGGCGTTCGGGCGCACGGGTGAAGCCGATGTGTCCGGAGCTGTGGCATCCCTGGCTAACCAACCTGCTGGACCGTTCCTGCTCTGGGCCTGCTTCGCCGCTTGTGCAGCGTTGGCACTGTGGCAGTTGGGCAACGCCGTCCTGGGTTACCGCAGGAAGTCCGACAATAAGCCTGCCAAGCGATTCTCCGCAGCTGGCCAGGCCCTGGTATTCGCCGCGCTCGCCGCCACGATCATCTCCTTCATCATGGGCAAAGGCCGGAACAGCCGGGAATCCACCAGCGACTGGACCCTCACGCTCCTGAAAGCTCCTTTCGGGGTTTTCCTGCTGGTCGCAGTGGGCGCGGGCGTTGCCATCACGGGCATAGTTTTCGCGGTGCGTGGTTTCAAGCAAACGTTCACGCGGGACCTGTCCCTGTCTTCCAGCCAGAGTGTGCGGAAGTTCCAAACCGGTGTTGGCGTGGTGGGCTACATTGCCAAAGGAATAGCCCTTTTCCTTGTGGGGCTCTTGGTGGTCATTGCAGCTTTGCGGGCCCAGCCCGAGCAATCCACGGGGCTGGACGGCGGCCTCAAGGCCCTCAAGGAGCAGCCGTACGGGCCGTACCTTCTGGCGGCGGTTGCCGTTGGCCTTATTGCGTATGGGTTGTTCATGGTGGTCAAGGCCAGGACTTTGCGGACGTAGACCCCGGCAGAACGCGGCCCTGACGCGTCGGGGGCCTACGGAAGAACGACCAACGTAAAGAACCCGGAGGCTGCCAGTGCAGTCCTCCGGGTTCTTTGCTGTATTCAGGTGTTACGGACGGCTTGAGCCCGAGGCTTCGTCGTCCGGCTCGGATGAAAACGGACGATCCTTCGGGGTGTCCTCCGTGTTGCGCTCATCAAGCTCGGCGTCAGCTGAAGGGACCGTCTTCTCGGCGTAGTCACCCTCGGTGTAGTCCCCGCCGGCGTCCTCCTTCAGCGTTTCCGGTGAAGCGCCTGCGTCGCCGTAGTCGCCCTCAACATACTGGCCGTCCAGTTCCTCGCCGTTGGCGTCCCGATTCTGGTTGTTAGCCATGGTGTGCCCTGCGGTTGGTGAGGAGTCCCCAGATCAGCAGGACGATGATGGAGCCGCCGATGGCCAGCAGCCAGGTGGTCAGGGAGAAGAATTCCTGCAGTCCTGTGCCGAAGATGAGGCCGCCGATCCAACCGCCCAGGAGGGCACCTACGACGCCCAGCAGGAGGGTTACCAGCCAGCCGCCACCCTGGCGGCCGGGAAGAATAAGCTTTGCGATAGCGCCGGCCAAAAGACCAAGCAGTAGAAAACCAAAGAAACCCATTTTTGTTCCTTCTTTCTTGTTGATGGAAATTCCATGAACATTATGAAGAGGTTCAGTTCATCGGGTGCCTGTTCCAGTGTTCAGGCACCTTAATGGGGCCCTTGAAGGCCCTTTTCAATGCGGGGATTGGAACGGTTACGAAACCCCGATGAATTTGTTAACGACGGCCAATAAAGCACTCCTGCCGATTGGGTCGGTCTTGCTGCTACACCAGTAACGCTAGCCGCTCCGCGGACTAGTAGCAAGTAACCTGTCTAATTGTCGGCACGCGGCCCCCGCCACTGGGATCCAAGGATTTGCGGGCAGGCGCCTATGAACGGAGCCTTCAACACCCTTGGCTACCCCTTGGGGTTTCCCGCCGAACCGCTTCAGCTTGGCCTGGCCGAGGTTGCCTTGGTCCCCACCTGGAGCACCCTGTTGGTGGTCGATTAATAGGTCTTCTGCTCCATCTTGTCCGGCCTTGGCATAACGGCTGGATGGTTGCTTCAAATTCAGCAAATGTTCACGGATCGGCACATTAGTAATGTGCGCGTGACAGCAGGTGCGCTACCCGGCTAGTGTCGAAGGATAAACACCTCGGAAGGAGTGATTGCTGTGAAAGGGAAGGCATTGTTCGCCGTTGGCGTGGCCGTCGGCTACGTGTGGGGATCAAAATCCTGGCCGGAGGTGTATCGCCGGCTTCGCGGGGGCACCGAGAAGGTCCTGAACAACCCCGACGTCCAGCAGAACGTCCACCAGGCTACTGAGGCTGTCCAGGAGTCTGTACCGGACATCCTGGACAACCTCTATGACGCGGGAAAGAAGCTGCTCGAGAAGGTCGAAACCCTGTTCCCGGGTATCAGCGCCCCAAAGTCAGGCCAGGATTCCAGCTCCAAGCCCACTGTCACGACGGTGCCCACGGTCACGTCGGACGTCATTTCGGATCCCGCGTTGGATGACAGCACGGGCGCTGACTGGACGGACGAGGGCGGCGCCGCGCCGGAGGGGCCTGCAACGAATACGCGACCCCGCTCCTAGCTGGAACGTTCAATGGACCGCAGGATCGCCTCGCCCAACTCCTTGGGCTTGGTGAACTGCGGCCAGTGGCCTGTTGGCAGGTCGATGTAGTCCACGTCCCGGATCCTCGCGAGCTCGGCCGTGAACGGATGCCCGGCGTCCATCCACTCCTTGAGGAGCGAGGACGGGAACTCGCAGGCGATGATAGTGGCGGGGACCTCGTAGCGCCGCACATCGTGGAGGTGTTGTTGGTCGAACGCGACACCCCTGGGCTGGGGAATCGCGCGGGCACGGAAAGACTTGCGCAGTTCGTCGGTGAGGTCAACGAGGTCTTCCTCTTCGAAGGCTTCCCACGGCGGCAGTGGAATCTCGTCGCCGTCGTCGGGCAGTTCATCATTGATGACACCGCCCTCGCCCAAGGGGCCGCTGTCCACGTAGATGGCGCGGGCTACACGGTCCGGGCGGGCATCCGCCACGCCATGAATGATTGCCCCGCCGCCTGAGTGCCCTACCAGGATGACCTTGCCTTCGAGGGAGTCCACGGTGGAGGTAACGGCGTCGATATGTGTCTGCAGGCCAATTCCGGCACGGCTTGAATCGGCCGACTCCAGTCCTGGCAGTGTGAGCGGATGAACTGTGTGCCCTGCTGCCACCAGCGGGGGCGTTACCTCCGCCCAGGATGAGGCGTCCAACCAGAAACCGGGTACAAGGATGATGTCCATGCCGGTACCCTACGGGAGCCCACCGACAGTATGTAGGGGGTCGCCGCCCTCCCCGCGTTGCCTCCCTCGGCCTGCATCGGAAGGTATCGGGAACAGGGGTTGACGTGCCGTGGATCACGAGCCATAGTTATCGTATACGATTTCGTACCTGATAACGCTTGATGGAGCGTGCTCGCCGAAAAGGAGGACCCGTGACGCTGGAGTTCCGGACCCAGGAAGTCAACCAGGACATGCTGGCGCGGACGCGCAAAGTCATTGCCGTCCACATCAACTACCCCAGCCGCGCAGCCCAGCGGGGCCGCACACCGCAGCAGCCCTCCTACTTCCTGAAGCCGGCAACGTCCCTGGCGCTTGGTACGGCCGACGCTCCGGGAACTGTTGAACGGCCCGCCGGTTGCGAGCTGCTCGGCTACGAAGGCGAGATCGCCTTGGTCATGGGCAAGGCCGCCCGCCGGGTAGGGCTGGAGGACGCGTGGAGCCATGTCCAGTGGGTTACCGCATCCAACGACCTCGGCGTCTACGACCTCCGTTACGCGGACAAGGGCTCCAATGTCCGGTCCAAGGGCGGCGACGGCTTCACGCCTGTCGGTCCTGCACTGATCCCGGCGGACGCTGTGGATCCCGCTGCGCTGCGGATCCGGACCTGGCACAACAACGATCTCGTCCAGGACGACACCACGGAGGACCTGCTCTTTCCGTTCGCGCAGCTCGTGGCGGACCTTTCCCAGCTGCTCACCCTGGAAGAAGGCGACATCATTCTCACCGGCACCCCGGCCGGCGCGTCGGTCGCCCAGCCGGGAGACGTCGTCGAAATTGAGGTCACCGGCGGTGATTTCAGCAGCGGACGCCTGGTTACCAAGGTGACGGAAGGTACGACGCCGTTCGCGGACTTTGGTGCCCAGCCCAAGAGCGATGACACCCAGCGGGAAGAGGCGTACGGTTCGCGGGAAGCTGCGGGATTGGCCCCCGCCGCGGCTGATGCCGAGACCGGGAGTGCCCTGACGCCGGAGTTGAAAGCCAAGCTCGAGTCCGTCGCGACGGCCACGTTGTCTTCGCAGCTGCGCAAGCGCGGCCTCAACAACGTGAGTATCGATGGCCTGCAGGCCACCCGCCCGGACCGCAAAGTTGTGGGCCTCGCACGGACGCTGCGCTACGTTCCCAATCGGGAGGATCTCTTCAAGACCCACGGTGGCGGGTTCAATGCCCAGAAGCGCGCCATCGATTCCGTCAACGAAGGCGAAATCCTGGTCATGGAAGCCAGGGGAGAAAAGGGTACCGGCACAGTGGGGGACATCCTCGCGCTGCGGGCCCAGGTCCGCGGGGCAGCTGCGATCATCACCGACGGCGGCGTCCGCGACTACTCCGCCGTGGCCGATCTGGAGATGCCCACCTACTTCGCCAACCCGCACCCGGCCGTGCTGGGACGCAGGCATATCCCGTGGGATACGGACATCACCATCGCCTGTGGCGGGGCCACCGTGCAGCCCGGCGACATCATCGTGGCCGACTCCGACGGCATCCTGGTGATCCCGCCGGCCATCGCCGATGAACTCGTGGATGACTGCATTCAGCAGGAAAAGGAAGAGACGTTCATTTTCCAGATGGTCCAGGAAGGCAACAGCGTGGACGGGCTCTACCCGATGAACAAAGAATGGCAGGCGCGGTACGCGAAGTGGGTCACAGACGAGTGGAACGCCACGCAAAGCCCGGAAGGAGCATCCGGTGACTGAAACCGCCGTCGGAAGTAAGTCCCAGCAGGCCTATGACGCCGTCAAGGCCAGGATCGTCGAGGGTACCTACACCCCGGGCTACCGGCTGGTGCTGGCGAAGATCGCCGAGGATCTGGGCTTCAGCGTGGTTCCCGTGCGCGAAGCAATCCGCCGCCTGGAGGCCGAAGGGCTGGTGAAGTTCGAACGCAACGTCGGTGCGACGGTGTCCGGGATCGACCCCACCGAGTACCTGTACACGATGCAGACCCTCAGCATCGTCGAAGGTGCCGCCACGGCATTGTCGGCTCCGCTGATCGATTCGGTGGCGATTGCCCGGGCACGTGCGGTGAACGAGGAGATGCGTGAGTGCCTGGAACACTTCGATCCCGTCCGCTTCACGGCTTTGAACCAGGACTTCCACAGTGTCCTCTTTGAACACTGCCCCAATCCACACATCCTTGACCTGGTCCACCGGGGCTGGAACCGGCTCGCATCCCTGAGGTCCTCCACGTTCCGGTTCGTCCCCGGCCGCGCCCAGGAATCAGTCCGCGAACACGAAGCACTGCTGCAGCTCATCGAGTCCGGAGCAGACGCCGACACCATCGAAAAAGCAGCCCGCCAACACCGCGCCGCCACCCTGGACGCTTACCTCTCCACAGCAAAGAACCAGTAAGGACTTCAACGATGACGACCTCAGTAGAAACCAGCAAGCATTACATCCCCGAGAACCTCCCCACGCACATCCAGCACTTCATCAACGGCGAGTTCGTTGACTCTCTCTCAGGCAAGACCTTCGACGTCCTGGACCCCGTATCCAACGGCAACTACGCCACGGCCGCGGCTGGCCAGAAGGAAGACATCGACCTCGCCGTCGCCGCAGCCCGCGAAGCATTTGTGAACGGTCCGTGGCCGAAGATGAAGCCCCGCGAACGTGCCCGTGTGCTGAACAAGATCGCCGATGCTGTCGAGGCCCAGGAAGCGCGCCTCGCGGAGCTGGAAACGTTCGATACCGGCCTGCCGATCACCCAGGCCAAGGGCCAGGCCCTCCGCGCTGCCGAGAACTTCCGTTTCTTTGCCGACCTGATCGTTGCCCAGTTCGACGACGCCATGAAGGTCCCGGGTTCACAGATCAACTACGTGAACCGCAAGCCGATCGGCGTCGCCGGCCTGATCACCCCGTGGAACACCCCGTTCATGCTCGAGTCCTGGAAGCTTGCCCCAGCACTCGCCACCGGCAACGCCGTGGTCCTGAAGCCAGCCGAATTCACGCCGCTTTCCGCCTCCCTGTGGGCGCAGATCTTCAAGGATGCCGGGCTGCCCGACGGCGTGTTCAACCTGGTCAACGGCTTGGGCGAGGAAGCCGGGGACGCCTTGGTCAAGCACCCTGACGTACCGCTGATTTCCTTCACGGGCGAGACCACCACCGGACAGACGATCTTCCGGAACGCCGCGGCAAACCTCAAAGGCCTGTCCATGGAGCTCGGCGGCAAGTCGCCCTGTGTGGTGTTCGCCGACGCTGATCTGGACGCAGCCATTGATTCGGCCCTCTTCGGGGTGTTCTCCCTCAACGGCGAACGCTGCACCGCCGGTTCCCGCATCCTGGTTGAGCGGGCCATCTACGACGAATTCTGTGAAAAGTACGCCGCCCGCGCCAAGAACATCGTGGTGGGTGATCCCCACGATCCCAAGACCCAGGTGGGTGCGCTCGTCCACCCTGAGCACTACGAGAAGGTCGCATCGTACGTGGAGATCGGCAAGTCCGAAGGCCGCCTCTTGGCCGGCGGCGGCAGGCCCGACCACCTGCCCGAAGGCAACTACATCGCACCCACGGTGTTTGCCGACGTCGCACCTGACGCACGGATCTTCCAGGAAGAAATTTTCGGGCCGGTCGTGGCCATCACGCCGTTCGAGAACGACGACGAAGCCCTCGCCTTGGCGAACAATACCAAGTACGGCCTGGCGGCCTACATCTGGACCCAGAACCTGACCCGTGCGCACAACTTCTCCCAGAACGTCGAAGCCGGCATGGTGTGGCTCAACAGCCACAACGTCCGTGACCTCCGCACCCCGTTCGGCGGTGTGAAAGCCTCCGGCCTGGGCCACGAGGGCGGTTACCGTTCCATCGACTTCTACACCGACCAGCAGGCCGTGCACATCACCCTCGGCTCAGTCCACACCCCTAAATTCGGCGCCTAAGACCTTTCAACGAAGAGAGAATCCCATGAGCAACCCCTTTACCGGCCCCATCCCCACTCCCACGGTTCCGGCTCCGGACATTGTCCGCTGCGCTTACCTGGAACTCGTGGTCACGGACCTCGCCAAGTCTCGCGCTTTCTACGTGGACCTCCTCGGCCTGCACGTCACCGAAGAAGACGAGAACACCATCTACCTGCGCTCCTTCGAGGAGTTCATCCACCACAACCTGGTCCTCCGCAAGGGCCCGGTCGCCGCAGCCGCTGCCTTCGCCTACCGCGTGAAGTCCCCGGCCGAGGTCGACGCCGCCGAGGCCTACTACCGCGAACTCGGCTGCCGGGTGGAGCGCCGCAAGGAAGGCTTCACCAAGGGTGTGGGCGACTCCGTCCGCGTGGAGGATCCGCTGGGCTTCCCGTACGAGTTCTTCTACGACGTGGAGCACGTCGAGCGCCTCACCCAGCGCTACGACCTCTACTCCGCCGGCGAACTGGTCCGCCTGGACCACTTCAACCAGGTCACCCCGGACGTCCCGCGCGGACGCAAGTACCTGGAGGACCTCGGCTTCCGCGTCTCTGAGGACATCAAGGACTCCGACGGCGTCACGTACGCTGCGTGGATGCACCGCAAGCAGACCGTGCACGACACCGCCCTGACCGGCGGCAACGGGCCGCGCCTGCACCACATCGCGTTCTCCACCCACGAGAAGCACAACATCATCCAGATCTGCGACAAGATGGGTGCCCTGCGCATCTCCGACAGGATCGAACGCGGCCCCGGACGCCACGGTGTGTCCAACGCGTTCTACCTCTACATCCTTGACCCGGACGGGCACCGCGTGGAGATCTACACCCAGGATTACTACACCGGCGACCCGGACAACCCCACCGTCACGTGGGACGTCCACGACAACCAGCGCCGCGACTGGTGGGGCAACCCCGTGGTCCCGTCCTGGTACACCGAGGCTTCCCTGGTCCTGGACCTCGACGGCAACCCCCAGCCCATCATCGAACGCGAAGACAAGTCCGAAATGGCTGTCACGGTAGGCGCCGACGGCTTCTCCTACACCCGCCCCGAAGGCGCTTCAGATACGGCGGAGGGCTTCAAGCTGGGGGCGCAGGTCTAAACCATGATGGACGCGAAGACGATCGAAGCCATTGCCGACGAACTCCTTGAGGCGAACCGCAACCGCAAGCCGGTGCCGCGCCTGACCGCACGCTACCCGGAGATGACGGTGGAGGATTCCTACGCCGTACAGCAGTTGTGGCGGCAACGGAACGAGGAAGCAGGCCGGACGCTGGTAGGGCGCAAGATCGGCCTCACGTCCAAGGCCATGCAGGCCGCCACGGGCATTACCGAACCCGACTACGGAGCCATTTTTGATGACATGGTCCTCGAAACCGGGTGCTCCGTGGAATGGGACCGGTACACGCATCCGCGGGTTGAGGTGGAGCTGGCCTTCGTGTTGAAGTCGGGTCTCAAGGGGCCCGGCTGCACCATCTTCGACGTCCTCAACGCGACCGACTACGTGGTTCCGGCCCTCGAAATCCTGGACTCCAGGATCGAAATGGAGGGCCGGACCATCGTGGACACCATCTCTGACAACGCCGCCATGGGTGCGATGGTGATCGGTGGGCGGCCGGTGCGTCCCGACGCCGTCGACCTCCGCTGGGTGTCGGCGATCCTCTACAAAAACCAGACCGTGGAAGAGACCGGGGTCGCTGCCGGAGTGCTCGATCACCCGGCCAACGGAGTGCACTGGTTGGCCAACAAGATCGCCGCGCACGGTGATTCGATGAAGGCCGGAGATATTATCCTGGCGGGCTCGTTTACCAGGCCGTTGTGGGTGTACAAAGGGGATACCGTTCACTCGGACTATGGACCGTTGGGAGTTGTGACATGTCACTTCAGCTGAGCCCTACCTTTTATTCGGCCCTTGCTTCCGCCGGCCGTCCACTCGCCGGCATGTGGGTGTGCTCCGGCAGTCCGTTGGTAGCGGAAATCTGCGCCGGGTCCGGGCTTGATTGGGTGCTGATCGACGCCGAGCACAGCCCCAACGGCCTCGAATCGATCCTCGCCCAGCTGCATGCCGTCAGCGGATATCCCGTGCAGGCCATGGTCCGGCCGCCGGTGAACGACACCGTGGTCATCAAGCAATACCTGGACCTCGGCGTGCAGAACCTCATGGTGCCCATGGTGAACTCGGCGTTCGAGGCGTCTGCCGCCGTTGCTGCGGTGAGGTATCCGCCGCATGGGGTCCGCGGCGTGGGATCCGCCTTGGCCCGTTCCTCGCGCTGGAACCGTGTTCCCGACTACCTTGGCTCCGCGTCGAATTCCATCAGCCTCACGGTCCAGATCGAATCCGAAGCTGCGGCATCGGCTGTGGAGGAGATCCTGGCCGTCGACGGCGTCGACGGCATCTTCCTGGGGCCCTCGGATCTGGCCGCCTCCATGGGGTTGCTGGGACAGCAGGAAAACCCGTTGGTGAGGGCCGTCGTCGAGCATTGCCTTGAAGCCGCCAAAGCGGCCGGTAAGCCTGCCGGCGTGAACGCCTTCAACCCCGATACCGCCCACGCCTACCTCGACGCCGGTGCCTCCTTTGTGCTGGTCGGCGCCGACGTTGCGGTGCTGGCGAGGGCGTCCGAAGGGTTCGCTTCAACGTTCATCCCGGTTCCCGAAACGGCCGAGCGCGAGAGCTACTGACGGGACTACTTCCGGGCCATGTACCACTCGGTGAATTCGCGGGCACGGCCGTCGTCGGCGAAGCGGATGACCCAGAGGTTGTCGTACGTGGGGTCGCCGTTGAGGTACGTGGTGAGGCCCTGGACGAACGCTGTGTCTCCGTCCTGGCCCAGGAGAGTCCATTCAAACGTCCAGTCCTCCGGCTGATCGGCCGAATCGCCGGACCAGTGCTGAACGATCTCATCATGCCCGTGCCACGGTTTCTCGGTGTTTGGCCGGTCGTAGTAGACGGCGTCCTCGGTGAACATGGCCCGGATATCGTCGGGCTCATTCGAGGTCCACGCTTGCAGGTACAGATCCATCCATGCGTTTACGTCGCTCATCCCACCGTTCTACCGTCTGCGGCCGTCGGGTTCAACGGTGGGCTCAGGCCGGGGGCTGCCCCGGTGCGACCGGGCTCAGGCAGGCCGGGCACTGCCCCGGTGCGACCGGCGAATGTGGTCCGGAGTGAGTCCGGTCAGCGACGCGAGCTCCAGCTCATCACAGACCTGGTTCCGGAGGGCCATCACAATCAGCGCTTCGCGGCGTTCGATGATCCGGTCGCGATGCTGCTCAGCTGCCCTGAGCTCGTCGGTTTTGTGCCGGAGCGCGGACAAATGTGCGCTGCGGGGGACGTCGCTCGGGTGCAGATCGTCATAAGCCAAAGCAATGGCCCGGACCGATTTCATGTTCTCCCCGGTGACCGCTGAAACGGTGGCGATGGTGAGCCCGTCCTTAATTGCCTGCGCAAGCAACTCGTTTCTGGCGGCGGTCAGGGTGCGAATCGCGCTGTTGGCATGAGATAAGAGCTGCCGGTGCGTTCCCAGCGCATGCGCCAGCTTGGCGTGTTCGATGTGTTCCGCGTGGTCCAAAGCCTGCCGCCGGGCTGCTTTGGCCCGGTAGGCATACCGTCCTGTGGCTGGGCGGCCTTGGAGTGAAACGGTTTGGGCCGGCATTGGCTCCCTTTCGGAGTGGACCACACTTCTGACTCTTTGAATCTAGGCAGGGTTCGCCTCCATCAGGAAATACCAATCCACAGTGAACCCATAAGCAAAGTGCATGTTCAGGGCCGTTTAGGCGCACACATAGGCCGCCAAGGCTGCGGTGGCCCCCCTTGTCATAAGGCTCCCTTATAGATCCACGCACATTAGGTCTTATCCAACAGAGCCAGCAAATACCTAGTCTCGAAAAGGGGACACGCTAATCAGCGGGTCCTGAGTCCCACATTCCTGGAGGAGACATGGCCGACTACCTGCCGGCGTCGAGGGTCATCCGCATTAAATCCTCGGCGAGCGTCGCCGCGGCTGCACGCGTCCGCGAACTCAAAGCCGAGGGCATCCCGATCATCGACCTGACCGTCGGCGAGCCCGACTTCGACACCCCGGACCACATCAAGGCAGCCGCCATCGCAGCAATCACTGCCGGCGAGACAAAATACACCTCGGTGAACGGTACGCCCGAGTTGCAGGCGGCCATCCTGCGCAAGATCGAGGCCCACACCGGGCAGCACTATGAGCGGAACCAGCTGACCATCGGCGGTGGTGCCAAGCAGGTCCTGTACGTGGCGTTGATGGCCTCGCTGAATGAGGGCGACGAAGTGATCGTCCCCGCGCCCTACTGGGTTTCCTACCCGGACATGGTGCTCGCCAACGATGGCACGCCTGTGATCGTCGCATGCGGTGAAGAGACAGGCTTCAAGCTCACCCCTGATGCCCTGACAAACTCCATCACCCCGAAGACCAAGTGGCTCATTCTCAACGCGCCGTCCAACCCGACCGGAGCTGTGTACTCCCGCGAGGAATTGCAGGCACTTGGAGCAGTCCTTGAGGAGCACCCGGAGGTCTTCGTCCTCACCGATGAGATCTACGACGAGGTCTACTTCGGCGAAGGCCGCGTGACCAGCCTGGTCTCTGCGGTGCCTGCGCTGAAGGACCGCATCCTGCTGGTCAACGGCGTTTCCAAGGCCTACGCAATGACCGGCTGGCGTTTGGGCTACGGTGTGGGTCCCGCCCCGCTGATCGCAGCCATGAACAAGCTGCAGTCCCAGACATCGTCGTGCCCGTCGTCCATCAGCCAGGCGGCCGCAGTTGCTGCGTTGGACGGTGACCAGGCCTTTGTCCGCGACTCTGTGGAGGTGTACCGCAAGCGCCGGGACGCCGCCGTCGACGGTTTGAACTCCATCAACGGACTGTCCGTGGCCCCGGCGGAAGGCGCCTTCTATGCCTACGTGAACTGTTCCGGGGTGATCGGCAAGACCGCGCCGGACGGCCGTGTGATCGGGAACGACCAGGACTTCACGCTGTATTTGCTGGACGCTGCCCGCGTGGCCGTTATCCAGGGCTCGGCTTATGGCCTCGGCCCCTACTTCCGTATCTCCTTCGCAACCTCGCTGGAGACCATCAACGCCGGTATGGATTCGATCCGCGAAGCCGTCAACGCCCTCACCTAGAAAGATCCAGAGATGATCCACGTCAAAACCAAGTTTGAACGTCCGGATGCTGACGTTGTCAGCCGCCTTGCCGCTTTTTCCTCGGCAACCATCCATGAAGCCCAGGGCCGCCGCGGCGCCTTGAGCTCCAGGATCAAGCCGATCGATCGTTCAATGTCGTTCTGCGGGCCCGCCGTCACGGTGGCCTGCGCCCCGCAGGACAACCTCATGCTGCAGGTGGCGATCCACTACGCCCAGGCAGGCGACGTGGTCTTGGTGGGTGCGCAGGAGATGGCCGAGGCCGGCACGTTCGGCGACGTCCTCGGCAATGCCATGAAAGCCAAAGGCATTGCCGCCATGGTTACCGATTCCGGTGTGCGCGACACCCAGGACCTGATCGAGCTGGGCCTTCCCGTCTTCTCCGGCAGCGTCAGTATCAAGGGCACTGTCAAGGAGACCCTGGGGCCCATCAACCACCCGATCGTTTTCGGCGATGAAATCATCTATCCGGGCGACATCCTCCGCGGCGACGCTGACGGTGTCGTGGTGGTTCGCCGCGAAGAGGCCGAGGAAGTCATCGCACTGTCCCAGGCCCGTGACGACCATGAACGCGAACTCATCAAGCTCTACCACGACGGCGGTAACACCTTAGAGCTCTGCGGGCTGACCGAGAAGCTGAAGGAGAAGGGTCTTCTGGTCGAGGACTAGGCGCCTCTGCCAGGGCCGGTCGCGGATCGTCGAAAGGCGAGGTGGCCGGCCCCTTTCGCATGCACTCCCACGGCAGCGTTGTCCTTGCCGACGTGAACGCCTGCCCATATGGAAAAGGCGCCTTGCCGGTGGCAGGGCGCCTTTGGGGGCTGCACATCATGGTGATGTACGACGGCGGGCGGTCGGGTTGGGTGGTTCGCCCTCAATCCAGTCCGGCGTGTCCGGGCCGCGTGTCCACGAAGTGCCATTCGATGCTGCCGCCGGCGTGCGTGGGCATCAGGCTGCCTTCGAAGACGAAGAGCGGTTCGCCAATTCCACCGGTGGGCCGCCAAAAACCATTTCGTGGGCAGTGGAATCCGGTCCGTGCGCTGACTGTTCCGCGGGTTGGATGTGATGCCCATCCGGTTGTGCTGATCTTTTTCACCGTTGTTTCCTTTGAATGTGCCCACGGAATTCGGGGTCTGGTTTCGAATTGTTTGCTGATTCGATATTAGGAAATTAAAACGGTCCTGAATAAGACCAAAGCTGACTGTCCGGATAAGGCTTTGTTATGGATGGGCGGGCAGCTGGACGGGATCGGTCCCGTACTTGGTGATCAGTTGTTGGTGCAGCATCTCCTTGACCACCAGCAACACCGCTGACGCTGCCTCCGACAGTGGCTCATGGTCCGGGGTGCAAAGGGCGATCTTGCTCTGCAGGCCGGGTTCGACGATCCGCATTACCTTGAAGTCCTGGTCTGGGAAGAGGGCGTCGGCAGCGGACTTGGGCAACACTGTGCCACCGAGGTTGGCCTGGATGAGCCTTGTCAGCGAAGGAACAGATTCCACTTCGCCTACCAGCTTCAGGGGAAGGTCCTGGTCCGCCAGGCCCTTTTCGATGAGCTGACGCAGTGTGTGGTTCTTCTCCGGAAGGAACAGTCCCAAAGTGCTTGCCTCCGCGAGGGTGACGGTGTCCTTGCCGCGGTTGATGTCCACGTCAGGGTGGACCACCAAATGCAGATCCTCCACGATCATGGTGGTGAACTGGACGCCACGGATCTTCCCCGGTTCGTAGATCAGCGCCATGTCCAAGCGGCCGTTCTTGATGGCCTCGCTCAGCACGCCGCCGAAGATCTCGGTCAGGTGGACCACGATGTCCGGGTATCGCCGGCCTACCTCGCTGATGATCTGTGGTGTCAGGCTGGAGGCCATGCTGTAGGGCGCAATGGCGATTGACACCCGTCCGGAGGGAGCCGCGCCGGAGGATGCGACATCCTGCCTGGCCTGCTCAACCAGACGCAGGATCGATTGTGCGTGACGGTAGAGCGTGTGCCCGGCTGCCGTGGGCTCAACCCCTTGTTTGCTGCGAATCAGCAGGCGCTGCTTAAGGTCCGTCTCCAGTGCGGATACCTGCTGGCTCAGGGCGGGCTGGGCAACGTGGAGGGCAGCTGCAGCCTTGGTGATGCTGCCTGAGTCAACGATCTGCACGAAGTATGAGAGCTTGCGCGTGTCCATGGGTCTGCCTTCCTGGAGGGCCACGTCCCCCGGGTGGCATGCGTAAAGGAAATTCTATCCGGGTGTGGTTGGGACCCAAGCCACAGTACAGGGTGGCGCAGGTCATAACGGAGAGCTATCACGGGATAGCGAATAGGTCTTTGTGCGGCATGCCCGGCCGGTGCGAGACTTTTGGAAAGAACTTCAGGCAAAACTTTGGTTTCCCTGAAGAGTCTTCCCGCAGTGGAAATTCCTTGAATTTCCTTTTCCCCACTGTCAAAGCCATGGAAAGAGAATTACGTGAATCCGATCATTGATCTTGTAGCGGATCTGGGAGAGGGGTTTGGCGCCTATACCATCGGCGACGATTCCGAGCTCCTGGACATCGTGACAAGCGCCAATATCGCTTGCGGGTTCCATGCTGGCGACCCCGACATCATGGCCGCCACCGTCGCCGAGTGCGTTCGCCGCGGAGTAGGCATCGGGGCCCACCCGAGCTTCCCGGACCTGCGTGGCTTTGGCCGCCGGGATATGGGCCTCACTGCGGGCGAAGTACAGAACGATGTTCTGTACCAATTGGGTGCGTTGAACGGATTTGCCGCTTTCCACGGCACCAAGGTGGCCCATCTCGCGCCGCACGGCCGGCTCGGCAACCTGGTGGCGGTCCGGACCGACTATGCCAAGGCCGTTGCCGAGGCAGTCGCCCGCGTGGATGCCGGCCTCACAGTGGTAGCCCAAGAGGGCCAACTAGCCACCGCAGCACGTGAAGCAGGGTTGAACGTCGCCATCGTGGGAATCGTGGACCGCGCCTACCAGGAAGATGGCACCCTGGTTCCCCGCAGCCAGCCCGGGGCAGTCCTCCACGATCCCACCGAGATCGTGGACCGAACCCTTCGCATGGTGACCGAAGGCAAGCTCCGCTGCGCAAGCGGGGTGGACATGGACATCACCGTAGACACTGTTCTGCTCCACGGCGACAACACTGGTGCGGTAGAACTGGCGCGGCTGATCCGCACGGAGCTGCTTGCAGCAGGCGTCCGGATTGCACCCCTTGCCGAGGTCATGGAATCCCGGGCGAAGGTGGCCTGACATGTCGCTATCCGTTGCCTCGCCCACCGAGATCCACGAATCCGGTGATTCCGCTTTGCGCGTCGTTGCCATCTCTGCGGACAGCGAAGAGAACTGGCTGACCGTCCACAGCCTGGCCCACTGGCTGGAAGGATGCGGCGCCGAAGGGCTTCATGGAGCCGTCCCCACGTACGACTCCGTGCTGGTGGAATTCGACCCGCTTTTGGTCTCTGCCCGGCAGATGCGCGCTTTCGTCAAGCTCGGCCTCACTGAGCTGGGCCGCGCAGGGGAAGCGTCAGTTGCTCCCCGATACTTCGATGTTCCCGTTGTTTACGGCGGTGAATATGGCCCGGACCTGGAAAAGGTTGCATCCCACCAGGGCCTCAGCACAGATGACGTGATCCGCCTCCACACCGGGAAGACCTACACCATCCGGTGCCTGGGAGCGCCGGCAGGATCACCCATGATGGACGGCCCGGACTTCCCCAAGCCAGTACCGCGCTTGAAGGACCCCCGGTTGAGCGTTCCCGCCGGCGCAGTATCGGTTGCTGGGCGCCAAGCCGTCATCGCGCCAGCCGTCGCTCCCGGCGGATGGTGCGTCATCGGACAGACACCCTTCTCCGTGTTGAACATCCGCCGCGAACCACTGGTGCCTTACCGTCCCGGCGACATTCTCAGGTTCAGGCAGATCAGGGCGGAAGACTTCGGCGACTTCGACGGCATGGAGCTTCAGCCCAGCACCCTTCAGCCCGGCATCCTTCAGCCCGGCGCTCTTCAGCCCAGCATCCTTCAGCCCGGCGCTCTTCAGCCCGGCGCTCTGGAGGCAAGGCCATGAGCGGCGGAATCCTGATCCAGCAGCCCGGCAACTCCGTCGTCACGGACCTTGGCCGGACCCGTGGCCCCCGCTACGGACTCCCAGTCAACGGGGCCCTGGACCAGTACTCGGCCCGGGCCGCCAACATCCTCGCCGGCAACCTGGACAACGATCCACTGGTGGAGATCACGGCCCTGGACTTCCGGATGAAAGCCACCACAGACATCCTGATCTCCGTTACCGGCGCCCCGCTCACGCTCACCGTTGGCGGACGACCGGCCAGCCAATGGGAACCGGTCTCCGTCCGTTCCGGGGAGTCCGTGTCCGTTCGCGGGATCCACCGCGGACTGCGCGCCTACCTGGCCATCCACGGTTCAATCGAGGCAGATAGCCTGTTGGGCAGCGTAGCGCCGGACACCGTCGTTGGCTTCGGCCATCAGCTCAAGGAAGGAACCAGCCTGTCCACCCGCAGGAGCGTCGGCCCGGTACGCCAGCCGTACTTCGACCTTCCGCTGTTCCGCCTCGGCTTGGAACGGCCAAGCATGAATTCAGACTTGTTGGTCGATGTGACGGACGGGCCGGACGTCGTCGATTTCGGCCGCTCCGGTGAGCTCCTCTTCACCTCCGAATACGCCGTCAGTGGCCGCAGCAACCACATCGGCCTGAGGCTGGGTGGGGAGCTACCGGAAAGAACCTCAAGCGGCGAGGTCCTTTCCCGCGGTGTGCCAGTGGGCGCCGTCGAGGTTCCTTCCCGGGACGAACTGCTGGTACTGCACAGGGGCCGCGGCGTGACCGCCGGGTATCCCGTGCTCGCAGTTGTCACCAGTACCGGACTGGATGTCCTGGCCCAGGCGAGGCCAGGGGACAAAGTCCGTTTTCGGAAAACCACAGTGGCAGATGCAACTGCCGCCCTTAGGCGCTCGCGGGCCCAACTTGAAACCCTCCGCGAATCCGTCAACACCGTCTTCGGACTCCTCGGCATCGGATGCCGTCCCCAGTGGCAGGACCTGCCAGTTGCCGCATGCAGCTAAAAGGCCTGTCGCCACACCAGTAGGCGTTGCTACGCTCATCCCAGTAAGGAAAAGTCATGACCGCAAGCACCAACGCTGCGCCAGTGCAGCATGAGCGGCTCACGGGCCGCCAAACCCGCAAGGTTGTCACCGCAGGTTGTGTTGGCATCTTCGTGGAACTGTACGACAACGGCATTTTCGCCTTCATGGCGGGAACGCTGGCGCTCGTCTTCCTCGCGCCGGGCAACCCTGACAACGCACTGCTTTTCGTGTTTGCAGGCTACGCGGTCTCGTTCTTCGTCCGGCCGCTCGGGGCAGTGGTCTGCGGCTATCTCGGCGACCGGATCGGCAGGCAAAAACTACTGGTCTTCGTGATCCTCCTGATCAGCGTGGCCACCGCGGGCATCGGGCTGCTGCCTCCGTATGCGGCGATCGGCGTTGCGGCCCCGATTCTTCTGGTCCTCCTCCGGCTCCTGCAGGGCTTCTCCGTCGGTGGCGAAGCCGCAGGCGCCATGACCTTCCTCGCTGAGCATGCCCCCGAGGGCAAACGCGGCATCATCACCTCCTACGCACAGATAGCCTCGTTCGCGGCACTGCTGACCGGTACTTTGGTGGCGTACTCCATGTCGCCGTGGCTCACCCAGTCAGCGATCGACGGCGGCGGCTTCGGTTCGTTCGCATGGCGCATCCCGTTCCTGGTCGCCATCCCCATGGGCATCATCGGGTGGTACATCCGCAAGGCCATCAGCGACACCCCCAACTTCGAGAAGCTCAAGGAAGAGGGCGGACTCTCAAAGAACCCGCTCAAGGAAGCATTCCAGTCCAAGGAACACCGCCGTGCCATGCTCCTGGCGCTCTTCATCCCCCTGATGAACGGCTCCGGCTACTACGTCCTGTTCTCCTACATGCCCACGTTCCTCAAGGGCAAGCAACTGAACTTCACGATTGGCGAGGCCCTCCTGGTGACAGCCTGCAGCCTGGTGGTCATCTGTGTCGCCATCCCGTTCATGGGTGCCCTGTCCGACCGTGTTGGCCGCAAGAAGGTCATCGCAGGATCAGCAATTGCCATGGCCATCCTCGGAATCCCGTCGTACGCACTGATCGCGACCGGCCAGATGGGCCTGGCTATCCTTGGTGCCTGCATCATGGCCGTCGTCTTCGCCGGTCACACCGCAGTAATCCACATCCTCATCGTCGAACTGTTCCCCACCCGCGTCCGCTACTCCGCTTACGGCCTGGGCTACAACATTTCCTCGGCCCTCTTTGGCGGCACGGCACCCCTGCTCATGACCTGGCTCATCGGCAGCACGGGCAACATCTACATGCCGGCCTTCTACGCAGTCATTACCGCCCTCGGCACCCTCATCGCCGTGAGTACGGTCAAGGACCGCGCCCACGAACCGCTGCGCGACGCCTAGCCCCCACGCCATTCCGGGCAGCGCGCCGGGCTTCCGGGCCCGGCGCGCTTCGCCCCACGCTTTCTTTGGAGATCCAATGTCTTTTTCTGACTACACCACAGCCCTCGTCACCGGCGCGTCGACCGGCATGGGGGCAGCAATTACCGAGCGGCTCGCCAAGCGGGGCCTGACTGTCCACGCCGTTGCGCGCAACGAGGAACGCCTCGCCGATTTGGCTGACCGCACCGGAGCCATCCCGCACGTAGTGGACCTGACCGACACAGCCGCGCTGGCCGCCGTCGTTGGTGAGCTCAAGGTGGACGTCCTGGTGAACTGTGCAGGCGTTTCCCGCCCCGGCAACATCCTGGACTCTTCCGAAGAGGACATCGACGAACTTGTGGATGTGAACCTTCGTGGTCTCCTGCAGCTCACCCGCCTGGTTCTCCCAGGCATGGTGGAACGGGATCTGGGCCACGTCATCAACATCAGCTCAATCGCCGGCGTGTACAACTTCTACGGACACACGGTTTACCACGCCACCAAGGCCGCCGTGCACCAGATCTCCCGGCAACTCCGGAACGACACCGTGGGCAAGCGTATCCGGGTCACCGAGATCTGCCCGGGACGAGTGGAAACCGAAATCTTCGGACGGAACATGGGCGGCACGCCAGAAGCCATGGAAGAGGCCTGGAAGACCTACTACGAAGGCTACGAGTCACTCACTACGGATGACATCGTCAACGCCTTGGACTACGCGATCGAGACGCCACGCCACGTTAATGTGGGCATGCTTGAACTCATGCCCACGTTCCAGGTGCCCGGTGGGTTGACGTTCGACAGGCGCTGACGCTTGTAGCCCAGTTCCCCCAGATTCCGGTGGCAAACCACTCCCGTCACCGGAAATACAAGCTGGCGGCCGCATCACCGCGGCCGCCAGCACCCGTTTAAGTCAGGACTTAAGTCACGACGCCGGCCCGTCAGTCTTCGTCGAGCGTCTCCGTCAGGTGGTGGGTTGGGATGCGGTCCCGGTCGTAGGTGATTTCGGTGTAACCGTGCGGCTGGGGACGGCCATCGGCGCCAAGGTTCACGAAGACTATTTCCTCGATGGTCAAGATGGCCTGGCGGGTGATCATGTTGCGGACTTCCGCGCGCATGGTCAGCGAGGTACGGCCGAAACGCTTCGCCGTCAGGCCCATCTCGATGAGGTCACCCTGCACCGCGGAGCTCACAAAGTTGATCTCCGAAATGTACTTCGTGACCGCCCGGCCGTTGCCCAGCTGGAGGATGGCGTAGATCGCTGCCTCTTCATCGATCCACTTCAGCAGGCTGCCACCGAAGAGTGTGCCGTTGGCGTTGAGATCCTCGGGCCGCACCCATTTGCGGGTGCGGAAGGTGATGTCTGCTTTTTCCATATCCCGAGATTATCGAACTGCCGCCGACTCCGCTTGATGTTTCGGGTCATCCGTCCCGGCTAGGCCATCGCCGTGTGCGAGGCACTGTGCGAATCAAGCCGCTTGGAGTAGCAGTAGGACTCGTCGACGCCCACATACGGACCAAAATTGGGCACGGCCGCGAACCCGGCGCTTTCATAGAAGCTCCGGCCATCCGATTGGGCCGACCCCGCCTCCGCCGCGATCACGGTGAATCCGTGGGAGTGTGCTTGGGCTTCGAGAGCTGCCAGGATGGAGCTCGCCACTCCCGAACCCCGGGCATAGGGGACCACGTACAACCTCTTGATTTCGGCTGTGTTCTCGTCCAGCATCCTGAGCCCACCGCAGCCCAAGGGCTGGCCTGAGCATTTCTCATAAGCCACGACGAACACCGCAGTGTCCGCTTCCGACGGCGGTGGTCCTGGCTCATGGTCGGTGCTACCGAAACGGGAGTCCAATTCGGCTTGCTGTGCGGCCCGGAGGTCGGCGCCCACGGGGTTGGCCCACGTGACCTGCCGGATGTTGAGCCGTGGGTTGGTCTGCATTTCTGCCTCAATTCGCCGGGTTTCGTCGGAGGTGTCTATGCGTCTCAAGCCTAAGGAGCGGTGGTTACCACGGTGTTTCCTGCGCGTAAGCGTCGGGAGAAATGCTGGGCCTTCCCGCGTTGCGGGGCCCGGTCTGCACCTTTCGGAGTGGTTTTAGGGTGAAGAGCAGGCCTCGCAGTTTCAGATCAGGGTTGGAGAGCTTCGCCCGTGGGGTCCTCGGCGGTTTGGTCCGAGAGGGCCATACCGCCCACCGGCATCTGGTCCCAGTGCAGCACCTTCCAGCCGTTCTCCGGGTCGCCTTCGAGGGCCACAATCCCGGTGTTTGGGAGCTGGTGGGTTTCGGCGAACACGGTGTCGATGTCCGTGGCCCGTCGGCCAGCCCAGCAGCGAATCGCGGCACCGTGGCTGACGATCACAGCTGTCGAATGCCCTGCGCCGGCAACTTTTTCCACCGAAGCATCGAAGCGGGCGAAGAAGTCATGGCCGTTGGAAGCTCCCGGCATGCGCACGTCCAGGTCGCCGTCCGCCCAGGCGAAAACTGTGCCCATGTAGCGCATGTGCGATTCGTGGTCGGTCTTCTTCTCAAGTGCGCCGGCCTCGATTTCGTGGACGCCCTCCAAGATCTCCGGCTCCAAGCCAGTAGCCTTCGCCAAGGGTGCCACGGTCCGCTGGGTCCGCAACAGGGTGGAGGTGTAAAGGGCCTCAATGCCTTCGCCCGCCAACGCCTCCGGCAACGCAGCCGCCTGTCGCTCCCCAAGTTCGGTCAGGCCAGGGCCCGGGAAGGCGGTATCCAACTGGCCCGCAACGTTTCCCGGGGTCTGTCCGTGCCTGATCAACAGGAGCTTCATGGCCGCTCCGCTCCTCTGCGTCTAGCTGTTCGGGTGTGGACTGGCTGCGCTCCTGCCCGGTTGCTTCAAGCCAATCAGCTGCATGAGCCCGGCCAAAGCCCGACACGCCGTGTCTCGAACCCTTGGACGGGATGCTGAGGAAAACAACTGGGAAGGAGCGCTCTTCCGCCTGCCCACTGATACGCCCCCGATGCGTTAAACGCCGACGGCGGGCCGAGGCACCCAGCCCCGGCCCGCCGTCGTCGAGCGTTCCGCTTTGCCGCAAGTGATCCACTTACTGCAGGTGGTCCACGAGTTTGTCGGCGATGCCGGTGTACTTACCCGGGGTAAGTGCCAGCAGGCGTGCTTCGGCGTCGGCTGAGAGGCCCAGGCCCTGCACGAATTCCTGCATGCGGGCACCGTCCACGCGCTGGCCGCGGGTGAGGTCCTTGAGGCGTTCATACGGGTTTTCCATGCCTTCAACACCGGCAATGGCCTCTGCACGCATGACCATCTGGATGGCTTCGCCGAGCACTTCCCAGTTGGTGTCGAGGTCGCCTGCGAGGACTTCCTCGGCCACGTCGAGTGCCTTGAGGCCCTTGGCCACGTTGGAGATCGCAAGCAGCGAGTGCCCGAAGGCCACCCCGATGTTGCGCTGGGAGGAGGAATCCGTGAGGTCGCGCTGCCAGCGGGAAGTAACCAGCGTTGCTGCCAGGGTGTCCAAAAGGCCGTTGGAGATCTCCAGGTTGGCTTCGGCGTTCTCGAAGCGGATCGGGTTGACCTTGTGCGGCATGGTCGAGGAACCTGTGGCGCCCGCAACCGGGATCTGGCGGAAGTAGCCGATGGAGATGTAGCTCCAGATGTCCGTGCAGACGTTGTGCAGGATGCGGTTGAACCGTGCAATGTCTGCGTAGAGCTCAGCCTGCCAGTCGTGGCTTTCGATCTGGGTGGTCAGCGGGTTCCAGGTGAGCCCGAGGCCTTCCACGAAGGACTTGGCGACGCCTTCCCAGTCCGCACCCGGGACGGAGGCGACGTGGGCGGCGTAGGTGCCGGTAGCGCCGTTGATCTTGCCGAGGTATTCGGTCTTGGCGATACGTGCCAGCTGGCGTTTCAGGCGGTGCGCAATGACGGCCAGTTCCTTGCCGAGCGTGGTGGGCGTAGCTGGCTGGCCGTGGGTGCGCGACAGCATGGGAACCGAGCGGTTCGCTTCCGCCATGGCCTCGATCTGCTGGACGAGGGCGGTGGCATTGGGCAGCCACACGTTCTCCACTGCACCCTTGATGCCGACGGCGTAGGAGAGATTGTTGACGTCCTCGGACGTGCAGCCGAAGTGCACCATGGCCGTCAGGTGCTCAATGCCGATGGCGGGCAGGCGGCGGGCGATGTAGTACTCGACAGCCTTGACGTCGTGGACAGTGACGGCCTCGATTTCGGCAAGCTCGTTGACCGAGGCGGCGTCGAAGTCGCTAACGATGGCGCGCAGCTTGGCGTTCTGCTCGTCCGACAGGGGACCGGCGCCCGGCAATACCGACTGGCTGGTCAGGTGGATCAGCCACTCGACTTCGACGTGAACGCGATCGCGGTTCAGGGCCGCCTCGGACAGGTAGTCGACGAGGGGCGCGACGGCGGCACGGTAGCGGCCGTCAAGGGGGCCAAGGGCGAGGGGTTCGGAAGCGAGGGACACGCGAGGGGATTCAGCCATGATGCCTATTCTTTCATGCCCGGCGCGGAGGCCGGGAGTTGGTGACGGGGCTATGTGGACGGCCCTTCGGGTTATCCACATACACGACGGCGGCGCTTCCGCCAGCTGATGGCGGTCCGTAGCGTCGTACCAACCGATCAGCCCAACAAATCAAGGGAGTACAAGGACATGAGCGTCGGCTTGATGCCTGCAGCCCAACCGCCAGTTTTCGATTCCCTGGAATGCGCGTCCCGTAGCCATGAAGTCCAGAGACTCGCATGGCGAATCAAGGCTTGCGTTGACCAGGCAGATGCTGTCCTGGCAACACTGCGACGGGCGCAGCTGGACCACTGGCTGTCCCCGGCAGGACGCGCCTACCGGACCACTATTGCGGTGCACGCGTCTGCGCTCATGCGCGCCCGGGAGTCGTTGGATTCCGCGGTGGCCCTGGTTCTCCGGCACTCGCAGAACGTGTCCGTCTCGGGCGAGAGGGGTCCTTGATGTCCGACGCAGCTCCGGTCGGTGCCGGTGAAGCTCCGAGGCCCGTGCCGCCGGCTCCCGACGGACCCCTCGCCATCAGGGGCGGTGTAGGTGGGGTGTCGTTCCAACTGGAGGAACTGCTGAGGGGCGCCAGCCAGCTTGATGATTTGGTACAACAACTTCTTCGGATCGAGGAGGAGACGCGTCGTGTCCAGGATGATTTGGAGCCCTTCCTCTACGACTCTTATGGTTCCGGCTGCGAGGCCATCAATGCGGTGGCCGATAGCCGAAAGGACGTGGGGCGAGTGCGCCAGGAACTGGTGGATGTCAGTTCCGATGTGAGGGCCAGCCACCGGGACTATGTCGAGGCGGAAGCCAAGGCTGCGCTTCCGCGGATCCTCAGCATTGACGAAATGCGTTTGTCCAGCCCGCCCTGGCCCCCGGGCCGGGAAATGACGAGCGATATCGCATCAGCCATTGTGCCGTTTTGGCTTGGAACGCGTGGGGCTGTGCGGAATGTCCTGGAGTCGCCGTTCGGTCCTGACATGCGGCCGAGGCCTGTGAGTGTGGAAAGAACCACCGAAACTGTGGAGAACGTGGAGCCGACCATGGGGGCGAGCCTCCGCCGGCTGGAGCAGCTCCATGCCCGGGGAGACGGCGAGATCGAGGTCATCCGCCTTGGGAACAATGGCCAGACAACATGGATGGTCCTGATTCCCGGCACCCAGCCCGATTCCGCGGTCACCAACCCTTTCGATATGCAGGGAATCGGGGAAGGGCTGGGTTACGACTCCGAAGCGATCATCCCGGCCGTAAGCCAAGCACTCCGCGAAGCTGGTGCCGGGACTGGAGACCAAGTCGTCGCTGTAGGGCACAGCCAAGGAGGTATCCATGCCATGAACCTCGGCCAGAACAAGGCGTTCCTCAGTGAATTTGACCTCAAGTACGTACTGACGGCCGGAGCGCCCGTTGGGGGGATCACAGCTGAACCTGGAATCAGTTCGCTGCATTTGGAACATGCCCAGGACTGGGTTCCCGGCACTGACGGCCGGATGAATCCGGACACGAAGGACAGGGTGACAGTGACGCTCAACAACGAGGTCAGGACGCCCGTAGGGGAGGGGCTCGGACTGGGGCCAGGGCACAACCAGGAGTACTACGCGGAAGGAGCGGATTTGGTGGGTGCAAGCCATGACGCATCCCTGATGGCGTCCACCGCGGTATTCGCCAGCGTCGTAGGGGCCGGCGGAGCAGCCAAGGTCACCCGCTACAAACTGACAAGGGCGCCCCTGCCGTTACCGTCATCGGACACAAACCCGGACGCGCCACCAACGGTCCGGGAGGCGAAAACGGCGGCCGGGGCACGGTAGGCCGGCCTGTATTTAGCGTTTCCGGGCTCCAGGGATGAGCCCGGCCACCATGGAAATGATGCTGATGATGATTGAGGCCAGAATGGCGGTCCAGAAGAAGGAGTCAAGGGTGAGGTGTACTGGGGTGAAGCTGCTAAGCCAAGCCGTCAGGTACAGCATCGCGGCATTGATGACGATGGTGAACAGGCCAAGTGTCAGGATGGTCACCGGGAGGGACAGCAGCCTCACCAGGGGCCGGACAAAGGCGTTCACCACACCGAATATCAGTCCGATGAACAAATACGCCAAGACGATGCCTGCTGTGTCTGCCCCTTGGGTCAGTCCGGCGTTCGTGGCGGCCTTCTCGGTGGCGTTGGTGGTGATGTCCATGCCATCCAACAACCACG
Organism: Arthrobacter sp. LFS091; assembly: GCF_047977885.1. Lineage (NCBI taxonomy): Bacteria > Bacillati > Actinomycetota > Actinomycetes > Micrococcales > Micrococcaceae > Arthrobacter > Arthrobacter sp. LFS091. The sequence continues at coordinate 400,933 of NZ_JBFPFP010000003.1, forward strand.
TGGCTACCCAGAGGGCGAGCCCGTTGATCAGGACGCGAATGATGAATGAACCCATGGCCCTATGCTTTCACACGGACCTGTTAAAGGGCTCGGCAACTCCCACGGTTGGGCAAGTAGGCTTGAGGCCATGACTACTACTGACAACGCACCGGAAGGCGTAATCCCTCGTCCGGTCGTAGACAGGCTCCCTAAATACGCGGCAGGTAAACCACCAGCCCCGATTGAGGGCCTCACCAGCTACAAATTGTCGTCCAACGAAAACCCGCTGCCGCCGATTCCTGCAGTGTTGCAGGCCATTGCCGACCAGTCCGATATCAACCGCTACCCGGATCCGCTGGCCACAAAGCTCCGTAACGCCCTGGCCGGATTCCTTGACGTCCCCGCTGACGATGTTGTCACGGGTGCGGGCAGCCTTGGCGCACTGAACCAGATCCTCGCCACCTTTGCCGGACAAAACGACGACGGGAAGCCGGACGAAGTCATCTACGCGTGGCGTTCCTTTGAGGCCTACCCCATTTGCGTAGGTCTCGCCGGCGCCGCCAGTGTCCAGATACCGTTGCTGGCAGATGGTCGGCACGATCTCGACACCATGGCTTCGGCGGTTACAGTGCGCACAAAAGTCATCCTGCTTTGTACCCCGAACAACCCCACTGGACCGATCCTCACCGCAGAGGAAACGGAGCGCTTCATTCAATCCGTTCCCTCAAACGTGGTGGTGGTGATCGATGAGGCCTACCAGGAGTTCGTCCGCAACGGTGATGCGGTGGACGGAATCAAGCTGTACCGGAAATACCCGAATGTCGTAGTGCTGAGGACCTTCTCCAAAGCGCACGGTTTGGCTGGATTGCGTGTGGGATACAGCGTTTCAGGTCCCTCGCTGACCCAGCACCTCAGGGTTACCGCGACTCCTTTCGCTGTTTCGCAAATCGCGGAACGCGCAGCCGTGACGTCGATCGAGCATTTCGACCAGGTTGTGGAAAGGGTACAAAGCCTTGTAGAGGAGCGCGACCGCGTTTCTGCCGGGCTGAAGGAACTGGGCTGGTTCGTGCCTGAAGCCCAAGGCAACTTCGTTTGGCTGAATCTCGGCGAAAATAGTGCTGATTTTGCGGCGTTGGCGGCCGAACAGGCACTGTCGGTCCGAGCCTTTGCCAATGAAGGAGTCCGCGTAAGCATTGGCGAGGTTGAGGCCAATACCCGATTCCTGAATCTCTGTGCGAGTTATACAAAGGCGCCGCACGGTTCCTAGCGGTTAACAAATGCGCCTCCGTTACTTACTGCGGATAAAGTAAGGGACGAAAGCCAAAAGTATGCCCGTTCCGGAATGCATTCCGGAACGGGCATATATCCCAGCGACAGACATTGCCTGGCGCCCCGCCAACGGCAAGCAAGGAGACGGAATGGGCTCGACACAACTGCCCCCCGGGACGGAAGAAACTCTCGCGGCAACCACCGCGGCAGCGGCCGCGCCAGGCGAACCAGTCGAAATGGTTCAGTTGCTCGGGCCCGACGGAAAGCTCGGCACTGACCCGGTTTTCTCCGACTACGCCAAGCGAATTGATCCTGAGAAACTTCGCGTTTTCTACACGGACATGGCCAGAATCCGGCGTTTCGACCAGGAGGCCACCGCACTTCAGCGCCAGGGCGAACTTGCCCTGTGGGTTCCATTGACGGGGCAGGAAGCCGCGCAGATTGGGTCCGGCCACGCAAGCCAGGCGCAGGATTACATCTTCCCGACCTACCGCGAGCACGGCGTCGCGCTGGTCCGAAACGTGGATCTTGCCGAACTGCTTAAGCAATTCCGCGGTGTGTCGAACGGTGGCTGGGATCCGCGGGAGAACAACTTCCACCTCTACACCCTGGTCTTGGCCGCGCAAACGCTTCATGCGGTGGGGTACGCCATGGGTATCCAGCGGGACCAGAAGCTCGCGGCCGCACAGGACTCCACCGATTCCAAAGCAGCCGTGATCGCCTACTTCGGGGATGGCGCCAGTTCCGAGGGTGACGTCCACGAGTCCATGGTCTTTGCTGCGTCCTATAACGCTCCCGTGGTCTTCTTCTGCCAGAACAACCATTGGGCAATCTCCGTGCCCACGGAGGTCCAGACCAAGGTGCCCCTGGCCAACCGCGCCAAGGGATACGGCTTCCCGGGCATCCGGGTGGACGGCAACGACGTCATCGCCGTCCATGCCGTCACCGAGTGGGCACTCGAGCACGCCCGCGAAGGACGCGGCCCCGTGCTGATCGAGGCCTACACCTACCGGGTGGGAGCGCACACCACCGCAGACGACCCCACCAAGTACCGGGAAGCCGCGGAAGAAGCGGCCTGGCGTGAGAAGGATCCGCTGGAGCGCCTGGAGAAGTACCTGCGTGCCGAGGGCCTCGCGGACGAAGCATTCTTTGACCAAGTGGATGCCGACGGCGACGAGCTGGCCAAGTACGTCCGCAGCACCACCCACGGCCTGGAAGTACCGGACATCCGAGAAGCCTTTGCCAACGTCTATGCGGAGCAGCACCCGCTGATTGCGGAAGAACTTGCCTGGTTCGAGGAATACTCGGCAGGCTTCGAAAGCGATGAGGAGACAGCTAACTGATGGCTACCATGACCATTGCGAAGGCCATCAACGAGGGCCTCCGGGCGTCGCTGACGAAGAATCCGAAATCGCTTCTGATGGGCGAGGACATCGGCCACTTGGGCGGCGTCTACCGCGTGACCGACGGTCTCATCAAGGAATTCGGCGATGATCGTGTCCTGGATACCCCCCTGGCCGAGTCCGGCATCGTCGGCACCGCCATCGGCTTGGCGCTCCGCGGCTACTCTCCGGTCTGCGAGATCCAGTTTGACGGGTTCGTTTATCCGGCCTTCAACCAGATCACCACCCAGCTGGCCAAGATCCATTCCCGCAGCTTGGGCAAGCTCACCGTTCCCGTCGTTATCCGCATTCCGTACGGCGGCGGCATCGGCTCGATTGAACACCACTCCGAGTCTCCGGAGGCACTGTTCGCCCACACCGCCGGTCTGCGGATCATTTCGCCGTCCAACGCCCATGACGCCTACTGGATGATCCAGAAAGCCATCGAATGCCAAGACCCGGTGATCTTCTTTGAACCCAAGCGCCGCTACTGGCTCAAGGGCGAGGTGGACGTGGAGAACGCCGGCCTGTCCGAGGATCCCTTCAAAGCGCACGTGGTTCGTGAAGGAACCGACGCCACGATCGTGGCCTACGGACCGTTGGTTCCTGTTGCCCTCGCAGCTGCCAACGCTGCCTTGGAGGACGGTCGAAGCGTGGAAGTTATCGATCTGCGTTCCATTTCGCCCCTGGACTTTGACACCGTCGAAGCTTCCGTCAAGAAGACCGGGCGCCTGATTGTTGCCCACGAGGCGCCCACCTTTGGAGGCATCGGCGGGGAGATCGCTGCGCGGATCGGCGAACGGGCCTTCCTGCATCTCGAAGCCCCGGTGATCCGGGTCGGCGGATTCCACATGCCGTATCCCGTTGCCAAGGTGGAAGAGGATTACTTGCCGGACATCGACAAGATCCTCGAAGCGCTCGACCGCTCCCTGGCTTACTAAACCGCCCTGATCCAGCCCGGCTCGCCGCTGGGTAACCGGAAATCGAGGACCACTGTGACTGTAAAGAAATTCAACCTGCCGGACGTCGGTGAAGGCCTGACCGAGGCCGAGGTCGTGGCTTGGAAGGTCAAGCCCGGCGACACCGTTGCGATCAACGATGTCCTATGCGAGATCGAAACCGCCAAGTCCTTGGTGGAACTCCCTTCGCCCTTCGCCGGTACCGTCACTGAGTTGCTGGTGGAGGAAGGCATCACTGTGGAGGTCGGGACTGCGATCATCGCTGTCTCGGAAGGCGCTGGAACGGATGATGCCACCATTGACGGCGCTGCGCCCCAGGGGCAGCCGACCGATGCGGTAGCGGCTGCCCAGGCCCCCGCCGCCGAGGAAGTTTTCACGCCCACGTACGGAAAGCTTGTGGCGGACGACAGTTCCGACTCGGGGCTCGCGGGCGGACCGTTGGTAGGGTCCGGGCCCAAGGCCGACGCCGTCAAACGTCGTGCGCGCAAACGCCCGGCAGGGTCCGTGGTTCCGGCCGTAACGGTTGCCGAGAACGCGGAAGGTACCGTTCAGGACAACCAGGCACTGCTGGCCGCCAAAGCAGCCGAAGCACCGGTCGCGCACCGTACGACGCCGGCACGCGCCGCCGTCGAACCTGTCACGCAGGTGCCGGCATCTTCGGCGCCGCAGACGCCTGCCTCCCAACCGGCCGTTTCCCAGCCCGCCGCCTCGCGGGGTGCGGCCATCGGCGGAACCATCAGCGGTTTGGTCAGCAGGGTTCTGGCGAAGCCGCCTGTCCGTAAGTTCGCGCGTGATCTTGGTATTGACCTCGCTGATGTCGTCGCAACCGGACAACGCGGAGAAGTGACCCGTGAGGACCTGGTGAGCTATCAGGCGCAACGCGATGCCGAGCACGATCAGGCCGATTCGTTCTGGGGCGCATCGAAGAAACCGCAGGACCAGCGCATAGAACGTGTGGCCGTCAAGGGTGTGCGCAAGGCCACCGCCAAAGCCATGGTGGATTCGGCGTTCTCGGCACCCCACGTGAGCATTTTCGTGGATGTGGATGCCAGCCGCACCATGGAGTTCGTCAAGAGGCTCAAGGTTTCGCGCGACTTTGAAGGCATCAAGGTGTCTCCACTGCTCATCCTGGCCAAGGCTGTCATCTGGGCCGCCGCGCGCAACCCCAGCGTGAATGCCACGTGGGTGGAGAACGCTGACGGCAAGGGTGGTGCTGAGATCCATGTCAAGCACTTCATGAACCTCGGCATCGCTGCTGCGACGCCGCGCGGGCTCATGGTTCCCAACATCAAAGATGCCCAGGACCTCTCCCTCAAGGAGCTGGCGCTGGCGCTGAACGAGTTGGCCACCAAGGCGCGTGCGGGAAAGACTCAACCAGCGGAGATGCAGGGCGGAAGCCTGACGGTCACCAACATCGGCGCGCTCGGCATTGATACCGGCACTCCGATCATCAACCCGGGCGAAGTGGCAATCATCGCGTTCGGAACCATCAAGCAGAAGCCATGGGTCCTGGACGGCGAAGTGATTCCGCGCTGGATCACGACGCTTGGCGGATCCTTCGACCACCGGGTGGTGGACGGCGACCTGTCGGCTCGTTTCATGGCAGATGTCGCGGCCATCCTGGAAGAACCGGCGCTGCTGCTTGACTGATCGGAAAAGTGTGCCTGAAACGGCTACCCGCACGGCCACGACCACTGGCGGCGAGCCCGGCCACGTTCATCCCCAGCTGGTGGCGGGACCGTGGCGGACCGTGGCGCGGGTGCTGACGGAAGTCTTCCAACCCCCGGTCGTTGTCCTGGTACTTCTGCTGATCAGTCCAGCGGTGGAGCCCGGCTTCCCCGGGACCATATGGTTTGGCCTGCTCGGGGCTTTCTTCGTGTGTGTCCTGCCGCTGGCCTATGTTCTGGTGATGGTCAAGCTGGGCCGGATCACCGACCACCACGTCAGCGACCGGCGTCAACGACCTGCCCTGCTGCTGATGGCCTTGGTATCGGTCGTTGCGGGCCTGGTCGTGCTCCAGCTCCTGAACGGTCCGGCCAGTGTTTCCGTGATGATCATTTCACTGATCGGCGGCATCGCAGTTTTGGCGGTGGTCAGCGCTTTTTGGAAGATGAGCGGGCACGCCTCAGCCTTGTCGGCCGCGGTCGTTATCGCCATCCTGATGTTCGGACCAGCGTGGCTGCCGCTTCTCCTGCTGGTACCGGCAGTGGGGTGGTCCCGTTTGGTGTTGCGTGCGCACACGTTGGCGCAGGTCGTTGTGGGTTCTCTGTTTGGTGCCGTTGTTATTGCGGGCCTGTGGTGGCTGTTGCGTGGGTTGATGCTTTAGTCGACCGACTCCCGGGTCACCGCCTTGCCGTTCCTGATGACGGCCAGCGGAGAAGGCCGGTCAACAACCAATTCGGGGATGGATTCTGCAGGGAACTCGAGTCGGTCTGCGGATCCGGTTCCGGTAAATTCCTTGATGGCAGGCGTATCCAACAGCTCCGCCCCGGACGTGGTGGCAATCCGGAAGCACCGCTCCAAATCGGAGTCGGTCAAGGCTCCTGTCCGGTAGCCCAGCAGATGCATCCGGTCCACCATGCTGCCCGTGCCAAACGGTGACCACGCATCCCGTACTCCGTCCGACCCGAGCGCAACCCTGACGCCATGGTGCTCCAGCACATCAAGGACAGGCACGGGGTCGGCCCCGAGGGCGCACGTCGCCATCCACATTCCGGCCTCAGCCATCACATCCAAGGTAGCCCCGAGCTCCGGCTGGTTGCTGTCGCAGAGGGCAAAGGCGTGCCCCACCGTGACTTGACCCTGCATGCCCTCCGCCATGGTCCGCTGTGCAATGAGCCGCAGCTGGGCCAAACCTGCAGCTCCTGTGTCGTGCAGGTGGATGTCCACGTCCCTGCTGTGCCTTCCCGCCAGGCCGAAGACAGCATCCAGATGACCGTGGACGTCGCCGTCGAGTGATTCCGGGTCGATGCCGCCTACTATGTCGGCCCCTTCTCCCAGCGAAGCCTCCATGAGTTCCACAGTGCCGGGATTGCTCAGTAAACCGAACTGAGGGAACGCGACGATCTGTACATCCATGACTGACGACAGCCGGTCCGCTGCTGCCCTGACGCCATGGATGTTCTTCAGGCCAATCTGCGAACCGACGTCAACGTGAGCCCGCATGGCCATTGTCCCGTTGAGTACGGCTTGCCGCATCAAGGCGAAGGCGCGTTCCTCCACGCTGTCCCCGGCAGCAAGCTGTGCTTGCAGGTCATTGCGGATCAGGGTTGCCAGATCGTTCGCCGGTTGACGGGATAACCAGCCCGATCCCCAGGCAGTTTTGTCGGGGTGAATGTGTGCGTCGACAAACCCCGGCGTGGCCAGGAGGGGACCGCCGGTGGAACGGGCAGGCGACTCCGATTGAAGAGAAAGTGTGTTCATGGGACTCCTGTCGGTTGAATCCATGATGGTATACCGAAAGCTCCCAAATAAACACGTTGGCAGTCAACACCGGCATATTTCCGCGCTTGATGGCCGTGGCTGCTCCCGTTTTGCGCCCTCCGTGAGATTTGGCATACCAAAACCTGTACAAGTCGAGGCTGGGCGCCTACTCTAATGAACAACATTCATTTATGTGGCGCGGATCGCATCGAGGAGAGCGCCATGAACACCAAACCTAAGCCTGCAGCGGAAGGGTCCTCCGGGGGACCGACGCTCAAGCGTGTCCTGGGGCTGCCATCTTTGGTGGCCTTTGGCCTGACGTCCATGGGGATACTGTCCGTCGTGGCGGTTTACGGGGCCGGAACCGAGATCAGCGACGGGCACTTGCCCGCAGCGTACCTCGCGGCGTTGGTTGCCATGTTGTTCACTGCCCATAGTTACGGCCAGATGGCCCGTCACGTCCCCGTCACCGGAGGGGCGTATGCGTACGCTTCGCGGGCGTTTGGCCACCCTGTGGGGTTCTTGGTGGGTTGGGCGATGATGCTGGATTACCTGTTTCTGCCAATGGTGAATTTCCTGCTATTCGGCCTCTACCTCAACAGCCTGTTGCCCGGTATACCCCCTCAGCTCGCCGTCCTGCTCTGCCTTCTGGCGGTGGGCCTCTTTAGCGTGATCGGAGTCGGCTGGATCAAGAGGATGAACTTCGTGGTGGTGTCCGCTTCCGTTGCGGTGATCCTGGTCTTCGTTGTCCTGGCGATCCTGAATGCGCCGAAGTTATCGCTGGAAAGCGTGGTTCGTCCCCTTAGCCTTGGCGACGGCGGGATAGCGCCGGTCATGGCGGCGGCAGCAATTGTGGCTTTTGCCTTCCTCGGCTTCGATGGCGTGTCCACTTTGTCTGAAGAAGCCCGGAACCCCAGGAGGGATATTCCTCGGGGCATCATCCTCTCCACGCTCTTCGCTGGCCTGGGCTACACCCTGTTTTCCGTGGCCGGCAGCCATATCGCACCGGAGTGGCGGACGATTCAGAACCTGGATGCCGCGGGAACTGAACTCATGCAGGCTGCCGGCGGGGATGTGCTGATGGTTGTGTTCGTGGTGGTGAATCTCGGCGGCCTGGTCCTGTGTGGAACTGCGGCCCAGATGAGCGTCTCCCGTGTCATCTATGCCATGGGAAGGGACCGGATCCTGCCCTCCGTCCTTGCCCGGCTCCAGCCGCGTTTCCGCACTCCGTATGTTGCTGCTTTGGCGGTTTCGGCCGTCTCGCTGGTTGCCCTCTTCATCACTTTGGAGCAGGCCGTGTTCATGATCAACTTCGGGGCACTGATTGCTTTCGCAGTGGTGAACCTGGCAACCATCAAGGTGCTGTTCTTTGACCTGCGGAAGCGGGGAGGCGTGGGGATCCTGCGGAATTTGGTGCTGCCGCTGCTGGGGTTCGCCTCCATTGCCTGGCTGTGGACATCGCTTGCCTGGTTTACATACCTGCTGGGCGCGGCCTGGCTTGCCGTGGGAGTGGTTGTGCTGGTGCTTCGCCGCAGCAAGGCCGGGAATCAGATGGCACTGGACTTCGACGACGCCATCACCAGCGATGCCATTGCCGACGACGCCATCACCAGCCACGCCGTCACCGACGGCGACCCCACTCCCGCCAGCGGCGAAACTGGCGGCAGCACGCCGTCGCAGTCGGCCGAGGGCGCAGGAATCCGCTAGAACGCCGGGTAGTTGACCAGCAAGGCCTGGAGTTCCGTAGTGGACATGTGGTTCGCCATTTCCACGCTGATGCCCATGGCGACGGCGGCGACGGTGAGCATGGCCACGCATGCCACAGACAGGAAGCGCCAGTCCTTGCGGAAAACGCTACGAATGGTCTCCGGCATTTCCAGGCTGGGCGAGATCATGTTGGGCGCGCTGTCCCAGGAGCCGTCGTCCAGCATCGCGATGATGCGGTCGTTGGCGCGGTCGAAGCGCATGGTGCTGATGTTGTTGCCGTGGCGGGCAAGCAGGATGTCATGTCCCACGCGTTGGCGCGGCTGCAAGGTAAGCAAGAAAAATCCCCTGAAAATCGAGAAGTGAAGGTGGCACGCGCCATTGGGGGCATCTCGATTTTATAACGGTTCAGTCAGCTGCCAGGCCGAAAAGACGCCAAACGCCGGGTGAGGCTCCCCACCCGGCGGCGTGATCCAGCTCGCTTACGGCTGGTCAGTCTTGGCGATGTAGACATCGCAGGGCGCCGTGTGGGCGACAGTGTTGGCGACGCTTCCCAGCACCCGGCCCAAGCCCTGCATGCGACGGTTTCCGACGACGATCAACCGGGCGTCCTGCATCTCGGCTTCCTTGACGAGTGCCTCGCCCGGCTTGCCGCGGGCGGCTGAATAAGTCACTTCAAGGCGTTCGTCCTTGAGCCGCTCTGCTACGTCGCGGGCTACAGCCTCAGCTTCGGCGGCGTCGGAAACGATCCACCTGTCGGTGCCGATCTCCACAACTTCTGTCCGGTTGCTGTCGAAGGCGCTCACGACGCGCAGGCTCGCCCCCAAGCCGATGGCCAATTGCTGGGCTGCCTGGGCCGCCCTCATTGCCGTTTCGCTGCCGTCTACTCCTACAATCACAACTCCGGTCATTGTGCTGCTCCTTCAGTGGTGGCTTCGATGGCTTCCGCCAGGACGGGGGCCAGGCGGCGGACGCCTTCGGCTATCGTATCCGGAGGCACGGCGCTGAAGGCGAGCCGAAGCTTGTTGGATGGTCCGTCGGCGGGTGAGAAGGCTGCGCCGGGGATGAAGACAACGCCGGCGTCGATCGCTTTGCCCAGCAGCGGGTAGGTGTCCACGCCGTCGGGCAGGGTGACCCAAACGAAGAACCCGCCGTCGGGCCGCGTCCATGAGAGTCCGGACGGCATGTAGGTGTCCAGCGCCGACAGCAGGGCCTCGCAGCGTTCTGCGTACAACGACCGGTACGTGTCGATTTGGCCTTTCCAGTCGTAGTCCCGAAGGTAGGCCGAGACGAGCATCTGGTTCAACGGCGGTGGGCACAGTGTTACAGCCTCGGAGGCGAGGTAGAAGCGGCGTTGGAGGTGCGCGGGTACCAGCGCCCAACCGATACGCAGGCCCGGGGCGAAGATCTTGGAGAATGAGCCCAAATAGATGACGTCGTCGGGGTTGGCTGCGCGTATCGGCGCAATCGGATGGCCGTCGAACCGCAGCAGTCCATAGGGGTTGTCCTCAAGAACGATAATATTCGAACTGCGGCATATATCGACGATGCGCTGCCTGCGTGCTTCTGCCAGCGTGATCCCGGAAGGATTGTTGAAGTTGGGGATCGTGTAGAGGAACTTGATGTTCTTGCCCTCTGCCTGGAGCGCCGCGATCCTGGCCTCCAGAAGCTCCGGTACCAGACCGTCGTCGTCCATTTCGATCGGTTCCACCTGCACCTGGTACGCCTCGAAGGTGTTCAGCGCGCCAACGTAGGTGGGGTTCTCAACCAGGACGACGTCGCCGGGGTTGCAAAAGACCTTCGTGGCGACGTCCTGGGCGGACTGGGAGCCTGCAGTGATCACCACGTTCTCGGGTAGTGCATCAGTGATGCCTTCAGCTGCCATGATCTCGCAGATTTGCGCGCGCAGTTCCTCGGTACCCTGGCCGCCACCGTACTGCAGGGCGGTCATGCCTTCTTCTGCGATGATGCGGGCGGCGGTCTGTCCAAGCTGCTCCAAGGGCAGCGATTGCAGGTACGGGTTGCCGCCTGCAAGGGACACAAGCCCGGGCCTCATCGAGATGTCGAAGACATCGCGGACTGCGGACTGCTTAATGTTGGCGGCCCGCGCGGAGAACAGTTCCTCGTGCGGGTGGGCGGCCGTGGCGGCCCGCTCAATGGCGTCGATGGCTTCAGCGGGCAGTGTTGCGCCGGCATCCAATGTTTCGTGGGTCACAGTGAAAGGATACTCCTCGAGGTTGCTAATTAGGCAACATTTGTTTTCGCCTGCCGTGCCATTTTGACGGTCGCGCTTTACGACGCGGACGTGAGGGGCTGGAATGTAGCTATGACAGCACATCGGGCATCCGTGACCAAAGCCGAACACTTCCACAAGCTCCACGACGCAGGCCCCGCGCCCTTGGTGTTGGTGAATGTGTGGGACGCCGCTTCCGCCCGCGTGGTCCAGGAAGCCGGTGCTGCGGCCATTGCCACCTCAAGCTCGGCAGTCTCCTGGAGTTTGGGATATCGGGACGGCGACCACGTGCCGTGGGGGCTGGCGATGGCAGCCCTCGGCCGCGTGGTTGCGGCCACCACGCTGCCCGTGACGGCGGATATAGAGACAGGCTATGGACGTACCGATGACGAGCTCCGGGCAACGGTCCACGCCGTTTTGGATGCCGGTGCCGTTGGCATCAACATCGAAGACTCCGGTGCCGAGCCGCTCACCGACATCAACGAGCAGTCCCGCCGCATCGCCTTGATCCGTGCAACGGCGGACGACCGCGCCATCCCTTTGTTCATCAATGCCCGCACTGACACGTACCTTTCGGGGCGTTTCAACGAGGCCGCCTACGAGGAAACCCTGCGCCGCGCCGAGACCTACCTGACCGCCGGGGCGGACGGAATTTTTGTCCCCGGAGTCGTGGATTTGCATGTTCTGCACCAGCTTTCCAGCCGGATTCCGGCGCCCCTCAACGCGCTGGCAGGGGTCGGGGCGCCGTCGCCTTTGGAATTGCACGACGCCGGCGTCCGCCGTGTCAGTATTGGCGGCAACACCGCCAAGGCGGCGTACGCCAAGGTGGCCAAGGTCGCCACGGAAATTCTGGGTGACGGAAACTGGGCCGGCCTGGCAGGGACGCGCAGCCACGACCAAATGGACGCGTTGTTCGCGGAGGGCCCCAAGTACAGCCTGTAGTTCCGGTAGGGCAGTTGGGGCACGACGGCGGCCCCTGGCTTTAATGTCGGTCCTCGCCGGTAGCTTTGGTTCCGTGGAGGACGAGGGGAGGGTCCATGGCGCGACGCAGCGTGCAGTTCTGGCGGATCGAGCAACTGAATGGTGACGAGCTCAACCGGCCGTTTCCCGCCCGGCGGGTTGCCGAGGTCTTGAAGAATGCCCAGGACGCCGGGACTGACAGGCACTTCACCAGTGCGGATGGCACGGTGTTGCTTGCCCAGGCGGCGTCGATGGCACCCCATCCCGTCCTTCTCCTGGACCGGGTCCGCGACACCAACCTGCCGAGCGTGGGTGACGTGCTGGGGCGCCGCAAACCGCTTCCCCTGGCACCAGGCGACCACCTTTTGGAGACCACATATTTCGCATTCCTCAAACGGAATGTCATCGCAGTCCTGACCAGTGGCAACGGTCCGCGGGCGTCCCGGATGGCCGAGTACCTGGAGGGCATGCTGGGGTTGGAACCCGGCCTTGTCCCGGTGGTCAGGGAGGATATCGAGGAAATCCTTGCCCGGCTGGAGGTGAGCCGGTTCGAGTTTGCCCTTCCCGCGGAACGGTTGTCCGGAAAGCTCATGGAAGGTGAATGGGCTGAGGTGCTGGACAGCGCCTCGCGCCTCATGAATGAGGGCACGTTCCGGATTTCCCTGAGCGTCGGCAGGTCAGGCAAGGCTGAGGATAAGCAGAGGATCCGCGACCGCATTCAGCAACTGATCGACCTCTTCCGCAGGGCTGGATCAGTGGAGCACTTCGATTATGTGGTGGCTGAGGGCAAGGATTCGCTGACGGGAGACCGGGAAGTGGTGGACCTCTTGAAGGAAAGGTTCATCTCGCATGTCGAGGTGGACCCGGATGTGTTCAACGATCCCCAAAAGTCGGTGGCGGAAGCTATCGCCATCCTCAACAAGCAGGCACGGGACAACGAGCCGTTCTTCGCAAGGACGTTGCCTGACCTCAAAGGGCCGGCGGACGCAGGCCTCGTCCCTGACCTTGTCAGTGGGGGCCTGTCGGCGATGCGGGCTGCCCTCGCCGACGCCGAAAGCCCGGACGCCGAGGAAGAGGCGGGCGGTGCCGGCCATGAGCTTGTTCGGGGTTGAGGTGGAGTCAACCGGTCCTCGGCGAACCGCCTGGCGATGGTTTCTGTTGCATCCCATGGCCGACTATCTTTGGGCGGCCGGGGCGGTGTCGCTGTGGTTGGGCGTAGCCCTGACCGCGGCTCACCCGCTGATGCTGGAAGATGTCGACGCCGGTGCGCGCCGGGCACTGTTCCAAACCCTGGCCACCTTGGCGGGTGCGACGGCGGGCCTGACGCTCACCAGTGTTTCCATGCTGATCAACGTGCTTGGCAAGAAGTCCGCCCCGGGGCAACGGGAGCTGCCCCTCGAGAGGCTCTCACCCCTTCATCGTCGCCAGATTGGTGAAGTGTTCCTTTTCGCCATTCCCGGACTGGGCCTGTTGGTGGTTGGTGCGCTGGTCACCGTCGTCCTTGAGGGTGATGGGCCCACGGGGCTGTGGATTCCGGAAGCGGTGGTGTTCGTCCTGGCGTTTGCCTCGGTCCTGGCCCTTCTGCGGGTGGCATGGGCACTCCGCCGGGTGTTGGCAATCGCCACTGGCTAGCGCACGCTCAGCGCCTCCGTGAGTGTCCTGCCGTTCACGTAGATCTCAGCTCGCGAAGCCCCGCTGGCCGCGACGGCGGTGTGTGTCAGTTGCGCCTGGATGCGGGGCACGTCGCAGACACCTCCGGGCCGCAGCGCTCCGCTGAGGTTCACCACGACGGTTGAGCCGCTCATATAGCCGGACAGGAAATGCAGCGATGAGCCAGCGAGTGCGTCGTACAGGGCTGCGTCACCGTCCACGGGCAGGCCCCCTTCAAGCAGCCGTCCCAGCGCCACGGACAGCGGGTCGCCTGGGGTGGTTGCTCCACGCACCGGAACCAGGCTGTCGTTGCAGCCGAACCGCACGCCGTGGGCGCCGCCGTCGTTTATTGCAACGTAGTAGACCGCGGGACCCGCAGCGTCGACGTCGTCCGGCACGCGGGGGGTGCGGTTCGAGGGGAGGGGGACCGGCGGTGGGGTCGCCGGGTCGGTGGAAGGCGCGACGGCGGAGCCCGGCCCGGTCGCGGCCGGCGCGGGAGTGTTGGCGGCAGGAGTGGGTGACGGGGGAGTGGCGGTGACCGGGCTGGCAGGAGCTAGCGAGGCTGATGGGATGGCAACTGAAGGCATGGCGGGCACCGACGAAAATGACGGGCCCGGCGAGGCAGGGGCCGCAGGACTGACCGGCCGGGGAGGTGGTGTCACGGAAACTGTGGGCAGCGGCTCGGCGCTTTGCTGAGGGAGGGTGCCGGGACCCGTCGTGCAGCCAGCCACCCACAGGGCCAGCGCCACGCAGGCAGCCGCGATCGTCGTCGTACCTTTGAGTCCCCGTCCGGCATGCATGACAGCCCCGCGCTCCTGTCCGTCCACCTGTACATCCAACGTTAGGGCCGCAGGCCGCACCGCAACATGCCGTAACGGTGACGGTTCGGACAAGAGTTGATCACGCCTGCCGGGTCGTGGGCAGGTGGCCAGGTACGCAAATGCCCCCACGCCACAAGCTGCGGCGCGGGGGCATTGAAAGCGGAAAGACTAAGCGGCTGCTTCTTCGTCCTGGGCAGCTGTCAGGGGCTCGAAGATGCCCTTGATCTGCTCAACGATCTCGGCGTCGTCCTTGGGGTGGAGTTCCGCGAAGCGGATCATGGAACCCGGCACGGCGAGCTTGACGTCTTCGAGGACCTTGGCACCGGCGATGCCGACAGCCTTGCGGGCCTCGTCCTGCGCCCACACGCCACCGTACTGGCCAAAAGCGGTTCCGACGACGGCGGTCGGCTTGCCGGAGAGGGCACCGGCGCCGAACGGGCGGGACAGCCAGTCAATGGCGTTCTTCAGGGAAGCGGGAACGGTGCCGTTGTGCTCGGGGGTGACCAGCAGGATGGTGTCGGCGTCGGCTGCCGCTGCGCGCAGGGCGGCGGCTTCGGCGGGGACCTGGCCTTCGACGTCGATGTCTTCGTTGTAGAAGGGGATGTTGCCCAAGGAGTCGTGGATCTGGACGTCCACGTTCTCCGGTGCGTTCAGCTGGATGGCCTCGGCGAGCTTCTTGTTGTGGGAATCGGCGCGGAGGCTGCCGACGAGGGTAAGAACGGTGCTCTTGGACATGGTGTCTCCTTTGGGAAGCGATGTAAGCGTTGGTGCCTTCATCGATACTAAACGGACCGCAGTCCGCTTTCTATTCCCGGGTCTAGAATATTTCTTGTGAGCTTCGTCCCCCTGCAGCCGGACCTGCCTCTCGGTTCACCGCATGAGCGCAGCGATGCCGCACGGAACCGTGAGCGGCTCCTCTGTGCTGCACGCGAGTTGGTGGACGAGTTCGGGGCTGAGGCATTAACCATGGATGCCCTGGCGTGCAAGGCGAAGGTTGGCAAAGGGACGGTCTTCCGCCGCTTCGGCAGTCGCGCGGGCCTCATGATGACCCTGCTGAGCGATGCGGAGTCCGACTTCCAGCGGGCTTTCATGTTCGGGCCGCCGCCCTTGGGCCCCGGAGCCTCGCCAGCGGAGCGACTGACGGCATTCGGTGAGGGCCGCATCTACTTCGTTCTCGAAAACGGCGAACTTCTGAAGGCGGCTGGTGCTGCCACCCGGAACAGGTTCGACGTCCCCGCGACGAAGCTCTCGCATCGGCATATGGAGGTCCTGCTGCGCGAAGCCGGTATCGCCGACCCCTGGGTCATGGCCATGTCCCTGACCTATGCCTTGGACCCTGAGCGAATTGTCGATGACGTGCGGGTGCGTGGCATTTCCCCCAAGCGGCTCACCGATTCGTGGCGCGATGTCGTGGCCCGCTTGATGCGCCCTGCCTAAAGCGCCCTGCCTAATGCGCCCTGCCTAAAGCGTCCTGCCTTGTAGCCGGCATCGCGGCGCCGCAAAGAAACACTAACGGTCCAATTCGTGACGCAGCCTGTACATAACAATCTGGCAGCAGGCGGGAAACTGGCCCCGCCGAAGCAAAACGTGAAGCAGTTATTGTGGTAGTTTCCTCTTGAATGTGACGCATGCCATACATGGCTGGTGATCACTGAAGGGGTGTGGGGGCTCAACAAACCACTACGCCAATTCGTAGCTGACGCCGGCCACAGCCGGGAACCGCGGAAGGACGAGCTTTGAGTTTTGCCACGATTCGGGGCAGCAACCCGACATGCTGAAATATCTGATGAAGCGGTCGGGAATCTACCTGATCATGATCTTCCTGACCACAAGCGCCGGCTACTTCCTGGCCGTCTCGTCGCTTAAACCAGCGGTCCTCGAGCAGGAAAAGATTCCCCGGCCCACCCCCGAACAGGTGGCAGCATCCTTCAGGGGTCTCGGCCTTGACCCCGACAAGAATGCGTGGGAACGCTACGTCGAATGGCTCGGCGGCATCGTCACCAGGTGGGACTGGGGACGAAGCCCGAACGGCGCATACGTTAACGCCGAATTCGCGGATCGCGTGCTGGTTTCCACCCGGCTCTTCATTGCCTCGATCATCCTGACGCTGATCATCGGCGTCGCACTTGGCGTCTACTCCGCAGCACGCCAGTACAAATTCCAGGACCGTGTCATCACGTCCTACAGCTATCTGGTCCACATTCTCCCGGCGCCCATCGCTTACTTCCTGGTCCAGCTTGGTGCCATCAGCATCAACGAAACCGTTGGGCAGCGCATCTTCTTCGTGACGGGAATTTCGACGCCGGGAATCGACCCCGGTTGGCCCGCTTTCGTTGACCTTGTGGCCCACTACGCCGTGCCCACCTTCGCGATGACCATCTTCGGTTGGGCCGGCTACCAGATCGCCCAGCGGCAATACCTGCTGGACAACGTCAACGCCGACTTCGTCCGCACCGCCCGCGCCAAAGGCCTCACCCGTAACCAGGCCATCACCCGCCACGCCCTGCGTGTCTCCTTCATTCCCGTGGCTCAGAGCATCGCGTTCACCATCCCGGCGATCTTCACCGGCGGCTTCTTCGCCGAAGCCATCTTCGCGTGGCCAGGCATTGGTTTGTGGAGCATCCAGTCGATCGGTCTGCAGGACGTGAACGTAGCCACAGCCACGTTGGCTTACGGCTCGGTGATCTTCGCGATCGGCGCTATCCTGGCCGACTTCGCCACAACGCTGGTTGATCCACGAGTGAGGGTCCAGTAATGACGAACATCATCGATCCCATCGCGGAAATCGACGAGTCCCGGGTTGCCGACCAGGACGTCGTCATTGGGAAATCCCGCATCATTTTCCGCCGGTTCATGCGGAACCGGACCGCCGTCGCAGGTTTGTTCATTTTTCTGGCACTGTTCCTGTTTTCCATTTTTGGCGGGTTCCTGACCCCGTGGGACAAGGAAACCCTGGATCCGTTCAACATCGGGATGCCGCCGTCCCCGGACCACCTGCTCGGTACGACGCAGGCCGGCATCGACCTCATGGCGCTGATCGTTGATGGCACCAGGACCTCCATCCTCATTGGCCTGATTGTGGGTGGTCTGTCCGTCCTGATCTCCGCCGTGTATGGATGCACCATGGCTTTCTTTGGCGGCAAGGTGGATGCCACCATGCTGTTCATCCTGGAAGCACTCATCATGATGCCCGCCATCCTGGTGGTTGCCGTGGCGACCAGTGGCAGCGGAGGACTCAAGAACCTCCCCAGTTGGCTTCTGCTGGTGATCGTCCTGCTCTTCTTCAGCTGGATGGGTACTGCCCGCCTGGTGCGCTCGCTGTCCATGTCGCTCATGCAACGCGACTACGTCAAAGCCGCCAAGTACATGGGCGTCCCCTCCCGCCGCATTGTGTGGCGGCACCTGGTTCCGAACATCGGCTCGCTGCTGGTGCTGGACTTCACCCGCGGCATCACCGGCGCCATTTTGGCTGAAGTGGCGTTCTCGTTCATCGGCATCGGCATCAAGCTCCCCGACGTCAGCCTCGGTGTCCTGATCGGCCAGGCCACAGGCCAGGTCTCGTCGTTCCCCTGGATGTTCTGGGTTCCCTTGACCGTCATGTTCCTGCTGACAGGCTCTCTGGCCATGATGAACGACGGACTCCGTGACGCTTTCGATCCCAGCTCCAGTTCCATTGGCCGGGCGAAGACCAAGACTGCGAAGAAGATCACCAAATGAGCACGAACATCTCCCAGAACCCCGCCGAACGCCTCCGCGATGCCGGACTGTACGCTCCGGGTGACGCCGTCCTCAGCGTCCGTGACCTCAACGTCCGCTTCAACTCGGAGAACGGGGTGGTCCACGCGGTCCGCGGCGTGGACTTCGACCTCATGCCCGGCAAAACCCTGGGCATCGTGGGTGAGTCCGGCTCCGGCAAGTCCGTCACGTCCATGGCCATCATGGGGCTCCTCCCCGAGACCGCGGACATCACCGGTTCCGTCCGGTACAAGGGCAAGGAACTGCTGGGCCTGAGCGATAAGGCCATGTGCAAGCACCGCGGCAGCGACATCGCCATGGTCTTCCAGGACCCGCTGTCCTCGCTGACCCCCGTCTACACGGTGGGCCACCAGATCATCGAGGCGCTCACGGTCCACAATCCCACCATGACCAAGCAGGCAAAAGAAGCCCGCGCCGTCGACCTCTTGCGGATGGTGGGCATCCCCAGCCCGAAGGACCGGCTCAAGGCGTTCCCGCACGAGTTCTCCGGCGGCATGCGCCAGCGCGTCATGATCGCCATCGCGATTGCCAACGACCCCCGCGTCCTCATCGCCGATGAACCCACGACGGCGTTGGACGTCACCATCCAGGCGCAGGTGCTCGAAGTCCTGCACACCGCGCAAGAGGAAACCGGCGCCGCCGTCGTCATGATCACGCACGACCTCGGCGTCGTGGCCGGCATGGCGGACGACATCATGGTGATGTACGCGGGCAAGCCCGTGGAAACCGGCACCGTCGAGGACATCTACTACAACCCGCGCATGCCCTACACGCTGGGCCTGCTGGGAGCCGTGCCACGCGTGGACTCCTCGGACAAGCAATCGCTGGTGCCCATCGAAGGGACGCCGCCCAACCTGGCGCAGCCCGTCATCGGATGCTCTTTCGCGGCCCGCTGCCCGATGGTCAGCGACGCCTGCCTGCACGGCGAACCGGAGCTGCTCGCGGTACCGGGTGTGCAGGGGCAGACACTTGGACACAAGGCAGCCTGCATCAAGGCCGATGAACTTTCCGGCGACGCCGATGCGCACAAGATCTTCCAGGCACCGCCCAAGCCCGTTTCAAAGTTCGACGGCGTAGCGCGCCTTGAGCGCGCAAAGGTCCTGGAACTCAAGGACGTGAAGAAGCACTTCCCGCTGCTCAAGGGTGCACTCATCAAGAAGCGCATTGGCACGGTCAAGGCCGTTGACGGGCTGAGCTTCGACATCCGCGAGGGCGAGTGCGTCTCGATCGTGGGCGAGTCCGGCTGCGGTAAGACCACCACTTTGCTTGAAATCATGGAGTTCCACCCGGACCAGGTGGGCGAGGTGGTCATTGGAGGCGTCAGCAACAAGGTAGCCACCGACCACAAAACCAAGATGGCCATGCGCAAGGAAATGCAGATGGTGTTCCAGGACCCCACGGGCGCCCTGGATCCGCGCTTCACTGTTTACGAAGTCCTGGCCGAGCCCCTGGAAAACCTGGGGATGCCCAAGGCCGCCATCAGGAAACGCATCATGGAGCTCATGAAGCTGGTGGGCCTGCAGCCGGATCACGTGAACCGCTTCCCCAACCAGTTCTCCGGCGGCCAGCGCCAACGCATCGGCATTGCCCGGGCGCTCGCCGTCAATCCCAAGTTGGTGGTCCTGGACGAGCCGGTCTCTGCTTTGGACGTTTCAGTTCAGGCTGGCGTGATCAACCTGCTGGACAAGCTCCGTGCCGAACTGGGCCTGAGCTACCTCATGGTGGCCCACGACCTCTCTGTGGTCCGGCACATCTCGGACCGTGTGGCCGTGATGTACCTGGGCAAGATCGTGGAAACCGGCCACGTGGACGACGTCTTCGACAACCCTCGCCACCCGTACACACGGGCGCTCCTGTCCGCTATCCCTGTTCCGGACCCGAACCTGGAACGTACCCGCGAGCGCATCATCCTGCAAGGCGACCTGCCCAGTCCGCTTGACGCACCCAAGGGATGTAACTTCGCTACACGTTGCCCGGTGTTCGCCGCGCTTCCCGCAGGGAAGCGGGAGAAGTGCCTTACTCTGGAGCCGCCACTGGCTTCTGAAGGTGCACAGGACTTCGCATGCTTCTACCCGGACGGAGAAATTGATGCCGACATGCTGGTGGTGCATGCCTGACAACACATGACGCATTGACATATATCCCTGGTCTCAACTCGCAAAAATATTCCAAGTCGTAAACATGAAGGGCAAACCATGAAGAAGTACACGACGATCGGTGGCGTAGCACTCGCAGCAGCGCTCATGCTCACCGCTTGCGGCGGGGGAACGCCGTCGGGTCCTGCCTCCCAGAAGGCAGAAGAAAGTGGCGGTGACATCAGTAAGCTGATCAGCGTCAACGCCAAGGAAACGAAGGACCTGGACCAGGGCGGCACGGTCACCCTGGCGACAGGCAGCATCGGCCCAGACTTCAATAACAACTCCAATGTGGGCAACAGCGCAGACACGTCGGCCCTGCTGACTCCGGTCAATCCGGTAGGCATGAGCAGCGGCGGAATCGGTGGTTGCTGGAAGCTGGACTTTGACGGCAAGGCTTCGCCCAACAAGGACTTCTGCGAGGACGTCAAGAGCGAAGTCAAGGACGGCAAGCAGACCATCACCATCAAGGTCAATGACAAGGCAACCTGGAACGACGGTACGCCGATCGACGTCAAGACCTTCCAGAACACCTGGAACATGCTCAAAGGCGAGGACAAGTCCATCGACATCGTCACCGCCGGCGCTTACGCCTTCGTTGATTCCGTCAAGGCTGGTGCCAACGACAAGGAAGTCATCGTCACCACCACTCAGCCCGTCTACCCCCTGGAAAGCCTGTTCTTCGGCCTGATCCACCCCGCGATCAACACCGCCGACATCTTCAACAAGGGCTTCGCCGGCGAGATGCACCCGGAGTGGATGGCCGGTCCGTTCAAGGTGGAGAAGTACGACTCGACGGCGAAGACCGTCACCATGGTTCCCAATGACAAGTGGTGGGGCCAGAAGCCGGTCCTGGACAAGATCATCTGGCGCCAGATGGAACCGAGTGCAACCATCGCGGCGTTCAAGAACGGCGAAATCGACGCAACCAGCGGCCGTACCCTGGGCCGCTACAAGCAGCTCGAAGGCACCAAGGACTCCGACGTCCGCCGCGGCCAGCGCCTCTTCGCCGGCGGCTTGAACCTCAACGCCAAGAAGCCCGCGCTGACTGACGTGGCCGTGCGCAAGGCGATCTTCACCGCCGTCGACCGCAAAGCCATCCGCGACGTCCGTTTCAACGGCTTGAACTGGTCGGAAGAGAGCTCGGGCTCCATGATGCTGATGCCGTTCTCCCAGTACTACCAGGACAACTACCCGGTGAAGGACACCGGCGCCGACGCCGCCAAGAAGGTCCTGACCGATGCCGGCTACACGGCCAACGACAAGGGCATCATGGCGAAGGATGGTGTTCCTGTTGCTTTCAAGATCACCAACTTCGGCGATGACCCCACTACCGCTGCAACTTCACAAACCCTGCAGAAGCAGCTCCAGGCTGCCGGCATGGACGTGACCATTGACCAGCGCGGCGACGCCGACTTCGGCAAGGTCATTGGTACCCGCGACTTCGATGTCACCATTTCCGGGTACACCGTTGGTTCGGATGCCACTGATGGTGTGAAGCAGTTCTACGATTCCTCCACGAACGAGAACGGTCTGGGCGACGCCGAGCTGGATGCTGAAATCAAGCGCCTGGCCTCCATTGCCGACGACAAAGAGCGCAACAAGGCAGCCATGGACGTGGAAAAGAAGCACATGGAGAAGTACTTCTCCATGGGTACGGTGCTGAATGGCCCGGAGATCCAGTTCGTGCACAAGGGCCTGGCCAACTACGGCCCGGCCCTGTTCAAGAGCAACTCCAACGTTCCGGACTGGACCACCATCGGTTGGGAAAAGGGCACCAAGAAGTAGCCCGCCCGCTGTAGTTTCCTGAAGGCCGGGAACCACCCCCAACCTGTTGATCGGTTTATCCGGTTCGATCGGTTCGGGGTTGGTTCCCGGCCTTCGCCATACCCCGATCCCTCTCTCACATCCCTCCCGTTTGGGCCGATTCCTCTCTCACCCGGTGAGAGAGGGATCGCGGGAAGGGGCGGTTACGTGAGCGAGGGTCGGTAGCCTAGGGGCATGACTTCCACGCCTATCCGCACAGCCGTTGCCGGTTTCGGGCTCTCCGGCAGTGTTTTCCATGCTCCGTTCATCGCCGCCAGCCCCGCGTATGAGCTCGCCGTCATTGCAACATCGGACGCGGCACGCCAAGCCAAAGCGAAGGACCGGTACCCGCAGGCAAAGATCGTCGACACTCCCGATGGCATCCTGGCCCTCGCGGACCACCTGGACCTCCTGGTTATCGGCACACCTCCCGCAACCCACTACCCGCTCGCCAAAGCGGCGCTGGAAGCCGGCCTCGACGTCGTCGTGGATAAACCGTTCGTGGTCCACAGCAACCAAGGCGAGGAACTGATCCGGCTCACGGCGAAGCTGGGTCGGGTGCTCACTGTCTACCAAAACCGGCGCTGGGACGCCGACGCCCTTACCGTGCAGAAACTGCTCGACGCCGGCACGCTGGGGACGGTGACCCGTTTCGAAGCGGGGATGGAGCGGTGGGCGCCGGCAATCGCGAAGGAATGGAAAGCCAGTGCGACGGCGGAGGACGGGGGCGGGGTGCTGTTCGACCTCGGCACCCATGTGCTGGACCTGGCTTTACGGTTCTTCGGGCCGGCGGAAGTGACTCACGCGGAGATCCGGGCCCGCCGCCCCCAGGAGAGCGCCGACGACGACGTATTCCTGGTCCTCGACCACAGATCGGGAGTGGTCAGCCACGTGACTATCAACCTCAACAGCCAGCTTCCCGGTCCACGCTTCCGGATTCTGGGTACCCGCGGCGGTTTCGTGAAGTTCGGGGCGGACCCGCAGGAACCCTACTTGTCCGAAGGCGGGCTCCCCACCGACCCGGAGTACGGCGTCGAGCCCGCGCAAAACCATGGGACCCTGGCAGTAGACGGCGAGCGCACCACGGTCCCCACCGAACGTGGGGCGTATCCGGAGTTCTACCGGTTGCTGGCGGACAAGATCGACGACGGCGGTACGGCGTCGTCGCGTCCGTTGCCTGTTGATCCGGCTGATTCGGTGGCCGTGCTCAAGCTGATTGAGCAGGCCCGGGGGCTGGTGTGATGTCGGCGCTCGCAACCACCGAGTAGATCGCTTTCAGGTCAGCATTGCCCTCGCGCGGCTGGCAGCTTCCCGTCAGCTGGATGACATCCGCCGCAGCGTTTTGCTCAACCACGGTGACCGCGGTGAACTGCGCCAGGGATCCAGCCTGGGGGTGGGTGTAACGGGCTTCCCGCACGTGCCAATCCCGGCCGTTGATGGTCACCGGCTCTGTACCCAGGAGGACAGCCTCGGGCAAGGAACCCAGGAACTGGTCTACCGATGCGGCAATGTCCTGCAGCCCGTACCCGGGGCGGCGGCGCGAGACGGAGATGACGACGTTCGCGGTGTAATTTCTTTCCACGGCCGGTGCCATCAACGCTCCCACCGCTTCGGGCACAACGTGCTGGGTCCAACCGGCCGGTGGGTTGAGTTTGATGGTGGGGTACGCGGGGAATGCTTCGGACGGGAAAACCTGCTGCGATGTCACGGAGAGCCCTTTCGGAGCCTAGTTGTTGACGAAGTCGATGAAACCGGTGACGGAGTCCATGAAGCCTTTGGGGCTGAGCGTAATCTGGCCGCCTGCGCCCAGGCCCAGCTCTGCGGTGATCTTGGCACCTGCGCCGAGCGTAAGCCCGTCCTCGTCCAAGGAGACGGTGTAGTAGTGACTCTCACCTGCGCCCGCAGCGACTGTGCCGTTGAGCGTTATCTTCTGCCCCAGCACTTCCACGTATTGGCTCCCGGTCAGTTCAGCACCCGCACCGGCGCTGAACGCGCTGCCTGTGACGTCCTTGTTCTTGACGCTGACTTCGCCTTCACCTGCGCTGGCCCATGCCCCGGCCCGCAGCTCTCCGCCTTGGCCCACACTGAACAGGCCTCCGGCAAACTCGGTCTCATTGTCCGTGGTGATCTTTTGACCGGCGAACCCCTCACCGCCGCCGGAAAAGAGGAAGGGGCTGCTTGCGTTGGCATGGGCGCTGGCCTCTACCCCGGTCATGGCCCGGGTTGTGGAGGTGTTGGTAATCCAACCGTCAAAGAACTCAGAGCGAACCGTGGTGGTGTTCTCGGCCCCTGCAAACGCTTCACCGTTGGCGCTGGCGTGGGGGAGTCCGAGCCCGAACGGCACGCTGGCCTCAAACTCGCCGTTGGCGCGGGCTCCCACGAACGTTTCGTTGGTGACAGTGGTGTCCATGGGCCCGTATCCGCCCTTGGCCGTCCACGTCATCTGCCCGCCGGTGGATGCTTCGCCGGAGCCGCCCACTGTGATCCCGCCCGGTCCCATGGAGCCATGCGTTTCACCCGTTGCCTGGCTGTCGAAAGAACCCTCACCTTCAACTGTGACGGGGCCGTAGGTTGTTGGATCAAACGTGAAACCCAGTGTCCCTGAGCCGCTCCTGCCCTTTCCATCACCCAGCCCACGCCCCGGCCCGCCCAGGGAGGCTTGCTCCTGCTGTTCGGCATTGAGTTTCAAGGCCCGGGCGTTCTCCTTGAGGCATGCTGCTGCGGCGCCCAGCCGGCCCTGGAGATCACTGTGCCAGGCACTGCGGAAGCGGTCGGCGTCGTTGCCCCGCCAGTAGTTGCCTTGCTGGATCAATGCGTTGAGCTGCTGCCGCAGGCCACTGATCTTTTGTGCCTCAGAGTCCATTACTGCCGAAAGCCGCCGGAGATCTCCGACGTCGGCGCCCACCAATCCCTGCGCCATTACCAAACCAGTCCCATCACGTATCCCCTGAACGTAGCGACATTTGAAAACCTGCAGGCCAGTTTGGCGCCAGGCGTCTCCCGAGCATAACCAGTGCCAGGCAGGGCTGCCATGGGGAGAACTGCCGGTGTGAATAAAGCCCGCCAAAAAAACTTTCAGCAGGTGCGTAACCTCGTCGCGGTCCCCAGCGATGTAGGGGGTGTACGGGTCATGCCCGTGCATTGATCATCCGGCAGCGACCCAACAGCTGCCGGGGCAATCCCAAGTTTTTCGGAGGGTTTCATGTCCTTGTTCACTGTCCTTGCCACCAGCAAAGTCGCCGCGGGCGTCCTGGCCGCCGGAGCCGTGGCCGCCGGCGGAACAGGCGTAGCTGCCTTCAACGGCGCGCTTCCCCACGGTTTCCAGCAGACGGCGCATGATTTTGTTGGCGCTCCGGCCCCGGTCGACGGGAACACCGCCAAAGCAGTCACGTCTGAAGCAGCCGCCGCGACCGAAACGGCCAAGTCCAAGGTGACTGACGCCGTCGGGACCGCGCAGTCCAAGGCCGCCGACGCTGTATCCGACGCGAAGGCCACAGCCCAGCGCGCCCTCGCCACCTCACCGGAGGCCTTCGGCCTCTGCACGTCATTCCTCAATGGCGGACTGAGGTCCGACACCACGGTCCAGGGCTTCAAGTCCCTGGCGATTGCCGCCGGCGGCGAGGCAAAGGTTGAGGCGCACTGCCATGCCGTCGTCGACGCCGGTAAGGCTGCCGGTCTGAAGGTGGACGGCTCCGCGAAGGCAAACGCCGACGTCGATGCTGCCGCCACGTCCGGACTGCCGGCAACGCCCGCGGTCCCTGCCGTCCCCGCGGTTCCGGCTGTTCCTGGTGTCCCCGCGGTCCCCGCCACCCCGGCTGCCCCCGCAGTCCCGGTGCAGGTTCCCAGCCACGTTCCGGCCGTTCCAGGAGCTTCCCTCGATTCTGTCCGCTAAGCGGGCAGGGGCTACGGTTTAAAGGCGGGGCTCCTTGGCTTAGGACAAGGAGCCCCGCTACGTAACGTGGGATGGAGGCGTCCACGGGTGCTTGACCCTTTGGCTGATGAATATGTGCAGGCGGATCAGGACGACCCCGCGCTGCTCTTCACGGCTGCCTACAACAGCTACGCGGGGCCGGTCTTCGGCTACCTCCGTGCCCGGGGCGTGGACGACCCCGAAGCCGTCACGCAGGACGTCTTCCTGGCCCTCCATCCGCAACTCGAAACACTGCAAGGCGGGCTGCAAGGGGCAAAATCCCTGCTGTTCTCCATTGCCCACGCCCGCATGGTGGACTACTACCGCAAACGTGCACGAACACCCGCTTCCACGCCCTACGAACAGGACCTGGATGGCCGGCGCGCCCCCTCGGCTGAGGACCAGGCGTTCGGGCGGGACGCTGGCCTGGGGGTCTCGGACCTCCTGGAGGGCCTCGCGGACGACTACAGGGAAGTGCTGGCGCTGAGGGTCGTTGCCGATCTTTCCGTTGAGGAGACAGCGGCCATCATGGGCAAGTCGCAAGGAGCGGTGAAGCAGTTGCAGCGCAGGGCATTGGGCGCACTGAAGAAACGGGCACAACAAACGAACGGCACATCATGAGCGAACATTTTCCGCCCCGCGGGCGGCACGACGCGGAAGCGATCGACCACCTGTTGGCCGGTTCCGGGTTGGAGGGCGATGCCGGGGTCCGCGCCGAACTGCTCGAACTCCGCTCACTGGCGGCCACGGCGCCTCTGCCGTCTGAAGCCGTCCGGGC
The DNA here is from genome assembly GCF_047977885.1 of Arthrobacter sp. LFS091. NCBI lineage: Bacteria > Bacillati > Actinomycetota > Actinomycetes > Micrococcales > Micrococcaceae > Arthrobacter > Arthrobacter sp. LFS091. Next base: position 427,698 of record NZ_JBFPFP010000003.1, read on the forward strand.
GCTGATGGTCCCGGCCCCCGCGGTGCGCGACCAACCTGCCGCGCACAACGAACTTGCCGCACACGACGAACTTGCCGCGCACAACGAACTTGCCGCACACGACGAACTTGCCGCGCACAACGAACCTGCCGCACACGACGAACTTGCCGCGCGGAGACGGAAGAAGCGCCGCGCCGCCATTGCCGGCCTGGCCGTTGTTGTCTCCCTGGCTGGCGGTGCTACGGCTGCGGCCGCGTCCGAGGGTGGCATCCCGGGCGCCTTCCAGCATCTTGGGGCAGCCATCGGTTCGGTGGTTTCACAGCTGGCGCCCGGCGCGGGATCCGCTCCGAAACAGGGCGGACCGGCGGGTTCGACCACTGAGTCGCCTTCCGGGGACGTCAGGCCCACTCCTGTGCAGAGCCAACCCGGCCAGGCGCCCGCTTTGCCGGAGCCAAGCGCCCATGAACGCGGTTCCCAGGCGCAACCCGGCGGGAGCGCAGCAACAAAAGCACCCAAGGTTCCCTCGCGGGGCGAGCCCGGCAACGGAGTCATTCCCACACCCCCGGCAGTACCCGTGACGCCTCCGGCCGTGGTTCCTCCCACCATCGACCCGGGAAAGCTTCGCCCATCGGACCTCCCGGTACCCGTTCCCATCCGCCTGGAACCCTCACCGCCCGTCATCCCCTCGAAGTGACGGAAAATGCCAATGTTCGTCAGGAATATTGGCATTTTCTGCCATCTCGGCACGCCTTAAACCACGACGGCGGGGTGCGGCGTCGGGTGGGAGCCGCCCCCCGCCCGCGGGCGGGTGTGGTTTTGCCCGTTAGGCGGAAACCAGGCTGTGCCAGTCGTTGACGAGGGGCAGGTTGTGCGCCTCGGAAACGGAGTGGTGTGCCACGTGGCCGGCGGCGATGTTGAGGCCGGCTGCCAGGGCGGGGTCGCGGTCGAAGGCGGCCTTGACGCCCAGGTTGGCCAGTGCCACGGCGTAGCGCAGGGTGACGTTGGTCAGTGCGTACGTGGAGGTGTTCGGAACGGCGCCAGGCATGTTGGCAACGCAGTAGAAGATCGAGTTGTGGACCTTGTACGTCGGTTCCTGGTGGGTGGTGGGGTGCGTGTCCTCGAAGCAGCCGCCCTGGTCCACGGCGATGTCCACCAGGACCGAGCCCGGCTTCATGCGGGCAACGAGCTCGTTGGTCACCAGCTTGGGAGCCTTGGCGCCCGGGATCAGGACGGAGCCGATCACGAGATCTGCATCGATAACTGACTTCTCGATCTCGTAGGCGTTGGAGGCAACGGTCTTCAGGCGGCCCTGGTAGAGGGCGTCGAGTTCGCGCAGCCGGTTGATGTTGATGTCCATGATGGTGACATCAGCACCGAGGCCCAGCGCCATGGCAGCGGCGTTGGTTCCAGCAACGCCGGCACCCAGGACAACAACCTTGGCCGGACGGACGCCCGGTACGCCGCCCAGCAGGACGCCCTTGCCGCCGGCCGGAGCCATCAGCGAGGAAGCGCCGACCACGACGGAGAGGCGGCCTGCGACCTCGGACATCGGTGCCAGCAGCGGAAGGGCGCGGCCTTCCTGCACGGTTTCGTAGGCGATGGCCGTGACGCCGGAGTTGATGAGCTCTGCAGTGAGTTCGGGCTCTGCGGCAAGGTGCAGGTAGGTGAAGAGGATCAGGCCCTTGCGGAAGCGGTGGTACTCGGCCGCGATGGGTTCCTTGACCTTCATGACCATGTCCGCACGGCCCCAGACGTCATCGGCTTCGTTGACGATTTCGGCGCCGGCGATCGAGTATTCCTCATCGGTGATGCCCGAGCCGAGGCCTGCGCCGCGCTCAACCAGAACGGTGTGTCCGTGCGTGCGGAATTCGTGGACACCTGCGGCCGTGATGGCTACGCGGAATTCGTTGTTCTTGATTTCTTTGGGGACGCCGATGATCATTTGTGGGCTCCATCGTTAGCGGCCTCTTCGGCCGAAAATGTGTTGCGGGCTGTGGTTCCAGAATAAATCCGGCTGTGAGGCAGGCGACATGGAAGCCCAGGGCTACCAGTCAGCAAAAGGCCGGAAATTCAACGATCTTCTTCATATGGACTCGACATTTGTCGAGCACTCAAGCGTCAGGTGTCGCCTCCTGTTGGTACGCTTTCCAGATGCAGCAGGACGTGGAACAGATCGTAGAACGCGTCGCGTTGAAGCTCGGCCGCGGCTTGTCACTGGAAGACCTCGATGGCGTGCTCCTCGCCTACAGCTCCAACCAGTCGCACGCCGACCGCGTCCGCGTGAACTTCCTGCTCAGCAAGCGCGTCCCCACCGACGTCAGCGCCTGGCAGCTGTCCCACGGCATCTCCACGGCAGTACGCCCGGTGGTGGTTCCCGCCAACGACGAACTCGGGATGTTGGGCCGGGTCTGCGTCCCGCTACTGGTCCGCGGATTCCGGGTCGGCTACCTGTGGGTGCAGTTGGACGTTGAAGAGCAAAGCGCGACGGCGATACTCGCCGAACTGCCCGGCGTACGGGACGAACTGGACCTGTTGGCGGGACTGCTCCTCGACTCCAACACGGCCGAATCAGAGTTTCGGCGCCGCCGCGAGCAGGAATTCCTTTCGGCCTGCAACGGCGAATCCAACGCGGTGGCTGCCGTAGCCGGGTGGAAGGAAATCCAGGGGCGGGGTCCATGGCAGCTGGTGACCATCCTCGACCCGGACGGTGCCGGGTCCGCCGTCGACCCCATCGCAGCAACCCTCACCCACCGCTCAGCGGCGCTGCAGTCCACGATCGGTGTCAACGCCGCCTTGTTCAGTGCCGGAACCGAGACGCATTCGGTGGTCCTGTTCCGGGAATCAGGCGGGAGGGCAGACCACGCACAGGTACTGGTGCACTACCAACTGGAACTCGCCAAGCGCGCCGGAAGGACGGTGGACCGCGTCATCCTTGGCATCAGTGAACCATTCCAGGTGATCCGGCAGATCTCCAGCGCCTACCGCCAGTCCAAAGTAGCGGCCCAGGCTGCCGCGGTTGACCTGCCGCTCGGCGAGCTCGTGGAAAGCCGGGCGGTAGGGGTTTACCAACTCTTTGATCGCCTTTTGGCGCCCGGTGGCTGGGATGACACCGGATCGGTCCACTACCGGACGCTGGAGGATCAGGACAGGAACGGCGAGCTCCTCCCGGTCCTGGAGTTGCTCTACGACAATGACGGTTCCGTCCAGGACGTCGCAGCGAAGCTCCATCTCCACAGGAGCAGCATCTACAACCGGCTGGGCCGGATCCGCCAGCTCATCGGGGCTGACCCGTTGAGCGGCGCGATCCGGCTTGAACTGCATGCGGCCCTGAAAGCACACCGCTGGGCACGGCGACCCAGGATCTAGGCGGCCTGTGCTCCCTGTTTTGGGGATCCGAGGACTAGGAACGCCTCAACCGCTGGCAGCTCCAGCGGCCCATCCTTCGCCTGAACGTGGCGGTCCGGCTGCTGGTGCAGTACCGGCCATGCCATCCGATCGGCGTTGCCGTACGGGGTAGCCGGGTGCTCACTTCACGGCCTTCTTGGCGGCGTCCAGGATCGCGTCGAGGGCGGTCCCAGTGGATTGCGGGTTCGTTCCGGCGGTGGGGTTCCCGGTGGGGCGCGGCTTGGGAGTGGCGGTCGACGTCGACGTGGGTGTCGGCGCGGGCGTCGGGGTGGTGGTCGGCGTCGGCGTGGTTGTCGGGGCCGGAGACGGCGCCGTCGTGACTGTATCGGTGGGGGCCGGGGCAGGCTGCGTCGGGACGGCCGCGGAGGCACCCGGCGCTGGGTTAGCCGCCGACGGCGCCGCCGAAGGAACCCAAACCGGGGCCGCAAGCGAGACGTGCGGGGCCGGAACCGACGACGGCGACACTTCAGAAGGTGCCTCGGGGACGGTCGCCGGCTGACCGGCTGCCGATGAGGATGACGCTGTTGGCGCTGCCGACGAGGCCGACGGTGAGGACGCGGTGGAATAGGAAGCCCGAGGCCCGGGCGCAGCCGAGCCCGACTCCCTGTCCCCATGGGCGCTCGCATCCTGGGCGGGGGTTTCATGGCCGAAGAACGGCAGCTCAAGGGCCTGGCCGAGGCCTCCCGCCGTGAGCACCAGCCCGACGGCGCCGGCGACCACGGCCATGCGCTGGCTCATGTGCTTGACCGATGCGGCCTTTCGAAGCACGGCTTGGGGTTCGCGGTTGAACGACGACGACGAGCCAAAGCCGGTCCTGGCGGGGACGGGAATAGGTGCCGGCCCGGCAACGTCGACGATGGGGATGGCTGCCGTGGCGGGCTCCGATGGTGTGGACTGCTGCGTGTCCGGCTTGGGTGCCGGCTTGGCAACGTCGACGATGGGGATGGCTGCAGTGGGAGGGCCCGGTGTGGTCGACCGCGGTGCCGCGGCTTGGGCTGCCCGTACTGCCGGGATCGCGGCGGTGGCCGGTTCTGCGGGTTCGGCTTCAGCCCGGGCTGCCCTTTCCCGCTCCGCTGCACGGGCGGCCGCGCGCGTGGTGGGCCTGGCAGCAGCGGTGGGTTCCGGCGTCGTGCTTGGTGCCTCAGGCGCCGTTGCTGGTTCTGTGGCGGATCCGCTGGCTTCGGCCCGACGGCGTCCGGTTGGCTTGGTGCGCTCGCGTTCGATGAGGGCGCGGCGCGGCTGATCCATGGTTGGGGACATGGTGGTTGCCTCTCAACGCCTTCGAGGTTAGCTGTCGGGTTCGGACGAGGCCGTCCGGCCGCCTCAGCGGCTTCACCCCGAGGGCTTGGAAACAAGCCCGGGAACTGTGGGTCCCCCGCCTCTGCCGCGGGTCTGGCGGATCCCGGATTGCGGCAGAGCTCGGCGTCAATCCGGAAGCGGCCCAGCGGAGATACGGGTCGCCCTACGACGGTACATGAGCCGGAAAGTAAAGTCACATTAATGTAACGGACGGTAGGTCGGGCTAAACCGGAGGCTCCGGGCGCCTACGCTTCGGGGCCGGTGCGGGAGCCGGCAGCTGGTGCTGGATCTCCGAGTACTGCCCCCAACACGGCCAAGATATCCACCGCCTAAGACTAGCTTCGGCGTCCGACGGCAGGGTAGACATTTCCTATGGACCTGCCAGTGATGCCGCCCGTCTCGCCCATGCTTGCCAAATCAGTTCCGGACATCCCCGATGTGGGTCACTACGAGCCGAAGTGGGATGGCTTCCGGACCATCGTTTTCAAGGATGGGGACGAGGTCATCCTGGGCAGCCGCAACGAGAAGCCCATGACGCGCTACTTTCCCGAGCTGGTTGAGGCGCTGAGGAAGAACCTCCCGGAGAAGTGTGTGATCGACGGTGAGATCGTCCTGATCGAGGGCAACAGGTTGGAATTCGAGGTCCTCCAGCAACGGATCCACCCCGCGGACAGCCGGGTCAGGATGCTCGCCGAGAAAACGCCGGCTTCCATGGTCGCGTTCGACATTCTTGCCCTGGGCGAGGAAGACCTGATGGGCAGGCCGTTCTCAGAGCGCCGGGCCATCCTGGAATCGGCCTTGGCCAAGGCCGAACCGCCCGTCTATGTGACTCCGGCGGTAACAGACCTCGAGCGGGCCAAGGAATGGTTCGTGCAGTTGGAGGGCGCCGGCCTGGACGGGGTTCTCTCCAAGCCGCTGGATGGAACCTACCAACCCAATAAGCGCGTGATGTTCAAGACCAAGCATGTTCGGACCGCGGACTGTGTGGTGGCCGGGTTCCGCTGGCACAAAACTGCGAAGGTGGTGGGTTCCATGTTGTTGGGGCTCTACGACGACGCCGGTCGGCTGCACCACGTGGGGGTGGTGGCATCGTTCCCCATGGCCAAGCGGGAAGCACTGGTTGCCGAGCTTGAGCCCTACCAGGTGGATCTCGCTGATCACCCGTGGGGCGAGTGGGCCAAGCAGGACGAGGTTGCCGGTGGTTCGCGGATGCCTGGTGCGCAAAGCAGGTGGAGCGGGGGCAAGGACTTTTCGTTTGTGCCACTGCGCCCCGAGCTTGTGATCGAAGTGGCGTACGACTACATGGAGGGCGACAGGTTCCGCCACACCACGCAGTTCCGCCGCTGGAGGCCGGACCGGACTCCGGAGAGCTGCGCGTACGCGCAACTGGAGGAGCCTGCCGATTACGATCTCGGGGAGATCCTGAGCCTGCCGTAGAACGTTGCCGGCCCGCTGTCACGTTGTCGGCCCGCAACGTAACAGCGGGGTAGCGACGAAATTACTCTTCGTGTCCCTGGTCGCTGCTCATGCTGCCTTCGGCCGGCGGTGTTTCGCCCGGGGGTACCCCTCCGCCTGGCTCCAATCCCGTGACGTTGCCGTCCAGGGGATCAGGGTTGGCCGAAGCCGCGGGATCGTCGTCCTCGTCCTGGCGCATGTCCGGATCTTCGTGGATGCTGTCCGCATCGGCGGTGGTGTCGAAGGGTCCGGTCGCGCCGCTCACGCCGAAGGTTTGGGGATCGTCTTCCGGGTCATAGCTGGTCATGGTCAAACCCTTTCGTAAGCAGACTTACTATTCACTTGCCTGGCCAGCCTAGCGTGATCCCGCCGGAGCCAACAAGGGCACCCAACCCAGGCTCCGGCGTCGTGCCCCCGGCGCCTAACTGCGGTGGGTGGCCTAACTGTGCTGCGTGGTCGCGGCGACGAAGCTGCGGATGGCGTCCGCCACCGCTTGCGGCCGCATATGCTGCGCTACGTGCCCCACCCCGGGAATCTCCACCAAGCGCCCTTGGTCCACGGTTCGGGAGAGCCGGAGCGACCAGTCGGGGCCTGCCACCTGGTCCCGGCTTCCGCGCAGGACCAGCACGGGCACCTTGATGCCGGCCAGCCGCTTTTCGGTGGGATAGCCCATCATCACCGGGAGTTCGGTGAGGTACCAGCGGAGCCCGCAGCGGAAGTAGTCGGAGATGACGATCCAATTGGACGAGGGACTCTCGCGCAGGACGCCGTCCAAGGTAAGCGCCAGCGATTGCCGGAGGATACTCTTGTGCCTCGAATCCACCACCGGCCCCATCAACACCAGGCGCTGGACCTGCTCGGGCGCATGCAATGCCGCTTCGATGGCAAACTGCACACCCATGGAATGACCCACCAGGACGTACCGATCGATGCCCCGGGACGCCAAGGCTTCCGCGATGAAGGCGCCATAATCCTCCACCTGGAGCTGCCTGTCCGGCTTGGCGGTCCCCGCGAAACCGGGCAGGTCGAAAGAGTAGGTTGGTGCGTGGGCGGCGAGAACGGCGTGGAGCCGCGACAAATACCGGTGCGACACCCCGATGCCATGGATCAGGACGTACGCCGGTTCGTCCCCGGAGCCAGTCGCGGGTGTCCCAGCGGTCCAGTGGATCCGGCCGGTCAGGCCCGAAACCTCGACGTCCGCCGCCTCAAACGTGGGCCGCTGCCTACTCGCTGATGTGGTCATCGCCATCCCCGGACTGATTCTTTCTCTGCGTTTCCAGCCACTCCATAATTGCTGCCTGCCGGATCCGACGATGCGTGCCCCGGTACTCCACGGGAATCTCGCCACGATCGGTCATGTTGCGCAGGTACGTGTGCGAGATGCCCGCGAGCTCCGCTGCCTGGGATGTGGTGAGCATTTCCTCCACGCTGCTGACCGTCACCGTATCGCCCCGGCCCAGCCGGGCAAGGAGGTCGACGACGGCGTCCCTCGCCTGATCGGGCAGGCGGTGGACTGTGCCGTCCACGAACACAGTGATGTCGTTGCTGTCCTGGAGGGAACGCGCGAGATTCCGGGCGTCGTCGGCGGGGAGGCCGGCCGTGACGCGGGGAGCTATCAGTGCCATGCCAGAAGCGTAGCCCGGAAGGACCTATTCCGCGTCCAGGTCCGTCTCCAGCAGCTTTACCAGTGCGTCCAGCGCGGCATCGGCGCCATCGCCCTCGGCCCGCAGCACCACAACGTCCCCCTTCGCTGCGCCGAGCGTCATGAGCGAAAGGATGCTGGCGGCGTCGAGCGCGTCATCGGCAGGGGCGCCCTGCATGGCAATGGTGACCTCCACGGGCTGTTCGCCGGCTGCCTCCGCGAAGAGTGCGGCCGGGCGGGCGTGCAGGCCGGAGCGGCTGGCGATGGTGGCTGTGCGTTCAGGCATGGTTTTCTCCTGGTGTTCCGGACGGATAGGGGCTAGAGCCCGAGCTCTTCAAGCACGGGAAGCTTGGCGCGGACCCAGTCGCGCGCTTCGGTGGCGCTGGGAGCTGACAGGGCAAGGCGGGCCAGCTCCTGTGCTTGTTCCAGCGTGACGGTCTTCAACACGGTGCCGACTGCAGCCAGGGAGCGCGCAGTCATGGACAGCGTGGTGACACCCAGTCCGGTCAGTACGACGGCGAGGGCCGGGTCCGCGGCTGCCTCACCGCAGACACCCACCGGCTTGTTGTTGCCTTCCTGGGCTGAACCTTCCACCGTGAGCTGCACCAGGCGGAGCACTGCAGGTTGCCAAGGAGTGTTGAGCTCGGCGAGGGGGCCCAGTTGGCGGTCGGCGGCCATGGCGTACTGCGTGAGGTCGTTGGTGCCGAGGGAGGCAAATCCGACTTCGCGAAGGACGGTGGCGGATGTGAGGGCGGCTGAGGGAACCTCCACCATCACGCCCGGTGTCTTGATCCCGGCAGCAGCACACAGCGAGGCGAAGCGTCCGGCTTCGGCCGCCGTGGAGATCATGGGAGCCATGACCCAGACGTCGGCCTCGGATTCGGAAGCTGCCCGGGCGATGGCTTCGAGCTGGCGCTCAAGGACACCCGGCGTGGTGAAGTCCGTGCGGTAACCACGCACACCCAGCGCGGGGTTGGGCTCGGTGGCATCCGTGAGGAACGGGAGGGGCTTGTCGGCGCCGGCGTCCAAGGTCCGCAGGACCACCTTCTTGCCCGGGAACGCATCAAACACGGCCTTGTACGCTGCGGCCTGCTCGTCCACGGAGGGTTCGGTGTCGCGTTCCAGGAAGCAGAATTCGGTGCGGAAAAGCCCGACTCCCTGTGCTCCGAGGCCGGCGGCAGCCACGGCATCCTTGGCTCCACCAACGTTGGCGAGGAGCGGTACCAGGTGGCCATCCGCCGTCGTACCGTTTCCGTCGAATTCGGCGAGGGTGGCGGAGGTTTCCGCCCAGGCGGTCGCAGCTGCGCGCTGTTCCTCGCCGGGTTCAAGGGTGACAGATCCGGCCGCGCCGTCCACGTACACTTCGGAGCCGTCGGCGATCGAGTCGACGCCGTGGGCGGCAACCACTGCCGGCAGGCCGAGCGAGCGCGCGATGATGGCGGTGTGCGACTGTGGTCCGCCTCCGGACGTTACCAAGGCGAGCACCACGGCCGGATTCAGCGTCGCGGTGTCGGCGGGGGCGAGGTCCTCGGCTACCAGGATGAAGGGGGTTTCGGAGGACGGGATGCCGGGAGCGGGCACGCCACGAAGTTCGGCCACGATGCGGGCCCGCACGTCCAGGACGTCCGTGGCGCGTTCGGCCATGTAGCCCCCGAGGTTGTGCAGCATTTCGGAGACGGATGCACCGGCTTCCCAGATGGCGCGTTCAGGGGAGGAACCGGCGTTGATCAGCTTGGCTGCCGATTTCAGGAGCATGGTGTCCTTGGCCATCAGGGCCGTGGCCTCCAGGACGGCTTTGCCATCGCCTGAGGCAGTGTCCGCGCGGCCCTTGAGCTCGTCGTGGACGGATTGGGCTGCCGCCTTCAAGCCGGCGACGGCGTCTTCCGGACTCAATCCCGCGGCCAACTGTTCGCCCGACGGCGGTTCGCTCACCGGCTTGGGCATCTGGCGGACGGAACCAATGATGCGGCCAGGGCTTACCCCTACGCCTTGGAAATTCTGCACTGAATCCTCTGTTCCTGCTTGTTGGTTCAGACCCGCCGGCGACGGCACCGGGAGCCCCATAAATAACTCTTGTGAGCCACTTCATATAGCAACGCTATAGGTGCTAGGGTAGCGGTTATGAGTTTCGATGACCAGCTTCCGCCCAAAATTCGGTTGCTTCGCGCAGCTGCCGAATTGCTGGCGAATTCGGAAGGGTCAGCGGTCTCAACGCGCCAGATCACCAAGCTTGCCGGGGTCACGGCGCCCACGCTCTACCACCACTTTGGCGACAAAGAAGGGCTTTTCGACGCCGTCGTTTCCGCCGGTTTCGAAGAGTACGTGGCGGGGGAGCGGGATTTTGCACCGTCCGGCGAGCCCTTGGAGGATGTCCGGCGGATGTGGGACAACCACGTCCAGTTCGGCCTGACCCAACCCCATCTGTATCTGGTGATGTTCGGCAACATCAGGCCGGAAAGCCGCCCAGCAATCGTGGCCGATGCTGAAGCGCTTCTGGAAGAGATGCTGAACAAGGCCGCTATCTCCGGTCAGATCAACGTGCCGCCCCGCGAAGCGGCACGAAGCATCCTTGCGGCCAACGTGGGCGTCACGCTCATGCTGATCGCAGAACCGGTGGAAGAACGGAACCTCGAGCTCTCAACGATGACCCGGGATTCCATGATTTTTGCCGTCTCCACGGACACCGCCCGTGGCGCCGCAGCGGACGACTCCGGCAAGTCCTCGGTTGTTGTTGCGGCAATCGCCCTGAATGCGGCACTGCAGGCCTCGCATTCGGACCAACTATCCAGCTCTGAACTGAAGCTTTTCCTTGAGTGGCTTCACCGCATTTCCAGCAGCTCCTAAGGCTGTTCTCGCTCGATCTGTATCGACTGACCCCGCGCCGCCGCGGGATACACGTTAGGAATTCACATGGCAACAGAGACAGTTGCGAAGCCCCGCACCAGCGCCCGTGTTGGTGTCCAAAAGTTCGGAACATTCCTGTCCGGCATGATCATGCCCAACATTGGCGCTTTCATCGCGTGGGGCCTCATCACGGCTTTGTTCATCAAAGTCGGCTGGATTCCGGTCCCGGAACTGGGTGGTTTCGGCACCAATGACAAGGGTGCCCCCAACGTCGGCATCGTTGGCCCCATGGTCACGTACCTCCTTCCGCTCCTGATCGCTTACACCGGCGGCCGGATGGTCTACGACGTCCGTGGTGGCGTCGTTGGCGCCATTGCCACCATGGGTGTCATTGCCGGTACGGACTCGCCCATGTTCATCGGTGCCATGATCATGGGCCCGCTGGGTGGCTGGACCATGAAGCAGATCGACCGCCTGTGGGACGGCAAGATCCGTCCGGGCTTCGAGATGCTGGTGAACAACTTCTCCGCCGGCATCTGGGGTGCAGCGTTGGCGTTGGGTGGCTTCTACGGCCTCTCCTGGGTCGTCAAGCGTTTCACGGAAGGCGCAGGCAGCGTGGTCGAATTCCTGGTCAACAACGGCCTGCTGCCGTTGACCAGCATCTTCATCGAGCCCGCCAAGGTACTCTTCCTCAACAACGCAATCAACCACGGTGTGCTGACCCCCTTGGGTATCCAGCAGTCGCTTGAACACGGCAAGTCCATCCTGTTCCTGCTCGAAGCCAACCCCGGCCCGGGCCTGGGCATCCTGCTGGCGTACATGTTCTTCGGCCGCGGCGCCGCACGGGCATCTGCTCCTGGCGCTGCCATCATCCAGTTCTTCGGTGGCATCCACGAGATCTACTTCCCGTACGTCCTGATGAAGCCGATCCTCATCCTCGCTGCCATCGGTGGCGGCATGACGGGCATCGCAACCCTGGCCATCACCAACTCCGGCCTCGTTGCTCCGGCAGCACCGGGTTCCATCATTGCTGTCATTGCCCAGACCTCACGCGATAGCTACATCGGCGTCATCCTCGCAGTTGTCCTTGCAGCGACGGTGTCCTTTCTCATTGCCTCGCTGATCCTGCGAACCTCCAAGAACAAGGGCGAGGACGATCTTTCCGCGGCCACGTCCCGCATGGAGGCCATGAAGGGCAAGAAGAGCTCGGTCTCCTCGGCACTGGTGGGCGACGGCGGCGGCCGCAGCGATGTGGCAGTACTGACCCGTCCCGTACGGAACATCGTGTTCGCCTGCGACGCCGGCATGGGCTCCAGCGCCATGGGCGCTTCGGTCCTGCGCAACAAGATCAAGGCGGCCGGCTTCCCGGACGTGAAGGTCACCAACTCGGCCATCGCCAACCTGAGTGACACTTACGACGTCGTCGTTACCCACCAGGACCTGACCGAACGCGCCCAGCCGAAGACCTCCAGTGCAGTGCACTACTCGGTGGACAACTTCATGAACAGCCCCAAGTATGACGACATCGTCGAACTCGTGAAGACCAGCAACGCCGAAGGCTCTGCCGCCGGTTCAGGCCCTGCCGCCGCGGACGCTAACGGAACTGCCGAAGCAACAGCAGTCGCCGCCCATGGTGCGCATGCCGCCGAGCCGACCGCCGACGTCGAAGGTAAATCAGTACTGCTGCGCGAAAGCGTGATCCTCAACGGCAAGGCTGGAGACCGCGACTCGGCGATCGACGAAGCCGGGCAGCTCCTGCTGGACCGTGGCGCAGTGGACATGAGCTACGTCCACGCCATGCACGAGCGCGAAGAATCGGTGTCCACCTACATGGGCAGCTTCCTGGCCATTCCGCACGGCACCAACGACGCCAAAGAGCACATCATGCACTCGGCAGTGTCCATCATCCGCTACCCCGAGGGCATCGATTGGGGCGGCAAGCAGGTGAAGTTCGTGGTCGGCGTGGCCGGCATCAACAATGAACACCTCCACATCCTGTCCTCCATCGCGAAAATCTTCACCAACAAGGCACAGGTTGCCCAGTTGGAGGAAGCCACCACGGTTGAGGAAGTCCTGGAACTGTTCGGAAAGGTCAACGCATAGTGAAGGCAGTCCATTTCGGGGCAGGTAATATCGGGCGCGGCTTCGTGGGGTTGCTGCTCCACGAAGCGGGCTATGAGGTGGTGTTCGCCGACGTCGCGGACGCCCTGATCAGCCAGCTCGCCGAGGCCACTAGCTATGACGTCCACGAGGTTGGCGACAACCCTGCGGTGAAGACCGTGGAAGGCTTCCGGGCTTTGAACTCAGCGACGCAGGAAGCCACAGTTGTGGAGGAAATCTCGACGGCGGATGTGGTCACCACCGCGGTGGGGCCCCACATCCTGAAGTTCGTCGCTCCGGTGATCGCCCGCGGGTTGGCCGCCCGCCCCGTGGACCTGCCGCCGCTGCAGGTGATGGCATGCGAAAACGCCATCAATGCCACTGATGTGCTGCACTCCGAGATCCGCGCCGCTTGGGATGACTCCGCCGGGGACCTGGACGCCGTCGCTGTTTTCGCGAACACGGCGGTGGACCGTATTGTCCCCAAACAGGCACCGGGCCAAGGCCTGGATGTCACGGTGGAGACGTTCTACGAATGGGTCATCGACCGGACCCCGTTCGGCGGCAACGCTCCGGTCATTCCCGGGGCTACCTTCGTGGACGAGCTTGGACCGTACATCGAGCGCAAGCTCTTCACGGTGAACACGGGCCACGCTTCCGCGGCCTACTTTGGCTACGCGGCCGGCATCGAGAAGATTTCGGACGCCATGGCTGATCCTTCGGTGGCCGCCAAAGTCCGGGCTGTGCTGGAGGAGACCAAGGAACTCCTGGTGGCCAAGCACGGTTTCGATGAGGCTGCGCAGGAGGCGTACGTGCAGAAGATCCTGCAACGCTTCACCAACCCGCACCTTCCCGACACCGTGAACCGCGTGGGCCGCGCGCCCCTGCGGAAACTCAGCCGGCACGAGCGGTTCGTTGGTCCGGCGGCTGAGCTGGCCGAGCGCGGCGTCACCCCCGTGGCGTTGCTCGAGGCCATGTCAGCAGCCCTTCGGTTCGACGATGCTTCGGATGTCGAAGCCGTGGAGCTCGGAAAGCTGCTGTCCGAGCTGGAGGCGGCCGCCGCCGTCGAACGGATCACGGAACTCACGCCTGCGCACCCCCTGTTCCCCGCGCTCCAGAAACTCGTGGAGGACCGCCAAGCGGAGCTCTGACGCTCTCTCACGTTCCACCCGGTTGGGCGTGATGCTCTCTCATGTTCCGCCCGGTTGGGCGTGACGCTCTCTCATGTTCCGCCCGGTTGGGCGTGACGCTCTCTCACGTTCCACCCGGTTGGGCGTGATGCTCTCTCATGTTCCACCTAAAGGCCCGGCGTCGAGCACTCACCTGAGTGTCCGACGCCGGGCCTTTCCGCGCCGGTGAGTGAGGGTTGGTGGGAAGTGGTTGGGATGTGAGTGAGGGTTGGAAACAGAAAAGCACGACGGCGGGCACCCAACCGGGTGGCCGCCGTCGTGCTTTTCGGTGTGCGGGTTTAGCGCGCTGCCGCCGTTTAGGCGTCTGCCACCGCCTTCCATTCGGCCACGCGGGCCTGATGCAGGGGCGATTTCCGGACCACGGCGTAGGCAACGCCGAGGATTGCGAACCAGATGGGCGTCACCAGCAGGGCGGTGAGTGTGTCCGGCTGCGTGGTCAGGGCCCACACCAGGAATGCGAAGAACGCGAAGACCACCCAGACCATGGGGATGCCGCCGGGCATCTTGAACGGTGAAGCGGCGTGCTGCTCGGGGCGGCGATTGCGGTACACCAGGTAGCTGGCCAGGATGATGGACCAAACGAACATGAAGCAGACGGCGGACACGGTGGTGACCATGTCGAACGCCACGCCAACGTCCTTGCCCGCGTAGAGAAGCGCGACGCCGGCCAGCAGCAGGACGCACGAGAGGAACAGTGCGTTCTGGGGTACTTTGCGGCTGGAGAGCCGACCGAAGAGCTTGGGTGCGTCGCCGTCGTTGGCCAAGCCGTAGACCATGCGCGACGTCGAGTAGATGCCGGAGTTGGCCGAGGACATGGCAGAGGTAAGGACCACGAGGTTGACCACTGTGGCGGCCATGCCGAGCCCGGCAAGGGAGAACATGGCGATGAACGGGCTTTGGCCTGCTTTGAACTCGGTCCATGGGGTGACGGACATCAGGATGATGAGGGCGCCTACGTAGAAGAGCATGACGCGCAGGGGGATGGCGTTGATGGCGCGGGGGAGGTTGTGCTCCGGGTTCTTGGTTTCAGCGGCGGCTGTGCCCACCAATTCGATGCCCACGAACGCAAACACGGCGATCTGGAACCCAGCTACGAAGCCCATGAATTCCTTGGGGAAGAACCCGCCGTGGCTCCAGAGGTTGGTGAAGCTGGCTGTTCCCGCGTGGGACTGGAAGCCGGTGAAGATCATGACCAGGCCCACCACGATCAGCGCAACGATGGCCACGATCTTGATGAGCGCGAACCAGAATTCGGTCTCGCCGAAGGCTTTGACGGTGGGGAGGTTCAGGAGCAGAAGGATGATGATGGTGGCCAGGCCCGGGATCCAGAGCTGGATTCCCGGCCACAGCTCGTTGGCGTAGCCTGCGATCGCGATGACGTCCGCAACGCCGGTGACTACCCAGCAGAACCAGTAGGTCCAGCCGGTGAAAAAGCCGGCCCACGGGCCCAGGAGATCGCCCGCGAAGTCGCTGAAGGACTTGTAGTTCAGGTTCGACAGCAGGAGCTGGCCCATGGCCCGCATCACGAAGAAGAGCATGAAGCCGATGATCATGTATACGAAGATCACGGAGGGGCCGGCAACCGAGATGGTCTTGCCGGAGCCCATGAAGAGGCCCGTACCGATGGCGCCGCCGATAGCCAGGAGCTGGATGTGGCGGTTGCTGAGCGAGCGTGACAGGTGGGGCTCGCTGTCCCTGCTTGAGGAGCGGAGTCGCCCTTGTGTTGTCTGGTCGGACATTAGTTCAAGAACCCTTCGAAGGACCCGCCATAATAGTGACGGCCGTTACAAATGTGTTCGATAAAGCTATAGCTAATGTCTGACCAATTGCGAATCGGTCTGCATGGCGAAAGCTCCCCTGGTGAGAAAGGGAGCTTAGGCCGTTGTTTTGGTTGCTCGGATCAGGCGATTTGGCGCTTGTAGGCTGCGGTGGCAAATACGTAGGCGAGGACCAGGATTCCCAAGCACCAGGCCAAGGCGACCCAGATGTCGCTGCCTACCGGGCGCTGCGCGAACAGATCCTGGATGGTGTTCACAATCGAGGTGACCGGCTGGTTCTCCGCGAACCAGCGAACCGGTCCCGGCATGGTCTCCGTGGGGACGAAGGCCGAGCTGATGAAGGGCAGGAAGATCAGCGGGTAGGAGAAGCCGCCGGCGCCATCCACCGACTTGGCAGACAGGCCTGCGATGATGGCGATCCAGGTGAGCGCCAGGGTGAACAATGCCAGGATTCCTGTCACGGCGAGCCACTCCAGCACGCTGGCTGAGGTGCGGAACCCCATGAGGAGCGCCACCAGCACGATGATCACCAGCGAGAGTCCGTTGGCAACGAGCGAGGTCAGGACGTGCGCCCACAACACCGACGAGCGTGCGATCGGCATGGACTGGAATCGCTCGAAGATTCCGCTCTGCATGTCGGTGAACAAGCGCACCGCGGTGTAGGCGATGCCTGAAGCGATGGCGATGAGCATGATTCCGGGGAGCAGGTAGTTGACGTAGTTCCCCGTATCGGTCCTGATGGCGCCGCCGAAGACGTAGACGAACAGCAGCATCAGGGCGACGGGTGTGATCGCGGTGGTGATGATGGTGTCCACGCTGCGGAAAATGTGCCGCATGGACCGCCCCAGCAGGACAGAGGTGTCTGCGAAGAAGTGGGTGTTCATGACCTGTCCTTTACTGAATCGTTGCTGCCTGTGCCCACGAGAGCCAGGAAGATGTCCTCCAGGCTGGGCTGCTTCTCGACGTATTCGATCTTGGCCGGTGGAAGGAGCTGCTTGAGTTCGGCGAGCGTTCCGTTCGCAATGATGCGGCCCTCATGAAGAATGGCAATGCGGTCTGCGAGTTGTTCGGCCTCGTCGAGGTACTGCGTGGTGAGCAGAACGGTGGTTCCCTGGTTGGCGAGCTTCTTGACGATATGCCAGACCTCCAGCCGGGCTTCGGGATCGAGGCCCGTGGTTGGCTCGTCGAGGAAGATCACTTTGGGGTCGCCGATCAAGCTCATGGCGATGTCCAGCCGGCGGCGCATGCCGCCGGAGTAGGCCGCCACTTTCCGGTTTCCGGCGTCGCTGAGGTTGAACTGGGCCAGCAACCCGTCCGCGATCCGGCCCGGATTCTTCAGGTGGCGGAGCTTCGCCACCAGGACCAGGTTCTCCTTGCCCGTGAGGATCTCGTCCACCGCGGCGAACTGTCCGGTGAGGCTGATGGACTCCCGCACCCGCTGCGGCTCTGACGCGACGTCAAAACCTTCGACGGCGGCCGTTCCGCCATCCGCTGTGAGCAGCGTGGACAGGATCTTCACCATTGTGGTCTTGCCCGCGCCATTGGAGCCGAGAAGGGCGAAGATGCTGCCTGACGCTACCTCGAAGTCCACCCCGCGGAGAACATGGAGATCCTTGTAGGACTTCTCGATGCCTTGGACGCTGATGGTCGTCATGATTCCGCTTCCTTTGCTTTATCGATGGCCTTGATGAGGCGCTCGCGTTCCTTGTCAATCCAGCGCTTTCCGCCGTATGCCTGGGCGAAGGACTCGGCGAACTCCACCGGATCTTCGCCGACGATCTCGCTGACAGGTGTGCCGTCGACGGCGGCGCGCTCCCACAGGTCTGCGAAGTCCGTGAACATCTGGACCATGGTGTCTCCCTCGGTCACGCCGCCGTAGTACATCAGGTACCGGTTGAAGGCGGTTGCCACGGTGAGGTATGGCTCGGGCAAGGCATCCAGCCGTGCCTTGGCTTGCTTGTACTGCTTCTTCTGTTCGAGCGATCCGGTGACGAGCTCGATCCATTTTGCTGCCATGTCAGTTCCCTTCCTTGCGGAGCTGTTCAAGCCGTTCGGACAAGAAGCTCCATGTGTTCCAGAATTCGTTCAGTTCGGTTTTGCCTTGAGCGTTGAGCGTGTACACCTTCCGGGGTGGCCCCTTTTCGGACGGCCGCTTCTCGACGTCCACCAGCCCCTTTTGTTCGATCCTGACCAGCAGCGCGTACACGGTGCCCTCAGCGATCTCGGTGAAGCCCTGCTCCCGGAGCAACGTGGTGATTTCATACCCGTACGCTGCCTTTCCGGTCAGGAGGGCCAAGACGATGCCCTCCAATGTGCCTTTGAGCATCTCCGTCATTTGCTTGCCCATCGGACACCTCCCTCGCTACTCAGTATTACTAGCTACCACTACATAGTAGAACTAAGTACCGGTACTTAGCAACACTAAGTTCCGAGCAAATGGCATGCTGGGGTAGTGACTACGGAACCTGCTGCCGCGCCCGCTTTGATGACCGCCGCCGTCGAGGGTGGATTGTTTTCCCTGCGGCGCGCCCGCAAGGGCGATCTGCCCCAGATTCTCGCATTGCTCGCCGATGACCGGCTGGGCGCCGCCCGCGAAAGTGCCGACGATCCGGCGCCGTACGAGCGTGCCTTTGACGCGATCGACGCCGACCCTTCCCACCTTCTGGTAGTGGGCGAACTCCAAGGCGACGTCGTGGCCACTTTCCAGCTCAGCTTCCTCCCAGGGCTTTCGCGGAAGGGGTCGTGGCGGGCGCAGATCGAAGCGGTCCGGGTGTCTGATGTCCTGCGTGGCCAGGGTGTTGGTGCGTTGATGATCGAGTGGGCCATTGACCAGGCGCGGGAGCGTGGATGCTCGCTGGTCCAGCTCACCACGGACAAATCACGGGTCGATGCGCACCGTTTCTACGAGCGCCTGGGCTTCGTTGCGAGCCACGAAGGCATGAAGCTCGCGCTCTAGCCACTTGACTATTAGGTACCCTAACTATTAGGCTACCTAAATATGACGAGCACTTCGGATAACGCCCTTACCAACCTCGCGAAGGAATACCGCGAGGCCCTCCGTTTGGGCGTCTACATGTTCCGCCGCCTGGACCCGGAAGGCGAACTCACTGCCGCGCAGCTGAGCCTGCTCTCCATGATCCAGGACGCCGGCCTCAGGGTGGGCGACATCGCCAAGAACCTGGGGATCAAAGTCCCGAGCGCCACGGAGCAGATCATCAAGCTCGAGCGGGCAGGCCTGGTCACCCGCCAGCCCGACCCCGACGATTCCCGGGCCGTCCAAGTGGCCGTCACCCACGCCGGGAAAGCCGCCGTCGAGTCTGCCGACAAGCGGCGCAACGCCATGGTGGCCGAACTGCTACACGGCCTCAGCAGCCAAGAGATTGATCAGCTCGCGGCCGCCCTGCCCGTGATCGCCAAGCTCAACAGCTCATTCCAGAACTAACCAGAATCAACGCACCGACAAGGAGCCATTGAATGTCACGCCAGTTGGCTGACGCTTCAGCAAGCGCCGAAACAACCATCGAAAACACCCTCGAGGCTGAGAAAGCATCCCTCCTCAAACAGCCGAAGGCTGTATGGGCCACCGCGCTCGCGGCAGTTTTCGCGTTCATGGGCATCGGGCTCGTGGACCCGATCCTCCCGGCAATAGCCAAGAACCTCGAGGCGTCCACCAGCGAAGTCTCGTTGCTGTTCACCAGCTACTTCCTGGTGACCGCCGTGGCGATGCTGATCAGTGGTTTCGTGTCCTCCCGCATCGGCGGCAAGAAGACGCTGCTGATCGGTTTGGCGATCATCGTGGTGTTCGCGTCGCTCTCCGGTTTGTCCGGCAGTGTTGAACAGCTGGTGGGCTTCCGCGCCGGCTGGGGACTCGGCAACGCGTTGTTCGTGGCAACTGCCTTGGCTGTGATCGTGGGAGTGGCCAGCGGTGGAACCGGCACAGCCATTATCCTGTACGAAGCAGCCCTCGGCTTGGGCATCTCGCTTGGCCCGCTGCTCGGAGCACTCCTTGGCGGCTGGCAGTGGCGCGCGCCGTTCTTCGGCACGGCAGTCCTCATGGCTGCAGCCTTTATTGCCCTGCTGGCATTGCTGCCTAAAACACCAGCCCCGGCAAAGAAGTCCCGGCTCCGCGACCCGCTCCTGGCGCTTGGGCACAAAGGCCTCCGCACCACTGCGGCCAGCGCACTGTTCTACAACTACGGCTTCTTCACCATCCTGGCCTTCACGCCCTTCATCCTGGGCATGGACGCCTACGGGATCGGGGGAGTTTTCTTCGGGTGGGGCGTCGCTGTGGCCGTTTTCTCCGTGTTCGTTGCTCCGGTGTTGCAGAAGCGCTTCGGTGCCGTCAAGGTCCTGACCGGCACGCTGGCCGCCCTGATGCTCGACCTGATCGGGCTGGGACTGGCCGCGGGGCACTCGGTGACTGCCGTCGTCGTGCTTGTCATCGTGGCCGGTGCCCTGCTGGGCATCAACAACACGGTCTACACCGAGCTGGCCATGGGCGTCTCGGATTCGCCGCGTCCTGTCGCGTCAGCCGGCTACAACTTTGTTCGCTGGATGGGTGGAGCGCTGGCTCCGTTCGCGGCGGCCCAGCTGGGCGAGCACTTCGGCCCGCAGGTGCCGTTCTTCGCTGGGGCGGTGGCCATGGTGATCGCGATCCTCGTAGCCTTCGGAGGCCGCCGTTACCTCAGTTCGCACGAGCCGCACCTGGTGTAACGCTTCCCACCAAGACAACGAGCCCCTCGGTAATCCGCGGGGCTCGTTGTGCGTCTACTTGACTTCGTCCGAGGTGACCGGCAGCGGCGCTACCGGCGCCCCCTTGGGAACGAACAGTGTCTCGGCCTGCTCAAGGGACATGCCGTTCGTCTCGGGAACCTTGAACATCACAAAGAAGAACGACGCCGCCGCGAACGCTGCGTACATGGCGTACGTCAGGGGCAGCGAACCTGCCGCCATGATGGGGAAGCTGAGCGTGATGGCAAAGTTCGCGATCCATTGCGCGGCCGCGGCCAGGCCCAGGGCGCGGGCACGGATACGGGACGGGAAGATCTCGCCCAGCAGGACCCACACCAGCGGACCCCAGGAAGCCCCAAAGCTGACGACGAAGACGTTCGCAGCGACCAAGGCCACGGGTCCCCAAGCGCCGGGCAGCGAGATCTCGGAACCCGTTCCAGTCGCCGAGGAGAACGCCAACGCCATGACAGCCAAGGAGACGGCCATGCCGATCGAACCGGTCAGCAGGATGGGTCGGCGGCCGATGCGGTCCACCAGCGCGATCGCTACCAGTGTCACCAGGATGTTGGTGACTGAGGTAGCGACGGAGATGGTCAGGGAGTCCTTTTCCTGGAACCCGACTGCCTTCCAGAGCGTCGTTGAGTAGTAGAAGATCACGTTGATGCCCACGAACTGCTGCAGGACCGACAGGATGATGCCGATCCACACCACGGGGAGCAGGCCGAACCGGTTGCCGCGGAGGGAGCCCTTCTTGGTGGAAAGCTTTTCCTGCTGGATGGACTCGCGGATCTCACGGATGTGCCGTTCGATGTCGTCGCCCGGGATGAGCCGCTGGAAGATGCCGCGGGCCTGGTCTTCCTTGCCGTTAAGCACCAGGAAGTGCGGGGACTCGGGCAGGCGGAACGCGATCAAACCGTACACGGCAGCCGGGATGGCGCAGGCGATGAACATCCAGCGCCACGCTTCGATGCCCAGCCACAGCATTCCACCGGCACCGCCGGCTGTGTTGGCAAGGACAGCGTCGGACAGGAGAGCCGCGAAGATACCTGTGGTGATGGCCAGCTGCTGAAGTGAAGCGAGGCGCCCGCGCACGTGCCGCGGGGAGATCTCGGAAATGTATGCGGGAGCAATGACGGAGGCCAGTCCGATGCCCAACCCGCCAACCAGCCGCCAGAAGACGAGGTCCCACACGCTGAACGCCAGGCCGGTTCCCACAGCACTCACCAGGAAGAGGAGCGCACCGATTTTCATGGCGGGGATGCGGCCGTAGCGGTCGGCTACTTTGCCGGCCAGGTATGCACCCGCGGCACAGCCCAACAAGGCCACCGCGACTGCGAAGCCCGTTACTGCCTCGCTCATGACGAACTCGTCCGCCATTGCGTCCACGGCGCCGTTAACAACGGACGAATCGAAGCCGAAGAGGAAGCCGCCCACCGCGCCGGCAACGGCCAGGCCGATCACCTTCCGCGAAACTGGGGGTGCGCCTTCGGTGCTGGAACTGGACATGGGACTCCCTTGGGGAATGGTGGTGTGGGATCGCGGTGCGGGACGTCGTCGGCTGTTCCGACGGGGACGCCGGTGCACTCGCGCTACACAGTGTGGCACGGCCCGTCACGCAAGTTCCAGTCAAGGCCTGCCAGATGACCTGTGTTCACTTTCTTAACCCAATAGGGGCTGGCTGTGAGCTGGGTGTTCCCTGATAGCTCCAAAGGGCTTGTTTTCGGGGCTGGAAACTCCTTGTTGGGTCAACTAATTGAACACAAAGCGCGACGGCGGCCCTTGGGTCTGGTGCCAAACCCAAGGCCCGCCGCCGTGGAGAGCTGAATCCGGTGCTAGTGCGCCGGAACGGAATCCTTGGCCGCGGCCTTGGGATCCGTGAGCTTCTTGTTGGGCAATGCGAAGCTGATCAGGAACGCGATGATCATGAGCCCGGCCGCAGTCAGCATGACCACATCGATGGCTTGGGCAAATCCTTCGGTGATGGGCCGGGTGAGCGTGCTGTTGGCCGAATGCAACCAGCTGGTGTCGTTCAGCGAGTCGTTATTGGCGCCGTTCTTGAAGAAATCAAAAAGCTTGGCATTCGCAGGGTCTGAGGCCACGGCTGGATCCCGCATGACGGCTTGGTAGTCAGGGCTGGCCGCGGCCGTCTTCATGCCATCGGCGATCTTGTCAGCTGCCGTGCTGAACAGCATGGAGATGAACACTGCCGTGCCCACTGCGCCACCCATGGAGCGGAAGAACGCAGCCGTGGAAGTACCCACGCCCATATCCTTCGGCGGAACCGAGACCTGCATGGCAAGCGTGAGCGGCTGCATGCAGAAGCCCAAGCCGACACCGAAGAACACCGCAATCAATCCGGGAACCCACAGGCCTGTGTCGACTCCCAGTACGAAGCCCATGACGGTAGCCGCGGCTGCCAGGATCGCGGTTCCCAGGATGGGGAAGATCCGGTAAACGCCGGATGAGGAGATG
Organism: Arthrobacter sp. LFS091; assembly: GCF_047977885.1. NCBI lineage: Bacteria > Bacillati > Actinomycetota > Actinomycetes > Micrococcales > Micrococcaceae > Arthrobacter > Arthrobacter sp. LFS091. Next base: position 450,593 of record NZ_JBFPFP010000003.1, read on the forward strand.
GTCCGCCCTGCCGAAATGGAACCGAAGAGGATGCCGACGGTGAAAGTGATCATCATCAGGCCTGCCTCAGTGGGGGTGAGGCCCTTCACCAGCTGCAAGTACATGGGCAGCATGGCAATCGCACCGAACATGCCGATACCAATGATGAAGTTCAACAGCGAGGACAAGCCGAAGGTGGTGTTGCTGAAGAGGCGCAACGGGATCAGCGCGTAGTCGCCGGCACGCTTCTCAACCAGCAGGAATGCCACGATGCCGATGACGCCGAGGCCGTAGCAGAGCCACGACCCGCCCGAAGACCATCCCCACGTGCGCCCTTGTTCAGCAACCAGCAGCAACGGAACGATGGCCAAAGTGATGGCCGCCGCGCCCCAATAGTCGATCTTCTGCTTCACATGACGGGCAGGCAGGTGCAGGTACAGGAAGACCACCACAAGCGCAGCAAGGCCGATAGGCAGGTTGATGAAGAACACCCAGCGCCAGCCATCGAAGCCGAGGATGTTGGCTGAGCCGGCGAAAGCGCCACCAATTACTGGGCCAAGAACAGAGGAAATACCGAAGACGGACATGAAATAGCCCTGGTACTTTGCCCTGTCCTTCAGCGCAACGATGTCGCCGATGATGGTCAGCGCCAATGCCAGCAAGCCGCCGGCGCCAAGCCCCTGGATGCCACGGGCAATGGCGAGCTCAGTCATGGAGTGGACCGAGCCCGCGTACAGGGAGCCAGCCAGGAACACCAGGATGGCAGTGAGGTACAGCGGCCGACGGCCAAAGATGTCGCTGAGCTTGCCATAGAGCGGCGTGCTGACGGTCGACGTGATGAGGTAAGCAGTGGTGGCCCATGCCTGGAGGGACAAACCATCCAGGTCGTTGGCGATGGTGTAGATGGACGTGGACACGATGGTTTGGTCCAACGACGACAGGAACATGCCGAGCATGAGTCCCACCATGACGGTGAGCGTCTGACGATGCGTCAGCACCTCACCGGCGGCCCGCACGGGCGTGGATTTGGACATATCTTCTCCAGAGATGGCAGAAAAGGGATTAAGCAGGATAGTTGCTTTCAGTAACTATCCTAATGCCTGTTTGATTCCCGGAGTGAGAATATTTCCTGGGCAGGGTCCGTTGTTGACGGATCCTGCGGCATCAGCGCTCCACCAGGATGCCGTCCGGGTCGCAGTAAATCATCACCCCGGGTCGAACACGAACGCCATCGATGACAAGCTCGACATCTGCCTCGCCTGCACCGGTTTTGCTGCTCTTTCTAGGGTTGCTGCCGAGGGCCTTGACACCCAGGGGCAAACCGGAGATGGCCACGCGGTCCCGGACGGCGCCGTTGATGACCACGCCGGCCCATCCGTTGGCTACGGCGCTCTCAGCGATCATGTCGCCCATGAGTGCCGTTCGCAGGGATCCCTGGCCATCGATCACCAGGACGGCTCCCTCTCCTGGTGACCCGAGCACAGTCTTGACCAAGGCATTGTCCTCGAGGCACCGAATGGTCCGCACGGGCCCACTGAAGTTCGAGCGTCCGCCGAGGTCCAGGAACTGCAGGGATATGGACTCAAGTTCTTCGCCGCGTTCGTCGTAGAGGTCGGCGGTATTGGGGTGCTCGTTCACCATGTTGCTCCTTCGTCGGTTCATGCCACAGTAACCTCCCGCGTTCCCTCCCACCGCGCACTTTTCGGGCATATGTGGATAAAGGTCAGGATGGCGGTCCGGTGTCGTCCCGCCACGCTAGGCTGAATCCAAAGATTGATACGAGGGGGAATCGTCCATGAGCCTGTCCGACCTTCCGGGCCCGGTGCCGGACCCAACCGCCATCCACGGCGGCACCGCCACGGCACTCGCCGAGCCGGTTGATCGGGTCAGGCCGCTTTGGGTCACTGGCGTGGTGCTGGTCAACTTGGGCATCAACGCCGCGTTTTTTGGTCCCCTCCAGGTGCTTCTGGGTCAGCAGGCCGCGCACTTTGACGAGGGCCAGAAGGAAGCGATCCTTGCGCTGGTGACGGGGTGCGGTGCGGCCGTTTCGATGGTGGCCAACCCCTTGTTCGGCGCCTTCAGCGACCGGACTACCTCCCGCTTTGGGCGCCGTGTCCCATGGGTCCTCATGGGTGCCATTCTCGGCGCAGTCGCCCTTGTGGCCTTGGCAGGTGCTCCGAACGTTGCCGTGATGGCGTCCCTGTGGTGCTTGGTGCAGGCCGGCGCCAACGCCATGTACGCCGCAATAACGGCCGCTGTCCCGGACCGCGTTCCTGTGCCCCAGCGTGGAACGGTGGGCGGCCTGGCTGCCATGGGACAAACGGTAGGCATCCTCGTTGGTGCCGTGATCGCGGCCGTCGTGGCCGGAAACTTTGCCGCCGGTTACTGGGTGTGCGCAGCGGCGCTGTTGGCCGGCGTCGTGCTTTACCTGTTCAAGAGCGACGACCAACCACTGCCGCAGCAGGAGCGGCCGCCGTTCAGCCTGTGGCGGTTCGTCGGGGGCTTCTGGGTTTCGCCCAAACGCTATCCGGATTTCGCCTGGGCTTGGCTGACCCGGCTCCTGGTCAGCACCGGTAACCACATGGTCACGCTGTATCTGCTCTTTTTCCTCAGCGATGTCGTCCGGCTTAAGGAAACGGAGGGTATTGAGCCGGAATTTGGCGTGCTTGTCTTGACCGGCCTTTACGCGGTGACCGTCATCATCACCAGCGTTCTGGGCGGGCGCATAAGTGACCGGATGGGAAAGCGGAAGCCCTTGGTCATAGCGTCGTCGGTCATCATTGCCGCGGCATCTCTGATTCTTGCTTTTGCTCCGACGTGGATCGGCGGACTTGCCGGCGCGGCCGTGCTCGGAATCGGTTTTGGGGCCTACCTTGCGGTGGACTTCGCGCTCATTACCCAGGTACTGCCCACTGCTTTGGACCGCGGCCGGGACCTTGGCGTCATCAACATCGCGAATTCCCTTCCTCAAGTGCTCGCCCCGGCGATTGCCTTCCTGTTTGTTGACTCCTTGGGCGGCTACGTTTCGTTGTACATAGCCGCCGCAGTCATCGGGCTTCTGGGCGCCGTGTTCGTGGTGAAGATCAAGAGCGTTGACTAGGCCTGGAAGACAGCCGTTGCGCGGCGGCTCTCGGTGCGGGGTCCCACGAAGCGAAAACTAGAAGAGGTCCGTGAACCCGCCCCAGCCCCAACCAACCACTCCGGAGCCGTTCCAGCCGCCCTTGCCGTTTCCGTAGTAGGCCTTCAGCTGGCCTGATCCGTCGACGGCGAAGACGTCGAAGTTTCCGTCACCGTTGATGTCTCCGGCACTGCCAATTTTGCTCAAGCCGTTCCAACCCTGACCCACAACACTCATGCCGTTCCAGCCGCCGGCGCCGTTGCCGCGGTATAGCTTCAAGGATCCTGCGGAGTCGCGTGCCAGGACGTCGACGTTGGTGTCGCCGTCGAAATCGCCGGGAGTGATGATGGTATTCAGGGCGTTCCAGCCCTGCCCGGCTACGGAACGCGGCAACCACCCTCCATGCCCGTCGCCGGGGTAGAGATAGAGGACGCCGTTGGCATCGCGTGCGAGGACGTCGTTGGTGCCGTCGCTGTTGAAGTCCCCGGGGGAGACCAGCGCCGTGAAGATGTTCCAGCCGGTGCCCACTTTGCGCGGGCCCGTCCAGCCCCCGGCGCCGTCGCCGCTGTACAAGTAGAGGCCCCCGGCGGAGTCCCGGCCGAGCACGTCGTTGTTGCCGTCGCCGTCGAAATCACCCGGGGACAGGACCGTGGGGAAGATGTTCCAGCCGACGCCTACCGTACGTGCGGGCTCCCAGGTGTTGTTGATGCGCGGGTACATCATCAGTGCGCCATCCGAGCGGCGGGCCAGCAGCTCGAAGGCGCTCCGGCTGGTGAAGCCGCTGGGCCGGTGGGACGCGGAGATGGGGGCGGTCTCTTCGCTGGCCACCTCCATGTTTTCGCAGGGGTAGTTTGCGACCAGGTGGGCGGCTATGGTCTTGCCGCGGTCCTCTTCGCCAAGGACGTAGTTGGGCCATGTGGGGTGGTCTGTGGCTACCTCGCCGTCGCGGGTCCAGTAGATGCGTGTGTCGGGACCGGCTCCGGCGCCACAGCCCTTATAGGCGTACGGGTCCCATGAAACTGTGAGTGTCGATCCGACGTAAGGGGCTCCGGTGATAACCGGCGGCTCCGGATCCATGGTTGCCATGGCGGGAGCCGGCGCAAACGTTGCCATGGCAACGACGGCCGCCGCGATCCCAGCCAGTGCCCGGCGCACGCCGAACGCAGGGCGTGATGAAGCACTCATTGTGTCCTCCCCAGACTTTTATGTGGTTAATGGTACCGCGGCTGGGATGTTGCTAGAAGATCGCTGTAAACCACCCGAAGCCTGCGCCGACGGCCTCCGAACCCTTCCAGCCGCTGCGTCCATCGCTGTAGTAGGCAACCAGCCGCCCCTGCTGGTCCACGGCATAAACATCGGGGAAGCCGTCGCCGTTGAAGTCCCCCGCAGCTCCGATCGACTTCAACGCATTCCAGCCGACGCCGATCATCCAGGATCGGGTCCATCCTCCGGAGCCGTTTCCTCCATAGAAGTACAGGTACCCGTTGCGGTCCCGCGCCAGGACGTCCACGGTGCCGTCACCGTTGAAATCTCCCGGGGTCACCAGTGCATCCATCACGTTCCAGCCGGTCCCGACGGCGGTACGCGCCAACCAGCCGCCGGCACCGTTGCCGGGGTAGAGGTAGAGGGCTCCGCCGGGCTCGCGGGCGAGGATGTCGTTGTTCCCGTCGCCGTTGAAGTCGCCCGGGCTGACGATGGAATCGAAGACGTTCCACCCGTTGCCGATGCTTCGGGCGGGCTTCCAGCCACCGGCGCCGTCCCCGCTGAACAGGTAAAGCCCTCCAGCTGTGTCGCGGACGATCACATCGCTTTTGCCGTCCCCGTCGAAGTCGCCGGGGGAGAGGGCCAGGTTAAAGATGTTGAACCCCCAACCCACCGTTTTAGCGGGGTCCCATGCGCCGCCTTTCCGCCCGTACAGCAGCAGTGAGCCATCGTTTGCCCGGGTCAAAAGCTCGAAGCTCCGGCCAGTAAAGCCGGCTGCCCGGTTGACGTCCCCCACTGGCCTTGTCTCCGTACTGTGCAGGGACTCGCCACCGCACGCGGTTTTGCTGGCAGTGACATGCACCGCCATGCGCGCCCCGGTGTCGTCGGGCCCCAGGTCGTAGCTTCGCGCCGTTTCGCCTGCCACCAGGAAACCGTCCCGAGTCCAATAAACAGTGAAGTCCGGCCCCTTGCCGCCTCCGCACCCGTAAAACGTGTACGGGCCAATATCTGCGGTCAGCTTCTGCCCGACGAACGCTGCACCGTTGAGGATGGGATCGGGACCGCTGGGAGCTGCCGACGCCGGTATTGCGCCAAGTGCCATGGCCGCCACAGTGGCGGCCAGCAGAGCTGCTGCCACCCGACGTCGAAATCCCTGCATGTGTTTCCTCCCGTGTACCAGACCTGTTGAGAAGTGTATGTGGGGGCGGCCACAATACGGGGGATCGGCGTGCATGCCGCGGCCTCGGGCCAACTCTCAGGAAACGGTCATTTAGCTCCCGTATCATTGATGCGATCGGCCAGCCGTGGGTCTCAACCCAGCCGGCCGTTTCCTTGTCAGCCTGCCAAGAGATCGCCGGAAATGCCCGTATCAAATTCACTGGAACCGTACTCCCTTGACCTGACCACGGGGTTGCCCCGTATGGCTGCCGCGCCCACCACACCGCGGCAGCAGCTCCGCTATGCCCGGATCCTCAGGACAGCAGCCGGCTTTGCCCAGCGGCAGTTCGATACCTTGAGCCTTTCTGACGTCGCTGCGCGCGCGGACGTGCCACTGGGCACGCTGTACCGGTACTTTCCCTCGACGGCCCACCTCATGCTTGCTGTGTACCGGCAACAGCTGCGTGAGCTCCGGGAGGGCGTCCGGCGTCGGGAAGGCAAGGGGCACGCGCTCGCTGGTTTGATGATGGAGATTTTCCACTTGAGGGTCATGCAGCCCGGCGTGGAGCACTGCCTGATCCGTCCCGCAGGCAAGGATGAGGATACGGCGCAGCTGCTGCGTGAAATCGACGCCCTGTCCGAGGAAGTCGTTGGTTCGCTCAGCAAGGACACCGGTAAGGACACTGTGCGTGCCCGAATTCTGCTGCACCTGGTGAGTGGCCTCGTCCAGGCTGTCCGGTGCCGCCGGTTGTCCCTTTTTGAGGCAGAAAAGGACCTGAAGAAGGCCTGCACGCTGTTGACCGGCGATTAGCAAAGTCACCCGGTGGTCTAGACCGATCCCCTCCGAGAAGCCGCTTTATGGCATGACGTGGCTCACACTTTCGCCTGGTTGAACGTTTTACTCCTGAATCGTCTCTCTTGGTATTGAATCTTGTACCCTTCGCCGTTCCCTAGGCTGGAAGCACCGAAGCGGCTAGCAGCCCCCTTACCTGCAGAAGCAACGCCGGGCCAGCCACCCTTGGCCCGCACAGCAGTTCTGTTCCTGCCCTGACATCGTGCCGTGGGACCACGGCTAGCCTGAGGAGACAACGACGTGTCCATCGAGACAATTGCTACTGACAACGACGCCCTGGTACTGAGCGAAGAAGAGATCTTTGCAGCCCATGAGGGCGGCAAGCTGACCATCTCCAGCACCGTACCCCTGGACAACAAGCGCGATCTTTCCATCGCCTACACCCCCGGAGTTGCGCAGGTCAGCCGCGCAATCCATGCCAACCCGGAGCTCGCCCGCACGCACACCTGGGCAGAGCGCCTTGTTGTGGTTGTCAGCGATGGCACCGCAGTCCTCGGCCTCGGCAACATTGGGCCCAGCGCTTCCCTGCCCGTCATGGAGGGCAAGTCTGCCCTGTTCAAGTCCTTTGGCGATCTCGACTCCATTCCGTTGGTATTGAACACCACCAACGTCGATGAGATCATCGAGACCCTGGTCCGCCTCCGTCCGAGCTTCGGCGCAGTCAACCTCGAGGACATCTCGGCTCCCCGCTGCTTCGAGCTGGAAGAGCGCCTCATCGAAGCACTGGATTGCCCCGTCATGCACGATGACCAGCACGGCACCGCCGTCGTCGTCCTCGCAGCGTTGACCAACGCCGCCAAGGTGACCCAGCGCGAACTCGCCGGCCTCAAGGTGGTTGTTTCCGGCGCCGGTGCCGCAGGCATCGCCATCGCCGAAATCCTGCTGGCGGTTGGCATCAAGGACGTCATCCTGCTCGACTCCAAGGGTGTGGTGAACGCTGAGCGTGCCGACCTCGTGGCTGATCCCGGCAGTGTCAAAGCCCGGATGGCCGCACGCACCAACCCCCGTGGGGTCACGGGCGGCCCGGGCGAAGGCCTCACCGGCGCCGACGTTTTCGTCGGCGTCTCCTCCTCCAAGCTGGACGAAGAGCACCTGAAGCTCATGAACGATCAGTCGATCGTGTTCGCGCTGTCCAACCCGGATCCGGAAGTTCTCCCCGAGGTCGCCCAGCAGTATGCAGCCGTTGTTGCCACCGGCCGCAGCGACTTCCCCAACCAGATCAACAACGTCCTGGCCTTCCCCGGCATCTTCCGCGGCGCATTGGATGCCGGCGCCCGCAGGATCACTCCGGCCATGAAGATCGCCGCAGCCAACGCCATCGCTGAACTGGCCGCTGAGGACCTTTCCGCCGACTACATCGTGCCGAGCCCGCTGGATGCACGCGTGGCACCCGCCGTCACCGCGGCAGTTGCTGCCGCCGTAGCTGAGTAGCGTTCACCAACACAAGACCGACGACGGCGACGCCTCCCGTGCTGGGGAGCGTCGCCGTCGTTCTTTAAGTGGCAGGCTGGGCTGCCGGCCGCACCTAGACTGGGGCCATGAACGCCGAACTCATCGTGACCATCCTGTGCGGCCTGGCCATAGCAGTGGGCGTCGTTGGAACCATCATCCCCGTATTGCCGGGCAGCATCCTGATCGGTGCAAGCCTTTTGGCGTGGGCCATCTGGGGCGGCGCTGGTGGCATGGGATGGGTGATCTTTGCTGTGGGCATGCTGTTTGTGGTGTCCGGAATGGCGGCCAGTGCCGTGCTGACCGGCCGCAAAATGAAGCAGCACGGGATCCCCAACAGATCGGTGCTGATTGGCGTGCTGCTGGGTGTGGTGGGCATGTTCGTTATCCCCGTGGTGGGGCTCTTTGTGGGGTTCGCCCTGGGGCTTCTCCTCAGCGAGGTCCAACGCACGCGGAACTTCAAGACCGCGCTGCGGTCCAGTGGCGCCGCGCTGAAAGCCACCGGCATAGGGATGCTGGTGGAATTCGGACTCGCCTGCGCGGCGGCGACCACATGGATCATCGGGGTCTGGGCCGAGGCGGTCTACGGAGGCCCTTAGGACGGGCGTCTTAAACAGCCAATTCGACGGCTCGCTGCGCATTCGACGGCTCAAACCGTCTATATGGCAGCAAGCCGTCGAATCGGGAAAGCAAAGCCCTACTTCAGCACGATCGTCCTGTTCCCATTGAGGATGATCCGGCCCTCGCAGTGCCAGCGAACGGCGTTGCTGAGTGCCTTGCATTCGGTGTCCCGACCGGCGGCCACCAGGTCCTCGGGTCCAAACGTGTGGTCCACTTCCACCACCTGCTGGGCGATGATGGGCCCTTCGTCCAGCTCCCCGTTCACGTAGTGGGCCGTGGCACCGACGGTTTTCACACCGCGGGCGTAGGCCTGGTGGTATGGCTTGGCACCTTTGAAGCTGGGCAGGAACGAGTGGTGGATGTTGATGGCCCGGCCGTCGAGCTTGCGTGCCAGGTCATCGCTGAGCACCTGCATGTAACGGGCCAGGACAATGAGCTCCACGTCCAGCTCATCGATGATCTCCAACAGGCGACCCTCGGCCTCGGGCTTGGTGGCAGCCGTGACCGGAACGTGGAAGAACGGAATCCCGTGCCACTCCGCCAGGCCCTGGTGATCGGTGTGGTTGGACACCACGCCCACCACGTCGATGGGCAGCTCCCCGATCCTTGCCCGGAACAGCAGGTCGTTCAGGCAGTGCCCGAACTTGGAAACCATGATCAGCACGCGGCGTTTGTAACCCTGGCGTTCCAGCTGCCAGTTCATGGCGTACTTGTCGCCCACCGGCGCAAAAGCTTCCCGCAGGGCATCCACAGTGGAGGCATCGCCGTCGGACGCGAAGTGCACGCGCATGAAGAAGTGACCCTCGGCGCGATCGCCGAACTGTTTGTTGTCGATGATGTCGCAACCGTGTTCCAGCAGGAAGCCGGACACGGCGTGCACGATTCCCGGACCCTCGGGGCAGTCCAGGGTGAGGACGTGTTCCACGGTGGTCTCCGGGCCGGAAGGAACGGCGGTTTCAGCTTGAATGGCAGTCATGGCTAGCACTCCACTACGTTGACGGCGAGGCCCCCACGGGAGGTCTCTTTGTACTTGGATTTCATATCTGCGCCCGTTTCGCGCATGGTCTTGATGGCTTTGTCCAGCGATACCTTGTGGCTGCCATCGCCATGCAGTGCAAGGCGGGCTGCGTTGATCGCCTTGACGCTGGCAATGGCGTTGCGCTCGATGCAGGGGATCTGCACCAGCCCGCCCACGGGATCGCAGGTGAGCCCAAGGTTGTGCTCAATGCCCACCTCGGCCGCATTTTCCACTTGCTCCGGTGTTCCGCCCAGGACTTCGCAGAGCCCGGCAGCGGCCATGGAGCAGGCCGAACCTACCTCGCCCTGGCAGCCAACCTCGGCGCCGGAGATGGAGGCGTTGATCTTGAACAGGATTCCGACTGCGGCCGCCGCCAGCAGGAACCGAACGACACCGTCGTCGTTGGCTCCCGGAACAAACTTGGTGTAATAGTGCAGCACGGCCGGGACAATTCCGGCGGCACCGTTGGTGGGTGCAGTGACAATCCTGCCGCCCGCGGCGTTTTCCTCGTTCACGGCCAGGGCGAACAGGTTCACCCATTCCATGGCCAGGAGGGGGTCGGCTGAATTCGCGCCGTTCAGGTCGGCGTCGGTTTCGGAAAGCTTCTTGAACAACGACGGCGCCCGTCGCCTGACCTTCAGGCCTCCCGGCAGGATTCCCTCGGCAGAGCAGCCGTTGTCCACGCACTCCTGCATGACGGCCCAAATGCCCAGCAGCCGCTCACGAAGTTCGTCCTCGGAGCGCCACACCAGTTCGTTGGCCAACATGACGTCCGAAATGGACATGCCTTCGCGCTCGCAGATCTCCAGGAGTTGGTCCGCCGTGGTGAACGGGTAAGGGAGCACCGTATTGTCAGCCACCACTTTGTCGGCTCCGGAGACGTCGCCGTCCACCACGAAGCCGCCCCCGATGGAGTAGTAGCTGCGCTCCCGCAGGACCGTCCCGGTGTGGTCCAGGGCCCGGAACGTCATGCCGTTGGGATGGGCCGGCAGGGACTTACGGCGGTGCAGGACCACGTCCTCGTCCCAATTGAAGTCAACGCGGTGGTTCCCGCCCAGACGCAGCTCGGCGTCCAAGGCAGCGGCGGCCACCTGGTCATCCGCAGTGTGGGTATCCACAGTTTCGGGAGAGTGGCCCTGCAGTCCCAGCACCACGGCTTTGTCAGAGCCGTGGCCCCGGCCGGTGGCGCCCAGGGAGCCGAAAAGCTCAGCCTGGACGCGCACCGTGGCCGGAAGCTGGCCGGACGATTCAAGACCATCCGTGAACTGCTTTGCCGCACGCATCGGGCCCACCGTGTGTGAGGACGACGGTCCGATGCCAACAGAAAACAGGTCAAGCACACTCAGTGCCATCAGGGAACCTCAGGGGAGGCGTATTCCCTCATGGCGTCCAGGAGCCAACGGCCCAGGAAGTCGGCAAACGAGGCCCGGGGAAAGATCCGGTAGGAGTCCTCCGAAGTCTTCCACAGCATCACTGGGATGTGCGCCAGTTCCGTGGAAACAGCCGTGCCCGGCTTGAAAACGCGGGGGTGCAGGTCCAGTGAGCAGGTCTTCTCCAGGACTGCCCGGGCGTGGCTGCCGGAGAGCTCGAACGTGGTGCGGTTGGCGGACAGGTCCACCACCTGGCCGGCGTCGTTGCCCAAGGCAGTGGTCAGATCGCTGACCAGGGAGCCGCCCAGGGAATCGTGGGCTTCTTCGGGGGCCACCACCAGGAACTCGGTGGGGCCGAGCCACAGGGTGTTCACGGAATCCTTGCCCGTCACCTCGCCGCAAGCGGCAGGTAAGCCGCCGATGACGGACGCAACCCGTGCACCGGCGTCGGACTTTCGGTCAACCCGGATGCCCACCATGGCCTGGTACGGGATCTCGGTGAGCGTCACTGTGCCCGGAACTGAGCCGGACGTGAACGCCTCAGCCAGGTGCTGGGCCGGGCTGCGGCGTGCACGGCTCACGGTTTCTGCGGGGGTTGCTGTTTCAGCCATCTTTGCGGGTCCCTTCAGCATCGAAAAGTACGGTTTCGCCAACAACCACGTCCACCAATTGGTCTCCCAGCGAGGCCACCAGGGTCTCACCGATGCGGTTGCGGCCGTTTTGAATGAGAGCCAGGGCGAAGGAACGGCCCAGCGCGGCGCTGTGGTAGCTGGAGGTCACGAAGCCCTCCATGGGGACGGGTCCGTTGGCCGGGTTGACCGGGATGCCCTTTTCCACCAACTGCGTGCCTTCCGGCAAACGGAGCGAGTGGTCCACGGGGAGGACGCTCACCAGGTGCTTGCGGTCCTCGCGGCTTGCGTCCTGCCGAAGGTAGGAGCGCTTGCCGATGAAGTCCTTGGCTTTGGAAACGATCCAGTCCATGCCGGCGTCCTGCGGGGTGACCGTGCCGTCGGTGTCCTGCCCCACGATCGGGTAGCCCTTTTCGGCGCGGAGCACGTGCATGGTTTCCGTGCCGTACGGGGTGATGTTGAACTCGGCACCTGCGGCAGCAACTGCTTCCCAGGTGTTGAGTCCGTACCAGGACGGGATGTTGATTTCGTAGGCGAGTTCGCCGGAGAAGGAGATGCGGCAAACGCGTGCCTGCACTCCGGACGCCAGCGTGGTTTCGCGGAACGTCATGAACGGGAAGTTCTCGGCCTCCAGGCCACCGTTTTCGGCGAGCTGGGGTGCAACCTTGGCGATCACGGCGCGGGACTTCGGGCCCACGACGGCGATGGTGGTCCACTGCTCGGTGACAGAGGTGCACACCACGTCCAGCTCCGGCCACTCCGTTTGGTGCCACTCTTCCAGCCAGTCCAGCACTTTCGCGGCGCCGCCTGTCGTGGTGGTCATGAAGTAGCGGTCCTCGTCCAGGCGAAGGGTCACGCCGTCGTCGAAGATCATGCCGTCCAGGGTGCACATGACACCGTAGCGGGCGGATCCCGGGGCGAGCTTCTTGAATGCGTTGGTGTACACGCGGTTCAGGAATTCACCGGCGTCCTTTCCGCGGATTTCGATCTTGCCCAGCGTGGTGGCGTCCATGAAACCCACGGAATCGCGGACGGCTGCGCATTCACGCAGGACCGCGGTGTCCATGTCCTCGCTGCCTTGCGGGTAGTACCAAGGGCGCTTCCACTGTCCAACATCTTCAAACAATGCGCCCTGGGCAACGTGCCACGGGTGGATGGAGGTGACGCGGGCGGGGTCGAACAGCTCGCCGCGCTGGCGGCCTGCCAACGCTGCGAAGGCCACGGGTGTGAACGGTGCACGGTATGCGGTGGTGCCGATCTCGCCCACGCCGGGAATGCTCTCGGCGCCGCCGAACTTCAGCGCAGCGGCGATGACGCCGATCGCGTTGACGCCGGACGTCTTGCCCTGGTCGTTCGCGGTGCTGATGGAGGTGTACCGCTTGACGTGTTCTACGGACCGCATGCCGGCACCGGTGGAACGAAGGACGTCGGCCACCGACTGGTCGCGCTGGAAGTCCACGAAGTGGTGGTGCCATTCGCCCGGTTCACCGGTCTGTCCGGGAACCAGCCAGAGTTGGCGGCTCGGTGCGCTGGCCACGGGTTCCTGCAGTTCCACGGGGGTGGTTGCCGACTCGAAGCCGGCGGCAATGGACGCTGCTGCTCCCGCGGAAATGCCCTCAGCAAGGCAGTCCTCGAGTTCAAAGCTGCCACGGCCCGCACCCACCACCTGCTGGTCGCGGACCGGCTTGGTGGGAATGAAAGCTGCGAGCTTGTCGTCCCAACGCAGCTTGCCTTGGCGCTGGCTGTGGAGGTGGACCACCGGGCTCCAACCACCGGAGACTGCGAGCAGATCGGCAGCCAGCTGTTCGACGCCCGAGGTGAGTTCGCCGTCGTCGTTGATGCTGCGGACGGTGACGCCATTCAGGCGGCCGTTCTCATCCGCCGAGGTGTCCGCCACGGCGCTGCCGATCAGGACCCGGATACCGGACTCGACGGCGGCAGCGGCCTTCGCGCTGATCTGCGGACGAGCATCCACGACGGCGGCAATCGCCACGCCTGCTGCCTTCAGGTCCGCGGCAAGCGCGTAGGCGGAGTCGTTGGTGGTGCTGATGACCACCCGCGAACCGGCGGCGACGGCGTACCGGTTGAGGTACGTGCGTGCAGCGGAGGCAAGCATGATGCCCGGACGATCGTTGTTCTCGAAAACCAGGGGACGTTCGTGGGCACCGGGGGCCAGGACAACCTGCTTAGCACGGATGTGCCAAATACGCTGGCGGCTGACTCCCGGGGCTGCCGGAACGCTCAGGTGGTCCGTGCGGTTCTGGGCCGCGATGAAGTAGTTGGAATCGTAGGAGCCGAAAGCGGTGGTGCGGTTCAATACTGTGCATTCCGCGGCCGAGACCAGCTCCGTTTCAACGTCCGCAACCCATTCCAGGGCCGGCTTGCCCTCAACGGTGTCGGCCAGGCCTTCAGCGGTGGAACCCGAAAGCAAGGCGCCGCCGAGCTCGGGCTGGTCGTCGATGAGGATGACGCGGGCGCCGGTGCGGACGGCCTCGCGGGCAGCTGCCAGGCCGGCAATGCCGCCGCCAACTATCAGGACGTCCGTGTGGACGTACTTCTTGTCGTACTCGGCCTTGTCCTCGTTGGGATCAAGCTTGCCCAGGCCGGACAGGAGCTCAATGTTCATGCCGTCCACCAAAGACACTGCCGTGGCGGGAAGCATGGACTCGGCAACGTGGCCCGGGAAGCGCGGGGCGATCTTGACCAAGGCGTTGGACTCTTCCACGCCGGCGGCCATGATGCCGCGCGGGCGGTCCTCGTAAAGGGAGTTGCCGGCGTTGATGTGGCCGTTGGCCAGCAGCGCCGATGCGATGGTGTCACCCGGGTGGCCAGTGAATTCCTGGCCGTCCACGGTGAAGCGCCAGGAGATGCTGCGATCGATGCGTCCGCCGGTGGCGAGGCGTGCGTTCTTGCTGGTCACTTCTAGACTCCTTCCGAGGAGGTGGGTGCGGTGGTAGCGGCGCCGGGGGCCAACCCGGGTTCCTGGCCGAACTCGCCGGCCTGGCTGAACTCACTCGGTTTGTCTGCCTGGAGATCGGGGCGTTGCTGGCCCATCGCGTAGATCGAGTGGATGTCGTAGCTCACGGTGTCGCGGAGCATGTTGAACCACTGCCGGCATCCGGTGCTGTGGACCCAGCGCTCGGCGAAAGTGCCCTTGGTGTTCTCGCGGTAGAAGAGGTACTCGGCCCACTCGCGGTCCGTGAGGTCATTCGGGTTTTCCGGGTAGGCGATGTGCGCCTGTCCGCCGTAGTGGAATTCGGTTTCGTCGCGTGGCCCGCAGTTGGGGCAAGAAATGAGGAGCATGTCTGTCCTGTCCTGGCTAGTGGGCCACGGCTGCGGCGCCGTGTTCGTCGATCAAGGCGCCGGTCTCGAAGCGTTCCAGCGCGAACGGCTTGTTCAGCTTGTGCGGTGCGCCGGTGGCGATGGTGTGCGCGAAAGTCAGGCCGGCTGCAGGGGTTCCCTTGAAGCCACCGGTTCCCCAACCACAGTTGACGAACATGTTCTCCACGGGGGAGAGGCCCACAATCGGTGAGGCGTCCAGGGTGGTGTCCACAATGCCGCCCCAGGTCCGGAGCACGTGGGCCCTGGCGAAGATCGGGAATAGCTCCACGGCTGCTGCCATCTGCTCCTCGATCACGTGGAACGAGCCGCGCTGGCCGTAGCCGTTGTAGGAATCAACGCCGGCGCCCATCACCAGTTCGCCCTTGTGGGCCTGGGACACGTAGACGTGGACGTGGTTGGACATGACCACCGTGGGGTGGACTGGTTCGTGCAGTTCGGACACCAGTGCCTGGAGCGGGTGCGACTGGATCGGCAGGCGGAAACCGGCCATTTCCGCCAGGACCGAGCTGTGGCCAGCGGCGCAGAGGCCTACCTTTTCGGTATTAATGGTGCCGCGGGTGGTTTTGACGCCGGTGACGCGGTTGCCGTCCTTGATGAAGCCGGTGACTTCACAGTTCTGGATGATGTCTACGCCCAGCTCGTCGCACTTGCGGGCAAAGGCCCAGGCCACGTGGTCGTGCTTCGCGATGCCTGCGCGCGGCTGGTACGTGGCGCCCATAACGGGGTAGCGGATGTTGTCGCTGATGTTCAGGATGGGGCAGAGTTCCTTGACCTGCTGCGGGTCGAGCCACTCGGCATCCACGCCATTGAGCCTGTTGGCACCAACGCGGCGAACACTTTCACGGACATCGCCCAAGGTGTGGGCCAGGTTCATCACGCCGCGCTGGCTGAACAGGAAGTCGTACTCCAGCTCTTCCGGAAGGATTTCCCACAGCTTGAGGGCGTGCTCGTAAATGGCGGCGCTCTCGTCCCAGAGGTAGTTGGAACGGATGATCGTGGTGTTGCGGGCCATGTTGCCACCGGCCAGCCAGCCCTTTTCCAGGATGGCGATGTTGGTCATGCCGTGATTCTTGGCCAGGTAATAAGCCGTGGCCAGGCCGTGGCCGCCGCCGCCGACAATGACGGCGTCGTAGCTCTTCTTAGGGTCCGGGTTGCGCCAGAGGAAGTCCGGGTGTTCGGGGAGGTGGTCTGCACTCACTGGGCTGCTCCAATCAGTTCTGCTTCGAGGTTGGCCTTGGCGCCATTGCCGAGGTGTGGGTAAAGGGGAAACTTGTCGGCCAGCGCGGTGACGCGGTTGCGGAGTTCGACGGCGGTGGCATCGTCCAGGGCGACATCACCTTCGGTGCCTGCTTCGGTTCCTGCGGATGTGCCGCTCTTTGCCGCGGCGATCAACGCCGTCGCAATGATGTCCGAGACTTCAGTGAAGTCTTCGGCACCGAATCCGCGTGCGGCGAGGGCCGGGGTGCCGATGCGCAGGCCGGAGGAAACCATGGGCGGGCGGGGGTCGAACGGGACGGCGTTGCGGTTGACCGTGATGCCGATTCGGTGCAGCGTGTCTTCGGCCTGCTGGCCGTTCAGTACTGAGTGGCGGAGGTCTGCGAGCACCAGGTGGACGTCAGTTCCGCCGCTGACAACGGAGATGCCGGCTGCTGCAACGTCGTCCTGGAGGAGGCGCTGGGCAAGGATCTTGGAGCCTTCCAATACGCGGACCTGTCGCTCCTGGAACTCGGGCTCGGCGGCCATCTTGAAAGCTACGGCCTTGGCGGCGATGACGTGCTCCAGCGGGCCACCCTGCTGACCGGGGAACACGGCCGAGTTAACCTTCTTGGCGATGTCGGCGTCGTTGGTCAGAATCACGCCACCCCGCGGTCCGCCCAGAGTCTTGTGGGTGGTGCTGGTGACAATGTGGGCGTGTGGAACGGGGCTGGGGTGCAGTCCCGCTGCCACCAGTCCGGCGAAGTGGGCCATATCAACCATGAGGTAAGCGCCCACCAGATCGGCAATGCGGCGGAATTCAGCGAAATCCAGCTGCCGGGCGTAGGCGGACCAGCCGGCGACGATCAGCTTCGGCTTGTTTTCCAAGGCCAGGCGTTCAACGTCGGCCATGTCCACGGTGTGGGTATCCTCGCGGACGCCGTAGGGAACAACGTTGTACAACTTGCCGGAGAAGTTGATGCGCATGCCGTGGGTGAGGTGGCCGCCGTGGGCCAGGTTTAGGCCCATGATGGTGTCGCCCGGGGTGATGAGCGCGTGCATGGCGGAGGCGTTGGCCTGGGCGCCGGAGTGCGGCTGCACGTTCGCGTACTCGGCGCCGAACAAGGACTTCAAGCGGTCGATGGCCAGCTGTTCGATCACATCAACGTGTTCGCAGCCGCCGTAGTAGCGCTTGCCCGGGTAGCCCTCGGCGTACTTATTGGTCAGCACCGATCCCTGCGCCTGCATGACGGCGGTGGGAGCGAAGTTCTCGGAAGCAATCATTTCCAGCGTGGACTGCTGGCGGATGAGTTCCTGGGCGATCGCCTGATCGACCTCCGGGTCCGCCTGGGACAGCGGGCGGATCAAGGGTTCAACCATGGTGTTCTCCTTCAAAGCTTGTCTGGGTGCCGACTGTTAGGCAACTGATATATTAGAACTGTTGCAATAGTATGTTGGAGATCACATAGTCGTCAACAGGTCAGTGGTAATCCATCCGGCAGACTGGGAATGCGACTAACGGGAGAGAGCAATGAGCGCAGCACTGGAAGCACTGGAATCCGTTCCGCAGGGCACATCCCTCGCGGAGAACGCCTACCTGCTGCTGCGTGATCGACTCATCATGCTGGACATCAAGCCCGGCGACCCCATCAACGACGGGCAAGTCGCCGCCGAACTCGGCATCGGGCGCACCCCCGTCCGCGAAGCCATCAAGCGACTGGAAAGCGATCACCTGGTGGTGTCCTACCCCCGGCGTGGCACGTTTGCCACCGGAGTGGACATCACCCAGCTCGCCGAGGTTTCCGAGATCCGCGAGCTCCTGGAGCCCCTGGCCTCCCGGAAAGCCGCACGAATGGCTGGTCCTGCGATGCGGGAAGAGCTGCGCGCGGTTGCCGCTGCAATCAGCGCGCTGGACGGCCAGGACAATTCCTCGCAGGAGCTCATGCGCTACGACATCCAAGTGCACCGGCTGATCTACAAAGCCTCGGCCAACGCGCACCTGGAAGACGTCCTGATCCGCTACGACAACCTCGCCACCCGCATCTGGTGCCACATGCTGGAAAAAATGCCGTCCGTTTCGGGGCACATCTCCGAGCACGCCGAGCTCCTCACGGCCATTGCCGACGGCGATGAAGAACGCGCCGCCGAACTCGCCCTGCACCACGTCGTCAGCTTCGAAGAGACCATCCGCAAGGTCCTCTAGGGCTTCGCGCCCTGCGGCCCTCCCGCCTTCCGGCGGCGGGCTCATCCTCTGCGCGCTCGGTCGTTCCTCCCTTAGACGCGCGCTGCCGGATACCCCCCTCCCGACGCTCTCTCACATCCCTCCCGTTTGCGGCGGACCGTCTCTCACATCCCTCCCGTTTGCGCCGAACCCCCTCTCACGTCCCTCCCGTTTGGCCCGGACCCCCTCTCACGTTCCGGCGTTCCCCGCTGCTGCACGGCGTCCCCTGAAGAGCAGGCGCCGACGGCGGGTAGACGGTAGCCGCCGTCGTCACGCCTTTTGGGCGTCAGCGGTGAGTGAGGGTTGGGCTGAAGGGGGTGGGTTGTGAGTGAGGGTTGGGGTGAGGGGGGTGGGTTGTGAGTGACGGTTGGGCTTGGAATTCCGTTGATTGCAACCAGAACTCGCTGAGTGCAACAACATGAACAACCCCACCATGGACCTTCAAAAGCTCACCCAGCGCCGAAAAGCACCAATAATCCTTTCAAAAAAGACTCTTGACCGTGACCACCAACACACTTAGTCTGGTGCAACAGTGTTGCGTTGAATGCAACCCCAATGATTTTGGTGGACCATGAGCAATGAATCCTCAGTGGCAGCCGACCAAGGCAGCCCTTACCCCAGCCTCAACCGGACAACCAATCCCAACCATGGAGTCAGCAAGGACACTCGACGGCGAGTGGTCACGGCGAGCTTCATCGGCAACTTTGTCGAGTGGTTCGATTACGCGGTGTACGGATACCTGGCCGGCATCATTTCCTCTGTTTTCTTCCCCGAGTCGGACCGTCAGACGGCCCTGCTCGCAACCTTCGGCGTGTTTGCCATCAGCTTCTTTGTCCGGCCCCTGGGTGGTTTCATCTGGGGCCACATCGGGGACAAGCTGGGCCGCAAGCAAGCACTGAGCCTGTCAATCGTCCTCATGTCCGTGGCGACTTTCTGCATAGCCCTGATTCCCGGTTACGCCACCATTGGCGTGATGGCGCCGATCCTGCTCCTCCTGGTGCGCGTCATTCAGGGCTTCTCCGCAGCCGGGGAGTACGCCGGGGCGTCAGCTTTCCTGGTGGAGTACGCGCCGGCGAATCGACGCGGACTCTATGCCGCCGTCGTGCCTGCCAGTACCGCAGCGGGACTGCTGCTGGGCTCTTTGCTGGCCGCCCTGCTCAGTTCAGCGATGACCCCGGAGCAGCTCAGCGAGTGGGGCTGGCGCCTGCCGTTCCTGCTGGCTGCCCCCATGGGGTTGATCGGCCGGTACATCCGGACCAAGCTCGAGGACACGCCCGCGTTCCGGGAGCTCGCGGCCAAGGACAACGCAGTCAAGGCCCCCGCATTCGCCATGTTCAGGACCTACCGGAAGCAACTCATCATTGCCACCGGCGCAGTGTTGCTGAACGCGGTGGGCTTCTACGTGATCCTCAGCTACATGCCCACGTACCTGTCGGAGGAACTGGGCTTTGGCGCAACGGAGTCGTTCCTTGCCACGACCATCGCCCTGGCCAGCTACATCGGCTTCATCTTCCTGACCGGCATGGCGTCGGACAAGTTTGGCCGCAAGCGGATGCTCATCACGGCGTCGGTCCTTTTCGTGCTGCTGACGGTGCCGGCGTTCATGCTCCTGGATACGGGCAATTTCCTGGTGATCGTCCTGGTGCAGATACTGCTGGGCGGCATGCTCACCCTGAACGACGGAACGTTGCCGAGCTTCCTGGCCGAACTCTTCCCCACGAAGGTCCGCTACACCGGATTCGCAGTCAGCTTCAACCTCTCCAACGCTTTGTTCGGCGGCACCGCGCCGTTCATGGCCACCCTTCTTATCGGCATGACCCACAACCAACTGGCTCCCGGTTGGTACCTCGTGGCTGCCGCCCTGGTTTCCCTCATCGCGGTCCTGTTCGCCGCGGAGTCTTCCAAGAAGCCTCTGCTGCAGGACTAGAACAACCAACCCATCGAAAGGAAATGACCATGACCATCACGCAGAACGAGGCCGTCAACGATGTCGCCAAGCTCGAGCGCACCAAGGTCCTCAACAACGGCGAAAAGGTCTCGCTGACCTTCTCCGACGCGGAATTCGAACGCCGCCTAGCCGGACTCCGGAGCATCATGGCGGAGAAGGAACTCGACGCCGTCATTCTCACCAGCTACCACTCCATCAAGTACTACTCCGATTTCCTCTTCACGTACTTCGGCAGGTCTTACGGGATGGTGGTCACCAAGGATGACGCCGTCACCGTTACGGCAAATATCGACGCCGGTATGCCTTGGCGCCGCAGCTACGGCGAGAACCTCGTGTACACGGACTGGCGCCGTGACAACTACATCCACGCAATCCAGGAGGTCCTTCGGACCCGGGGCATCAACCCGCGGCGCATCGGCGTCGAAGACGATTCCCTGCCGCTGGACAACCGCAACAAGATCCAGACAGCTTTCTCCGGTGCAACTCTGGTGGACGTGGCGCAGGCTGCGATGCGTCAGCGCATGATCAAGTCCGCCGAGGAGATCGCCGTCATTAAGCACGGCGCCCGCATTGGTGACCTTGGCGGCGAGGCCATCCGCAACGCCATCACGGCCGGGATCTCCGAGTACGAGGTTGCACTGATCGGTACCGAGGCCATGGTCCACGAAATTGCCCGGACGTTCCCGGATTCTGAAATCCGCGACACCTGGGTGTGGTTCCAGTCCGGCATCAACACCGATGGTGCGCACAACTGGGCAACCACCCGCAAGATCCAGGAACACGACATCCTGTCCCTGAACTGCTTCCCCATGACCAGCGGCTACTACACCGCCCTGGAGCGCACCCTTTTCTATGGCGAACCGGACGCCCGCTCGCTGGAACTGTGGAACATCAACGTGGAGGTCCACAAGCGCGGACTGGAACTCATCAAGCCGGGTGCCGTGTGCAAGGACATCGCGGCAGAGCTCAACGAGATCTACATCAGCCACGGACTGTTGGCCAACCGGACCTTTGGCTATGGCCACTCCTTCGGTGTGCTGAGCCACTACTACGGACGCGAGGCCGGTCTTGAACTCCGCGAGGACATTGACACCGTCTTGGAGCCCGGCATGGTGGTGTCCATGGAGCCGATGATCACGGTGATGGACGGCCAGCCAGGTGCCGGCGGCTACCGTGAGCACGACATCCTGGTGGTTGGCGAAGACGGCGCCGAGAACATCACCAAGTTCCCGTTCGGCCCCGAGTACAACATCATCGGAGCCTAGTGACCAACCGGTGGGCGCAGTGCACGGCGCCCACCGGCTTCCCAGTGGAAGACCGGACCGAGACCCGAAATATAGTGAACCCATGACTCCCACGGAAACCAGCGAGACTCTTGACACCGGCAACAGCAACGGCGACGGCAAGGGAACCTCTGTCATCGTCAACGCCATCGCTGTGCTGAAAAGCTTCAGCGCGGATGAACCCCTGCTTGGAGTCACCGAGATCGCGGGCCGTGTGGGCCTGCACAAGAGCACCGTCTCCCGCATCCTTGCGACGCTGGAACAGGAGAACCTGGTGGAGCGCGACGTCGATTCGCGCAGGTTCCGCTTGGGGCTCGGAATGATCGCCATGGCGGGCCCGCTCCTGGCCGAACTCGAAGAGCGCCGGGTTGCCTACCCCGTACTGCGCGAACTGACCGAGCGCACGGGGGAGACCAGCGCGCTCATGGTGTGGAACGGCGTCGAATCCATGTGTGTGGAGCAGATTCCCAGCAGGCATCAGGTGAAGCACCTTGCTCCTTTGGGTGCCCGTTACAACGAGGCCCTGAGCTCTTCCGTGCAGGTGTTCCTGGCGGCTGAAAACAGCGACAGGGTGCGGAACCTGCTGCGCAGCAACGCGATCACCTTGCCCGGCCTGGACGACGACTCCGTGGAGGCCTACATGGCCCGGCTGGCGGAAGCGGCGGAACGTGGCTGGTCCGTGAACTTCGGGGAGACGTCCATCGAGGAAGTCGGTGTCGCCTCGCCGGTGTACGACCACCGCGGCGACATCGTGGCAGCCGTTCTGATCCCTGCGCCTAAGTTCCGGGTTTCGCAGGACACTTTGACGAGCCTTGGCGAAGCCTGTGCTGCAGCGGCGGCCAAAGTGACCACCCGGCTGGGTGGGCGCGCCCCGCGCTAGTGTGGGTGTGATTGAGCGTTGGGCGGAAGCCGGTGGGATGTGAGTGAGCGTTGGGGGGGTAGCACAACGGTACGGCGACCGCCCCCTCAAAGGGAGCGGTCGCCGTCGTGGTTCAGGACGTGTGCGGAGGGCTTACATGCTCCTTCGCGCTGTGGTCCTTTCGTCCATGACATCCCGGCCGAGCCAAACGCCCAAACCGATCATGGCAACGCCAAGGATCAGGTGCAGCCAGTTGTCAGCCGTGTTGAACGGGATGAAGTTGGCGCCCGTTTCCTGGTTGATGACCAGGCCGTAGATCCAAAGAACGATGTATACGGCGCCGCCGCCCAGGAGGAACAGGCGGGCCATACGATCGTTCCTTGCCATGGCCAAGCCGGCCGCGCCAAACAGCAGATGGACGATGTTGTGGAGTATGGACACTTGGAAGACTCCAAGCAGCATGGCGCCGGAATCATGTCCCGCAAAGGTCATGGCGCCGTAATTGGTGGTGATTCCCGGGATGAAGCCCAGGACGCCAACCAGCAGAAATACA
Source organism: Arthrobacter sp. LFS091 (assembly GCF_047977885.1). Lineage (NCBI taxonomy): Bacteria > Bacillati > Actinomycetota > Actinomycetes > Micrococcales > Micrococcaceae > Arthrobacter > Arthrobacter sp. LFS091. The sequence continues at coordinate 473,391 of NZ_JBFPFP010000003.1, forward strand.
ATGCCAACGCCCATGGCGGTGTTGCGAAGTGTCAACCCCATCATGTGGTGGTGTTCGGCGGGGTGCGAAGCGGTGGTCATCAGTCCTCCCTTTCACGCGGTTACCCGGCTCTTCTCATGGAGAGCCGACCTGCGGCAAGGGTGTGGCAAAACCTTGCCGACGCCGCCATAATACTCCTGAAATGCCTCCGATAGCAGGGGATGTGCCCAGTTCAGCGACGATTAGCATGGTCTTATGAGCCAAGCTCCCCACGGACGCGTGCACACGATCTTCCATGACACGCGGGATTTCACGCCTTTCCGCGATGGCCATGTCCGCACCCCGGTCCGGGGGCTCACGGACGGTGTGGGCGGAGTGCTGTCCGGCGTGCTCACTGGCCGGGACCAGGCGAGGATTTCCGTCGTCGGCAGTGTGCCGCGGCTGAGGATGTTGTCGTCCAAGCCCGCCAAGGCCATGCACGACGCTGTTTTCACCTCCACCGAGCCGGAGCGGCTCCTCGCGCTTGGCCGAATGTACCCGGGGTGGGCCGGGTTGTGCCTTGTGGTGTCGGGTCTGCTGACCTACAAGCATGGGGGCTACCTGCGGGCTTCGGAACTGCTGCAGCGCGGCTTAACAACAAGGATCGACGACGACGCCAGCCAGTTCTCGTCCATCTACCTTGGGCAGGTGGTCACCCGGGTGGAGGTTGCCGAGCGCATTGAAGTTCCGGTTCTGTTCAGCGAGGAGTCGGTGTTCCTGGCGTTGTCCCATTGCCTCCGGGAGATGGGGATGATGGAAGCCGCGCTGGAAGCGGTGGTGGGCCTGCCGCCGTCGTTGCCTTCTGCCTTGGCGCGTTGCACGGCTGCCTATTCGCTGGGCCGCCACCGGGATGTGGTGTTGTGGACCGAGGGCTTGCTCAACACAGACGACCTCTCGGCAGCGTTGCTCCTGATCCGCGCCCGGTCGCAGCGGGCTCGGGGTGACGTGGACTCCGCGCAGGCTGCCCTGAAGGAAGTGCTTCGCCGCCGTAAGACCAGCCTGGTGCTGCGGAACGATGCCATGACCGACAGGGCTTTGCTGGCCTTGGAGCAGGGGCGTCGGACATTGACGCCGTGGGCCAGGAAACCAGCCCCGGCCGAAGAACTGGAAACCCTGGAAGTCATCCGTAAGGATGCCGAGATGCGCCGGCTGTGGGAAAACGACTTCAGGCAGCTGGGCGGCGAGTAAAACCCATTGTGCCCCTTCGGGTAGAGGCGTACTGTTGTAATCAACCTAGAGGTTGATAAAGCCATAGGTTGATTACGAAAGGTTGAGTGGGTATGGACCCGGCAGAACTGGGGCCCGACGCGTTGGACAGGGCCTTCATGGCCTTGGCTGACCCCGTGCGGCGGGCAATCGTGGCCCGCCTTTCCCGCAGTGACGCCACCGTCAATGAACTCGCAGAACCTTTCGCCATTACTAAACAAGCGGTTTCCAAGCACATCCAGGTCCTCGAGCATGCGGGGTTGGTGACGCGTTCACGCGACGCTCAGCGCCGCCCCGTTCACCTCGACGCCGCAGCCCTTGAGCGGTTGACGGCCTGGCTGGACCAGTACCGGCTGATCGCCGAGCGTCGCTTCCGGCTGCTCGACGAACTCCTGGCCAGCGATGGTCCCACGGGAGCTGCGGAGAAATAGGGAAGAGGAACTGACATGAGCAATCCAACTACCATCACCGCTGACGACGGTGTCCCGTTCGTTGACACAGTCCGCGAATTCGATGCCCCGGTCAGCGCGGTCTTCAAGGCCCACGTGGACCCCGACCTCCTGGTCAAATGGCTGGGACCGCGCAGCACCACCATGAACGTCACGGAATACAATGCGGTGACAGGCGGCAGTTGGCGGTACGAGAGCGGCGATGGCAACAACCCGTTTTCCTTCCGGGGTGTCTTCCACAAGGTAGACCCTGACGCGCTGATCATCATGACCTTCGAATTCGACGGCGCCCCGGACCAGGTGGGCATCAGCACCACCACGTTCGAGGAAGTGGATGGGCGGACCCGGATAGTCGCCCACGAGGTCTACCCCTCAGTGGAGGCGCGGGATATGGCGCTGGCAACCGGCATGAATTACGGCGTGATCGAGGGCTATGAGCGGCTCGACGAGTTGCTTTCTGCCTAGGCTGAAGCGCTGGCCCACGCCTGGACCAGCAGGGGAATGAGCTGTTCGGACAATAGCACTGCCCCCAGCCCGATCATGATGATCCCGCTGACCAGGGTGACCACCTTGGCTGCGCCAGGCCGTGACGCCAGCAGCTTCCGGGAGGTCAAGGCAACCGCTGTGTAGACCACTGCAGCAAGGAACACGAAGGTCAGGCCGAGCAGGCCGGACTGGACGGGGACGGGAAGTGCTGCTTCGGGGCTCACGAACTGCGGCACCAGCGCCACGAAGAACAGCAGGCCTTTGGGGTTGATGCCGCTGGTGCCCATTCCCTGCAGGAACGTCCGGAGCGGGTTGGCGGAATGCACGACGCCGGCTTCCGCACTGAAGCTGGCACCTCGCCACGACCGGATGGTTGCGACGCCAAGCCAGAGCAGGTAGGCGGCTCCGGCGACGGTGAGCCAGCCCAGCAGCCCCGGTACACCCGCCAGAAGTGCGGCCAACCCTGCCGCCATCAGCACGGTATGGATGACGTACCCGCTGCACAATCCGGCCACTGCCGGGACAAAGCTGCGCTGGCGCAGGCCGGCGGAAATGGAGTAAGCCCAGTCGACGCCCGGGGTGCAGGCCAGGGTGACCGCAACGAGGATGAAGGCGAGGAACAGCTGCGGATTCACGGTTTTCTCCAAGGGTTGTTGAGCTAGGAAAACTCTAGGCAAATTCGGGCCATAAGTGTTCGCTTATTTAGCTCAGTCGCTCCTGTTCTGAGTAAGATATTTGCGTGATTGACGGAATCGATAGAAGTATTTTGCGCCATCTTCGTGAAGACGGAAGAATGACTGCGACGGCTCTCGCCTCGAAGGTGGGTTTGACCGTGGCGCCATGCCACCGACGTCTCCGGGACCTGGAGTCCTCGGGGGTGATTCGTGGGTATCGTGCGGACATCGATCCCGCGGCGCTGGGGCTGGGGTTTGAGGCTATTGTCTTCGTCACCCTGCGCCAGGTTGAGCGCACCATCATGGCGGAGTTCGAAGAGCGCGTTGCGGCGAGCCCCAACATTGTTGAGGCCCAGCGCCTGTTCGGCTCCCCGGACTATCTGCTGAAAGTCATTGCCGCCGACCTGCCCGCCTACCAGCGCTTTTACGACGACGAACTTGCGGCACTGCCAGCGGTGGAACGGCTGACGTCAACGCTGGTCATGAAGAACCTGAAGACCAACATCGGGCCTCCCGTTTAGGTCTACTCCGACAACAAGCCAGTTGTCCTGTACGGAATCACTTCCCTGAGGAACATGCTGGTGGAGGTGCGCACAATCCCCGGGCACAGCCGGATTTCCTCGGAAACGCGGTACAGATCGTCAGGGCTTTTGGCGACAACCCTGATGATGAGGTCGGTGTCGCCTGCGGGCGCGTGGCATTCCAGGACTTCGGGGATCTTCCGGAGCGCGGCGATGGCTTCGTTCAGGTGGCTTTGATCGAGTTCGGCACTAACCGCGGCCGCAACTCCGCGACCCAGCGCTGATGGAAGGACGCGGCTGCTGTTGGCTCGCAGGGCTCCGGACGCGCTCATCCTTTCCAGCCGGGATTGAACGGTCCCGCGGGCAAGGTGCAACTTTTGGGCAAGCACCATGATGGGGACCCTCGGGTCTTCGTCCAGTGCGGCGAGGATTCGGCGGTCCGTCGCATCCAGTTCCTGCAAAGTGACCACTTCCTGCCGTCTTGTTATCCCCGGACTGGTCAAATCGACCAACCAAGTCACTGTCCGTTGCGCCAACTGTATGCCTTCTGCTGAAATGGTGGCAACGAAGCAGGGATAAGCTACCGCTGATCCCGGCACGGCGCCAAGGCACCCGGAACACCACCCGGAGCCCTGTACAGGTTTCCCGCAAGGAAGCAGCCGCTGATTGACTCTTGTTCACAGCATTGTCATTCACCACTCGCCCGTTCGTTTGGGCAGCAAGTAAGAGCCCCTGAGCCACCGGATCGTTGCGGTAGCTGAGGGGCTCTTGCGTTGCCTGGCCCGGGCGCCCCGCCGCATAGGCTTGGACCATGACTTCCGCTGGACGCTTCGCCCCGAGCCCTTCGGGCGAACTGCACGTGGGCAACCTTCGTACGGCGGTACTTGCATGGCTCTTCGCGAAATCCACTGCCCGGACGTTCCTGCTGCGCGTCGAGGACCTTGACCGCTCGCGGTCCGGTGCGGAGGCTGAGCAGCTCCGCGATCTGGAGGCCATCGGCGTAAGGTGGGCCGCCGCCGTCGTACGCCAGACCGAGCGTACGGCTCTGTACGATGACGCGATCGCCCGGCTGACTGCCGAAGGCCGCACCTACGAGTGCTTCTGCACGCGCCGGGAAATCCAGGAGGCTCCCTCGGCCCCGCACGCTCCGCAGGGCGCGTATCCGGGGACGTGCCGACGGCTGTCGCACGGTGAACGGGAGATCCGCAGGGCGTCGCGTCCGGCGTCCATACGCCTGCGCTCGGACGTTGCGGAATGGGCTGTTGAGGACCAGTTGAACGGGAAATTCGTGGGCATGGTGGACGACTTCGTCCTCCGCCGGAACGATGGCGTCACCGCCTATAACCTGGCCGTTGTGGTGGACGACGCCGAGCAGGGAATCGACCAAGTGGTCCGCGGCGACGACCTCCTCCCGTCCACCCCGCGTCAGGCGTACCTGGCCACGCTGCTAGGCGCGCCGGTACCCGAATATGCCCACGTTCCGTTGGTGGTAAACCACGACGGCGTGAGGCTGGCCAAGCGCGACGGCGCGGTGACGCTGGGCGAGCTCGCCGCCGTCGGAATTCCTGCCGAACGTGTCCGGAATCTGATCCTCGAATCACTCGGTCTCCCGGCGGGCCCGTTGGAGGACGCGCTCCCGTTTTTCGACCCGGAGCGGCTGCCCCGGGAGCCGTGGGTGTGGAAAACTCCCACAGACTGAAACGACGTCCCAGTAGGCTGTCTGGATGCACTCACAAGTGATCGCCCCCGGTTTCGAACCAGTTGCCGAGCTCTTCGGTCGTTTCCTCGACCAGGATCCCGAGTATTCCGCGCAGGTGGCGGCCTACCATCGGGGCGTTAAGGTGCTGGACCTCAGCGGCGGTCCGCACATCCGGCCTGATTCGGTCACCGGAGTCTTCTCCTGTTCAAAAGGCATGGCAGGATTGGTGATCGCGTTGCTGGTGCAGGACGGCGTGCTTGATCTCGACGCGGAGGTGGTCAAGTACTGGCCCGAGTTTGGTGCGCAAGGCAAGGGGTCCATCACCGTCGCGCAGCTGCTGTCCCACCAGGCCGGGCTCCTGGGGGTGGAAGGCGGACTGACTCTGGAGGAGGTCAACAACTCTGAACTCGCCGCGGCCAAGCTGGCAGCGCTTGCTCCGTTATGGAAGCCAGGGGCGGCCTTCGGCTACCACGCACTCACCATCGGGATCTTCATGGAAGAGCTGTGCCGTCGCATCACCGGTTCCACGCTGCAGCAGGTCTTCGAGCAGCGAATCCGGTCTCTTGCGGGTGCGGACTTCTACTTGGGCCTGCCCGAAGCCGACGACGCCAAGTTTGCGCGTTTCCGGTGGGCCGCGGATCCGTCATGGCCGTGGGTGGATCCTGCCAGCCACTTCGGCCTGGCGGCGAATTCTGCAGTGGGCGACATTCTGGACCTGCCGAACATCCCGGAAGTGCGGGCCGCGGGGCTGAGCTCCGCGGCGGGTGTCGCGAGCGCCGATGGTATGGCCAGAATTTATGCTGCCGCGCTGACTGGTTTGGCCGGTCACGGTGACGCCGCAGGGGGTGGCGGCCAGCCCGCCGTCGGCCCCTTCCTGACGGAGGAAACCATCCGTACGGTGACAGCTGAGCAGGTGTTCGGCATCGACCGCGTGTTTGGGGAGACTGGTTGCTTTGCCACTGTTTTCATGAAGTCGCACACCCGGATGCCCTTCGGCAGTTACCGCGCTTTCGGGCACGACGGCGCCAGCGCATCTCTGGGGTTCGCGGACCCTGTGTATGAACTCGGCTTTGGATACGTGCCGCAGCAGGCCGAGCCTGGGGGAGTGGGCTGCCGCAACTTCCTGTTGAGTTCAGCCGTGCGCCAGGCGATCGAGGGACGCGCCGCGTAAAGCTACGGAGTGAGCTTCGCTGCGTGCACGCCGGCTGCCATTCCGGCCCACAGGGTGTCCGTGGTGGCATTGACGATGTCATCCACGGTTGTGCCGTCCAGGTGATTCCCTGCGGCAAGAACGGCCGCTCCGTGCAGGCTGACGAAGCACACCATTGCCAACGTCCCGGGGTCGCCTTCGGCCAGCTCTCCGGCGTTCTGGCCTTCGACGATCATGGCTTGGGCAACATGGATTCCCTGTTCGGCCGTGCTTCTCAGTTCGGCGCTGGAATCCGGATGGTGCTTGCTGGAATACATGACCGTCAGGAGGGCCGGGTGGGCAACAGCGAACTCCACGTACGCCTTTCCGACGCCGACGAAACGGCTCCGAAGCCCGAGGCCGGAGTGCGAGGCGTTACGGATGAGGCTGTTCATCGATTCAAAGCCGGCCAGGGCCAGGGCGTCGATCAGGGCCTGTTTGTCACGGAAATGCTTGGCCGGCGCGCCGTGGCTGACGTTCATCTCCCGCGCCAACTGGCGCAGGGATAAGCCATCCACACCAACGTCCTCGATGGATTCCATGGCGCGCTCCAGCAGGGCCTCGCGGAGCTTTCCGTGATGGTAGGGCTGCTGGGTCATGCTTCAAGTCTAAATGAAAGTAGTCATTGACAACAAAGTAGGCACTGCCTACCATGTAGACACCGACTACTTCAGTAACCCATCCAAACGATCGGAACCCACCATGACCATGACCTACTCAGGCACCACGGCGCTCATCACGGGCGCCAGCTCAGGACTCGGCGCCGAGTTCGCCCGACAGTTTGCTGCCCGGGGTGCCGGCCTCGTCCTGGTCGCGCGACGTGCGGACCGGATGGAAGAGCTGGCAAAGGAACTCCGCGCCAAGCACGGCGTCACGGTCACGGTACTTCCCATGGACCTGGGCCGCCCCGGCGTTGGCAAAGAACTGTTCGAGGAAGTCAGCAGCCGTGGGATCACCGTGGACACGCTGATCAATAACGCAGGCTTCGGAACCCACTCGCCATTCGTCGAGGAAGAGCCGGATGTCATTGCCTCCGAAATAGCCCTCAACGTGGCTGCGCTTGTCGATATCACCCGGTCCTTCCTTCCCGGCTTGCTCGCCTCCGGAACCGGGGCCTTGGTCAACGTGGCCAGCACGGCCGCGTTCCAGCCCATCCCCGGCATGGCAGTGTACGGAGCCACCAAAGCGTTCGTGCTCAGTTTCACGGAAGCCGTTGCCCATGAAACCAAGGATTCCGGGCTCAACGTGCTTGCCCTGTGCCCTGGGGCGACCAGCACGGAGTTCTTCGACGTCGTGGGAAGCCAGTCCGCAGCAGCAGGCCGCATGCAGTCCTCCGAACAGGTCGTTGGAACCGCACTGAAGGCACTTGACCGCAAGGGCACGCCAGGAAGCGTGGTTTCCGGCTGGGCCAACCGCATCGCGGCCGGTTTCGCGCAGCGACTGCCCAGGGCCGTCACCGTTGCCATCGCGGCGCGGGCTGTCCAGGACTGACGCGGGCCCTTCGCAACGGAACCTCCGGTGTCCTCCCTGCGGCGGAGCAGTTAGCCTGAAGACAGGGCCGAGCATCATCGGCACCCCACCACCCGAAGGCCAACATGACCGAACCACGCTTCACCGTAGAGACCGCCCAAGTCCTGGCGGAGGTGGCCCACAACCGGCAGAAGGACAAGCTCAAGCGCCCGTATCGCGAGCATGTCCTGGCCGTTGGCGACGCGCTCGCGGATTTTGACGAGGACATCCAGATCGCCGGCTACCTTCACGACATCGCCGAGGACACGCCCATCACCAGGCAAGCCCTGCTGGACATGGGGGTTTCCGAACGTGCCGTGGACATTATCGAACGGGTCACGCGCCGTTTCCACGACGATCCGGACGATTACGACGCCGGCATACGCTTCGTAGCGGAGGACCACGACGCCACGTTGGTGAAAATCGCCGACAACGCACACAACTCGCTGCCTGAAAGGGTCAGGGCGCTCGCGGAAAAGTGGCCTGACAAGCCGCCCACAACGCGGTACGCCGATGCCCGTCCGGTCCTGTACACGGCCGTTCCCCGGGAGGAAGTGGAGCTGATCCTGCAGCGGATCAACCCGTACCTGCTCCAGGAGCTGGACGAGATCGTTCCCGAATAGGCTTACTTGCCATTGCGAGGCCCGCTCTGCACGCTATGAAGGCGATTTGGGGGTGCAGAGCAGGCCCCGCAACGCGTCAGCCGGCGGCCGCTTCGAGCCGCCGAAGTGCAGCGGCCCGGCCCTTGTGCCCGCGTCGTTCGTCGAACGCGATGGACAGGCCCATCACCGCCATCATTTCCAGCATGCACAGAGGCACGGAAGCCCCAGCTGCGGCCATGGCAATGCTTCCCGCCAAGGCAAGGACTACTACGGCCGTGCTCACCAGCAGGTCGCGGTCACGGCCGAGCATGATGCTGTAGAGCGTGGTGAGTGAAACCTTGAAAAGGATGATCGGGATGGCGATCGATGCCACGGCTCCGGCCGCCGGGACCTGGGCTTCGTGGTCGATGAAGTAGGCCGCAATATGGAGCCCTGCGCCGGTGGCTGCGATGGCCGCGAAAATGATCATGTGCCCGTAGCCGAAGACCCAGGAGCGGTGCCGCTGCAGATGAAGGGCAGGGCCTGCGGGGAGGATGAAGTAGATCCACCACATGGCGAAGGCCAACCCGGTACCGCTGAAACCAACCAGTGCAGCATCCACCGACCAGCCGTGGGTGGCGACGATGGCGCGCAGGGTTTCGATGGCCCCGATCAAGCACTCTCCCAAGGCAATGATGGCCAAGAGCCCGTACCTTTCCGCGATGTGGTGGGCGTGCCAGGGCGTACGGATCTTGCGTTCGGCGAAGTAGGGCGTCGCCATCTCCAGAACAAAGAGGGGAGCAGCCATCAGGAACGTGGTGAGGACATCGGTCTCGATTACCAGGGCAAGGACCCAGCCGATCTGGACAACCGCCAAGTACTTCGCGTAACGGAGGCATGTCTCGCGGCGTTCCGGGTCTTGGCGGGCAGCGCGCAGCCATTGGAAGATCAAGGCCACGCGCATGATGATGTAGCCGATAAGGATGGCCACGTTGTCGACGTGATCCCCGTCGACAATCGAGTGGAACATCGGTTCGATACCCATGGCCAGGATCAAGACGCCCACCATTTGCACCATGGTGACCACGCGGAACACCCAGTCATCCGTGTCGTAGGCGCTGGCGAACCAGGTGAAGTTGATCCAAGCCCAAATCACGGCGAACATCGCGAAGCTGAAACCCAGCAGGCCGGCGCCGAAATGCGCCTCGGCGACGGCATGTGCGAACTGGTTGCCGGCAACACCGAAGGCGATCACAAATGTCAGGTCGAAAAACAGCTCAAGCGGTGTGGCTGTGCGGTGTTTCTCGTGGGGATCGCGGCCGCCCATGGTGGACAGGGCATGGCGAAGTGGGTTTGTGGACATGGCTCAAAGATTACCGTTGCCGCGACCTCAGCGGGTGGCTCGGCCTAGACGCGGCCCAGGGCGTCGATGTCTTCGAGGAAGTCCTGGTGGACCTCGGCGCTGACGGTAGTGCGGGTGTCGGCGATTGCGTCGAGGTAGTCCTGCGTGACAGGTCCTTTCCGTCCGTTCGCCCCACCCGAAGCCGCACCGTCGTCGTACACGGCTTTTTCCAGGGCGCGCTGGGAGGCGCTGCGGGCAGCGAACTCGATGTCCGCGGGCGAGAACCCCTCCGTCCTCGACACCAACAAAGAAATGTCCACCGAATCCACCACCGTGGCTGGGATGAAGCGCTGCCACATGGCTTCCCGGGCGTGCACGTCCGGCAGGCCGATAGGGATGACGTAGTCGAACCGGCCGTGGCGCAGGAACGCGGTGTCCAGGGCACGGATGAAGTTGGTGGCGCACACCAGGAGCCGGCCGGGTTGTTCGCGGAAGGCCGGGATGATTTTGAGCAGTTCGTTGGTGACGCCCTGCAGCGGCGACGGCGGATCGCCGGCACGCTGCGAGGCGATCTCTTCGACCTCGTCGATGAACACGACCGCGTGCTCGAGCTCGGCGATTTCCAGGAACGTTTCGCGCAGTGCCCCGGCCAGGCCTTTGGGGTCGGAGGCCAAACGGGAGGGGAAGACTTCCACGAACGGCCACTCCAGCCGGGAGGCGATGGCCTTGGCGAAGGTAGTCTTGCCGGTGCCCGGCGGACCGAACAGCACCACTGCGCGCGGGGGCACGACGCCGTATTCGTCGGCGAGGTCTGCTTCGGCCAACGGCAGCACCAGCCGGCGCTCCAGGAGTTCCTTCTCCCGCCGCATGCCTGCGACGTTCTCCCAGAGATCACGGGCCAAGATGCGCCCGCCAAGCAGCCCGAGCGCGCCGAGTTCCTGGCGTTGCACCGGGATGGTCCGTTCGAAGTAGCGCAGGTTCTTCTTGACGACGAAGCCGCGGCCCAGGAACGCCTCGACGCGCGTTTCCGTTTCCGGCATCAGTGCGGAGAGCTTGTTGAGCCCGTGCGGGGCCATGCGGTTTTCGACGGCGGACAGCAGCGAGGTGCCGATGCCCCGGCCGCGGAACTCAGTCAGGGTGGCGAGGAAAACGATCCAGCCTTGGTCGTGGGCGGCGCGTCCGACGGCGGCACCCACCACCTGATCGCCCTGCACCGCAACCACTGCGTGGTCCTTTTCGCAGGAGGCGAGGACCTCCGACAGTGCGTACACGGGTTCAACACCGTCAGCTTTGAGCGACTCCCAGAGGTGCAGGATGCCGTCCAGATCGGACGAGTGGAAGTCCCTGATTCGCCAGTTCGTCATGCTCATAACTCCTCGGTGGATCGCCGTTGATTCCTTGGAGTTGAGCATAGGCGAATCACTGCTGCCGAAGGTTGCGCCCCCGTTGCGTTACGAAACGGGATGCAACCGCACTCCTGGGGTGCTGCGTGCCGTGGCTCGGAAGTACTCCTGGCGCTGGCGTCCCAGGCCCTCAATTTCCACCTCCACCACGTCACCGGGCTGGATGAAGGGGAACCGGCCGGACATGGCTACTCCTTCGGGCGTTCCCGTGATGACTACGTCGCCGGGTTCAAGGACCATGTACTGGCTGAGGTGGTGGACGATCGTGGCGGGGTCGAAGATCATGTCCGAGGTGCTGGAGTCCTGGCGGGATTCGCCGTTGACCTCGGTCTGGAGGCGCAGGCTGTCCGGGTCGATGTCGGCGGCGGGGACCAGCCACGGGCCCAGGGGAGTGGAGGCCGGGAGGGATTTGCCCTTGGTCCATTGTCCGGCTGCGCCCGGGATTTGGTAGTCGCGCTCGGAGAGGTCGTTTGCCACTGCGTAGCCTGCGATGCAGCTTTCCGCCTCCTCAGGGGAGGAAAGGTATGACGCTTCCCGGCCGATCACGATTGCCAGCTCCACTTCGTAGTCGTACTTTTCCGACGACGGCGGGATGGGGGCGGCGTCGAAAGGGCCGACTATGGTGTTGCTCGGCTTGAGGAACACCACGGGCTCCTCGGGCGGAGTTGCGCCGGATTCGGCTGCGTGGGCGGTGTAGTTCAGGCCGATGGCCACCACGGAGCCGGGCCGGGCCACGGGTGCACCGACGCGAAGGCCCACCGCAGAGATTTCGGGGAGTTCGACTTTGTTCAGGGCCTTACGGGTGCGTGCGATGCCGTCCGAGGCGAGGAAACCGCCGTCGATGTCGTTGGTCAGGGCCGCGAGGCTGAAGTATTTCTCGGTTCCGTCGGCGTCCTGGGCGATGACTGCCGGTTGTTCGTTTCCGGCTGTGCCCAGCCTGGCGAATTTCAAGGTCATGGCTTCCTCCGTGCGTTCGGGACTAACATCCGAACTCTAGTGTGGTGGGGTCGTCCCTGCTTCGGAAATGTGACCCGTTGACAAGTAATACATCAGATGTTTAGTGTCGGTGGGAATCTGGACGTACCTCAGGAGCCGCATGAGCACCGTGATACTCAGCTTTCCGAACAGCCCTGCATGGAAGGAAACCCGTTGATCCAGCACGCACCATGGTTTGAAGAGGCCCGTTTGGGGATGTTCGTGCACTGGGGACTCTATGCGCTCCCTGCCCGGCATGAGTGGGTGATGAACCGGGAGGAAATCAGTGTTGAAGCCTATGAACAGTACTTCCGGCGCTTTGATCCGGATCTTTACGATCCCCGTGAATGGGCCCGTGTCGCCCGTTCCGCGGGTATGAAGTACGTGGTCCTCACCACCAAGCACCATGACGGCTTTTGCTTATGGGACTCGGCGCTGACCGAGTACAAGGCCACCAACACGCCCGCGGGCCGGGACCTGATCGCCCCGTACGTCGAAGCGCTCAGGGCCGAGGGACTGAAGGTCGGTTTCTACCACTCGCTCATCGATTGGCACCACCCGGACTTCACCATCGACGGGGTGCACCCGCAACGCAACGCACCCGACGTCGAGAGTTTGAACAGCGGACGGGACATGGCCCGCTACCGGGAGTACCTGCATGGTCAAGTGAGGGAGCTCCTGAGCAACTACGGCACTATCGACTACCTGTTTTTCGACTTTTCCTACGCAGGGCTAGGGCAGGAGGAGTTCTGGGGCGGCAAAGGCCGGAAGGACTGGGACTCCGAGGCCCTGCTGGCCATGGTGCGGGAGTTGCAGCCCGGAATCATCGTCAATGACCGGCTGGATATACCGGGAGACTTCATCACGCCGGAACAGTACCAGCCCGCCGGCCCCATGATGCTCGACGGCGTCCCGGTCACCTGGGAGGCGTGCCAGACCCTCAATGGCAGCTGGGGCTACGACCGCGACAACCTCGACTACAAGTCCGTGGATATGCTCATCCGGATGCTCGTTGACGGGGTGTCCAAGGGCGGCAACCTGCTCCTGAACGTCGGCCCGACAGGGAGGGGCGGCATCGATCCCCGGGCATTGGCCTCGCTGGAAGGAATTGGCGAGTGGATGACGTTGCACTCCCGCTCCATCTACGGCGCCGGGGCCTCGGCATTCACAGCCCCGCCGGATGCCCGCTACACGCAGCGCGGTGACCGGCTCTACGTGCACCTCTTCGCGTGGCCGTTCGAGTACGTCCATCTCCCGGGCCTGGCCGGCAAGGTCGAGTACGCGCAGTTGCTGAATGACGCTTCCGAGGTGTTCCTCCGTGAAGTCGATCCCCAGCAGCAGGCAATGAACTTGACCCCTGGCGGCCAGCCTCCCGGAACGTTGACCGTGAAACTCCCGGTCCAGCGGCCCGACGTCGCGGTTCCGGTGATTGAACTGTTCCTGAAGCCGGGTGAGCGGGCGGATCGCGCTTAGCGGTTTGCCCGGGGGAGGATTGGGGTATCCACAAAGTATGGGAGTTGCCTTGACACCACTGAACCTCGGCAAGCTCGGTTTCGGCGGGGCGGGCATCGGTAACCTGTACCGGGCCATCCCGGACGGGGAAGCCCTTGCCACCGTTCTCGCTGCCTGGGACGCGGGCATCCGGTACTTCGATACGGCTCCGCACTACGGCTTGGGCCTCTCGGAGCAACGTTTGGGCGCGGTCCTCCGGGACAAGCCGAGGGACGACTTCGTGATCTCCACCAAGGTGGGCCGGCTGCTCGAGCCGAACGCTGCCGGTGGCCAGGATCCGGAGGGCTTCGACGTTCCAGCTACCGCCAAGCGCGTGTGGGACTTCTCCGAGGCGGGCATTCGCGGCAGCATCGAGGATTCGCTGGACCGGCTGGGCCTCACCCACGTGGACATCGCCTATCTCCACGATGCCGACGTCCACGATCTCCGGGAAGGGATCACGCAGGGGCTGCCGACTTTGGAAAAGCTACGGTCCGAAGGCGTCGTCAAAGCCATCGGCGTTGGCCTCAACTCGGCCGAGGCGGCATTGGAATGCGTCGAGGCCGCCGACCTGGACCTCGTCATGCTCGCTGGCCGCTACACGCTACTGGAGCAGCCCACGGTTCCGCTCCTGGAGCGCTGTGTGGAGCGCCGCACCGGCGTCGTCAATGTTGGCGTCTACAACTCGGGCCTCTTGGCCCGCGCAGACCTCCCGGACGATGCGCACTACAACTACGATCAGGCGCCGCCACACGTATTGGAGCGGGCGCGACGCCTGGCGGAAGTTTGCCGCGACTTCGGGGTGGAACTTCCGACGGCGGCGCTCCAGTTCCCGCTGCGCCATCCGGCCGTGGTGAACGTGACGGCCGGGGCGACCTCTCCCGAACAGGTAGCCTCGAACGCCGCGCGGATGGAGGAGTCTGTTCCCGAAGAGCTGTGGGACGCCCTGGCGGCCGTTGGCGGTGACACCCAGTCCGGCGGTTAGAGCGCCTGGCGCAACCAGTTCTCCACGCCGCTGATGTGCACGGTGGCCAATGCCCGCACCAATTCCGCATCACCGCGCTCCAAAGCGTCCGTGATGGCCCGATGCTCGGACAGGGTGTGGGCGACAGCCTTCTCCTGGGTCAGCCCCCGCCAGATCCTGGCCCGCACCGTGCTGCTCGACAGGGCTTCGAGGAGGCTGCCGAGGTAGTCGTTTCCCGCGGCTGCCGTGATGATGCTGTGGAACTCGAGGTCGTGGGCCACGAGCTCCTCGACGTCCGTGTTCTCGTCGATGCCAGCCATGGTGCCGCGAAGCCTCTTGAGATCTTCGGCGGTGATTTTCCCGGCTGCCAAGTGTGCGGTGGCCGGTTCAAGGATTCGTCGGACCTCGAAGAGCTCAAGGATGGACCGGTCCTGGTGCAGGTCCACCACGAACGCCACGGCCTCGTTGAGGAGTTTGGCGTCGAGGCTGGTCACGTAGGTTCCATCGCCGCGGCGGACGTCCAGCACGCGGATCAGCTCCAGGGCTTTGACCGCTTCGCGCAGTGAACTCCTTGAAAGTCCGAGCCTTTCGCTCAGTTCCTTTTCCGGCGGAAGTCGATCGCCGGCCTTGAGTTCCCCACGGATCAGCATGTCTTTGATCTTGCTGATCGCCTCATCTGTGACAGCCATGGACCAATAGTAGCCACCAATGATCGGATGTCTGCTTACGCCGCGAAGGGCGTTAAGCTACGACGGCGGCACCTGGGTTCCGCTGGTAAGGAACCCGGGTGCCGCCGTCGTGAGTTGGCGTTTGTTACCTGTCGCCGCCCGGGAGGGGGCGGTTGGCGATAACCGGCGCGCTGCCGGTGTAACCATCGCGGGTGGCGGCAAGCTCATGGATCTGCTTGCGGCACAGGAACCAGCCCCAGACCATGAGGCCACAGGCGATTGCGGTGACCAGCATGGTGAGCGGCGACTCGATGAACACCATGACCAGCACGCCGGCAAGGAAGATCAAGGACAGCCAACCCGTGTACGGAGCTCCGAAAAGCCGGAAGGACGGGCGCTTCACCCAGCCCTTGTCGGACCAGCGTTTCAGTTGCATCTGGCACAGGACGATGGTGGCCCAGGTGACGATGATGCCTACGGAGGCGACGTTAAGGACGATTTCGAAGGCGTCGGACGGGACGAGGTAGTTCAGCGGAACACCGAGGAGCGAGACGCCGGCGGTGATGGCGATGCCGCCGTAAGGAACGCCTGCCTTGTTCATGCGCTGTGCGAACTTAGGGGCCGAACCGGCCACCGACATGGAGCGAAGGATGCGGCCCGTGGAGTAGAGCCCGGCGTTCAGTGACGACAGGGCAGCGGTGAGGACCACGAGGTTCATGATGACATCCACGCCCTGGACGCCGATGGACCCGAAGAACGTCACGAACGGGCTGACGCCCTTCTGGTACGAGGTGTACGGGAGAAGCAGGGCGAGCAGGATGACCGAGCCAACGTAGAACACTGCGATACGGAAGACCACGGAGTTGATGGCCTTGGGCATGATCTTCTCAGGGTTGGGCGTTTCACCGGCGGCGGTACCCACGAGCTCGATGGAAGCGTAAGCGAACAGCACACCCTGCATGAGGATGATCATGGGCAGGATGCCGTTCGGGAAGATGCCGCCGTTATCGGAAATGAGGCTGAAACCGACCGTCTGGCCATCAACAGGGGTACCGAAGATGACGAAGTAGGTGCCAACCAGGAGGAAGGCCACCAGCGCGGCCACCTTGATCAGCGCGAACCAGAACTCCATTTCGCCGAAGACCTTCACCGATACCAGGTTGAGGCTAAGGACGACGACCAACGCGATCAGGGCCCAGGCCCACTGTGGAACGGCGCCCATCCACGGGACGTACTTTCCGAAGAAGTTCATGTACAGTGCGGCTGCCGTGATGTCCACAATCGTGGTGGTGGCCCAGTTGATCCAGTAGAACCAGCCCGAGACGAAGGCTGCCTTCTCACCGTAGAACTCACGGGCGTAGGAGACGAAGGATCCCGACGACGGGCGGTGCAGAACGAGTTCACCGAGTGCGCGAAGGATCAGGAAGGCGAAAAAGCCGCAGACTGCGTAGGCGATGACGAGGGACGGGCCAGCTGCGTTGAGCCGGCCGCCGGCGCCCAGGAACAGGCCGGTGCCGATGGCGCCACCGATCGCGATCATTTGGATCTGGCGCGGCTTCAGGTCCTTGTGGTAGCCGGAGTCCTCCTTGTGGAGGGATTTCTCGGTGGCATGCGCTTGGGCCGGGACCGTGTGGTCCGTGATGGGGTTGGTCATTGGAATCCTTAGGGGTGTCCTGTTGGGGTGTCCATGGGAGTGCCCGGTTCGGGATCCGGGCTCGCTGGACAGTGCCGCGTGGGGGTATGCCTCATGGGGCGTAACGGCTGGCGGAAGCCGCTGGGTTTATTGGCCAGTTTGAGCCTATTTGCTCAGATTCGCCAGACGTTCAGGGCTGAGCAGTTCTTCGAGCTGGGACGCGGTCAGCAGACCATGTTCCAGAACGAGCTCTGCAACGCCCTTGCCCGTTGCCAGTGCCTCCTGCGCAATAGCAGTGGCGGAGGCGTAACCGATATGGGGGTTCAATGCCGTGACAAGGCCGATCGACTGCTCCACGGTAAGCCGTAGCCGTTCGGTGTTTGCGGTGATGCCCCGGACACAGCGGGCCGTAAGGGTGCGGCACGCTGCTTCCAGGTGGGAAATGCTCTTGTGCAGGCTGTGCACAATGATCGGCTCGAAGGCGTTCAGCTGAAGCTGGCCCGCCTCCGCGGCCATGGTGACGGTTACATCGTTGCCGATGACCTCGTAAGCCACCTGGCTGACCACTTCCGGGATCACCGGATTGATCTTGCCGGGCATGATCGACGAACCGGACTGCACAGCCGGAAGGTTGATCTCGCCCAAACCCGCACGCGGTCCCGAGGACAGCAAGCGGAGGTCGTTGCAAATCTTGGAAAGCTTCACAGCCACGCGCTTGAGCACACCGGAGAGGTGCACGAAAGCGCCAACATCCTGGGTGGCCTCGATCAGGTCCGCGGCCGTGAGCAAAGGAAGGCCGGTGATCTCTGCCAGGTGGCGGCATGCAGCGTCCGCGTAGCCGGCCGGAGCGTTCAAGCCCGTTCCGATGGCGGTTGCCCCCAGGTTGATCTCGTGGATGAGCATGTGCGACTCGTCCAGGCGGGCCCGGTCCTCGCCGATGGTGACGGCGTAGCCGCCGAATTCCTGGCCCAACGTCATGGGGACTGCATCCTGCAGCTGGGTGCGGCCCATCTTCACCACGGTTCGGAACTCACGGCCCTTTTCGGCGAAGGCCACCTCGAGCTCCTCGAGGGCCTCCAGCAGTTCCTTGACCGAGAAGATCGTGGCCAGGTTCACCGCTGTTGGGTAGACGTCGTTGGTGGACTGGCTCAGGTTGACGTGGTCGTTCGGGTGCAGCTTGGAGTAGTCGCCCTTGGGGTGGCCCAGGATTTCCAGCGCACGGTTGGCGATGACCTCGTTGGCATTCATGTTGGAGCTGGTGCCGGCGCCGCCCTGGATCACGTCCACCATGAACTGGTCCTGCAGCATGCCGTCCATGATGTCCTGGCAGGCTTGCTCAATGGCCCCTGCGCGCTCGGCATCCAGGAGTCCGAGCTCGTGGTTGGTGCGGGCTGCGGCTTGCTTCACAGCGGCCAGGCCCCTGACAAGGTGCTTGTTGGTGGAGAGCGGCTGCCCCGTGATGGGGAAGTTCTCGATGGCGCGGAGGGTATGGACGCCCCAGTAGGCGTCCGCGGGTACATTGCGGTCGCCCAGAAGGTCGTGTTCGGAACGGAGGGGGATCGCCTGATCGACGGTGGTCATAGCTGTCCTTGGTTTAGTTGTTGAAAATTTGGGCTGCACGGAGCTCGCCGACCGGAAGGCCGCCGCCCAGTACAGGTGGGCTTTGAAGCGTGTCCAAGCTGCCACCGTCGACACCCAAGTGGCGGAGGACCTCAACGGTGACGGGCATGCGGGCGCGATCACCGCCGTCGGAAATCTTCACGGCGACGCCCGTGCCGTCGGGGAGTCCCACCAGCTGGAGGCCTTCAAAGCCGTCCTTCGCAAGCAGTCCCGGGACGGCGCGCATCAAAGCCGTGACATCGCGGCCTTCACCGGCGACCATCTCCGGAAAACGGCGCATGGCGTGCGCCACCTTGCCCTCGTTGGTGTCCGCGTCCGCGGCGGCCAGACGACCGTACGCCCGGGCCATTCCGTGCAGCGAGTGGGCAAAAAGCGGTGTTCCGCAGCCGTCAGTGCTGACCGCCGCGGCTTCCTCGCCGGTGAGTTCGGTAATGGTGTCGCGGACCAGGACCTGCAAGGGGTGCTCCGGGTGCAAGTACCCCTCCACAGGCCAGCCATTGATGACGCAAACGGCGGTCATGGACGCGTGCTTACCGGAGCAGTTCTGCGCGATCTGGGTGGGACCGTTGCCGGCGCGAAGCCATTCCTCGCGCTCCTTCACCCCGTACGGAAGGTCGGTGCTGTTGGCCAGGTCCTTTTCGTTAAGGCCATGCAGCTTCAGGATTTCCTGGGCGCCGCTGCGGTGCATTTCTGCCCCCGAGTGGCTTGCTGCCGTGAGCGCCAGAAGGTTCTCCGGGATGTCCAACCCGGCTTTAAGGAGTGCAACCGCCTGGAGCGGCTTCAGGCTTGAACGCGGGTACATCGGCGCATCCGGCTCACCTGCTGATGCTGCTGTGCTGCCGTCTTCGTTCAAGGCGACCAGCGAGCCGTAATGGATGCTCTCCACCAACCCGTCGCGGGTTACCTCGACGAGCGGAACGTGGTTGGGCGCATTCCGCGCCTCGGCCTGATGGGCCCGTGCTGCTGGGACGGTCATGGTGTCCTTTGGGTGGGTCATTTGCTGAGGATCGTGTCCAGGGCGACGCTGACGGCCTGAAGGTGGTCGGCCATTGCCTTGCTGGCGGCTTCGGAGTCGCCGGCTTCGATGGCGTTGAGCACTGCGAGGTGCTCCTCGTCGGAGCGGTGCTGCCGGTCCGCCACAAGGTTGAGGGTTTCGGACTGGTGGGCCAAAGCCTCGCGGATGTCTGAAACAACGCTGGCGAACACCCGGTTTCCGCTGGCGCGGGCTACGGCGGAGTGGAAAGTGGCGTCGAGGTTGACCCAGGCCTCGGGATCGGTCTCGTTGAGCATTTCCTGGACAATGTCCTTGAGGTGCTCGAGTTCCTCGTCGGTCCTCCGTTGAGCCGCGAGCCCGGCGGCCGGGATCTCGATGTGGGGACGTGCTTCGTTAAGATCGCGTGCGCTGTACTGTCCCAAGGTAAGGTCGTTAGCGACCTTGTTGGCCACAATGAACGTGCCCTTGCCGGTTTTGGTCATGGTCAGGCCCAAGGTGTTGCAGGACCTCAAGGCCTCCCGGATGACTGAGCGGCTCACACCGTACTGGGCGGCGAGCGTCGCCTCGGAGCTCAACTTGGTGCCGACGTCGAACTGGCCGCCCTCGATGGCACGCCTCAGGGCCGCGAAGACCGCTTCAGCTGCGGAAATGCGGGAGATCGGGGTGTGCGCAGCGGCATTGCCCGGGAACTCGGGTTGTCCAGCTGTCCGGCTGTCTGACAGGTTCACGCTTTGAATATGGCACGGGTCACAAGGCACTGTCAACGCTGAAAGAACCGCTTCACGGTTTGGTGATAATCCGTGGCCAAGCACAATGGACCATGCTCTTCACCAAAAAGTCCCTCACCGCCGATGGCTTCACCGGGTTCAGGCCGCTCGACGAACTCGATCCCATGCGGATTCCCCAGGGACCCGGCATCTTTGTGGTGCTCCGCCCAGCGGATTTTGAGCCCGCATTCCTTAGCAAGAGCACTGCAGGGACATTCAAGAAGAAGGACCCCTCCCTCAAACGGGAAGCGCTGGAAGCCGAGTGGCTCCCGGAAGCTTCCGTGCTCTACGTGGGCAAAGCCAGCGCCGGCAGCCAGGGCAACCGAGGGCTTCGCAAACAGATCCAGGAGTTCATGGACTACGGCCGTGGGCGTCCGACCGTCGTGTGGGATGCGCGGCTCATCTGGCAGTTGCGGGACGCCCTCGACCTGGTGATCGCCTGGAAGGAACTCCCCGCGTCCGAGGTCAACGCGGCCGAAGCCGCCTATCACGCTGATTTTGTGGCCACTTTTGGCCGGCTTCCGTTTGCCAACCTTGTCCAGGCGCGCTCCAGGAAGTAAGGACCAACGTTCGACGGCGGCGGCTGGCGGGCGCCGCCGTCGGCCTGCCGCTCGCTTCGCATCTGGCGCATAATGTGGTCATGACCGCCAGTGATCCCACCCGCGGCAGACCAGCGGGACCGCGCATTACAGTTGAGGTTCCGGCCCTTCGCGTTGGCGCCGGACTTGCCGACTATGAGGGACTCAACCGCTTTGTCGACTCACTGCGCAAGCCGTCGGGACTGCATATGACACTGTTGCACGTCGGCGTCCTGGACCACTTGGTGGCGGACATTGAGGCTTGGACCAGAGGACTCTCGACGGCGGATAAGGTGCTTCCGGAAATCGTGAGCTGGCTGACCGAACTGCCGGTTCTGGGAGGTTTCCTTGGAAAGTCGGGCCGACTGATCCCCTTGGGCGGCGGGCGGCTGATGGGCCTGGAAGTGGACGTACCCCAAGAAGTCCACGATTATCAGGCCCTTTTGGTTCAGGGGCTCCACGTGCTTCTGGACGATCTTGGCCTCGACAACATCGACGACTTTATTCTCAGCTCACCTGCCTTGGGCTACAGATCACCGCGGTGGCTGCCCCATATTGCCGTCGGCAAGGCAAGATCCCGACACGAAGAGCCTATCGAAATAGCTCCTGTGGCAATTGAGTTTGGTGATTCCCGGATCCGGAACAGGCAGGCGCTGCCCTCGGCAAAATGAATTGTTGTTGGGAGTTGACGCACGGGAAGTTCTACAGCCCGTAGAATATGATGCGTCTCCCGTTTTCTACCTGAGGACTCCCATGCAGCCGCGCACCCTGTTCCGTACCGTCGCTTTTGCCGAGGCCGTGACGTGGACGCTGTTGCTGATTGGGCTCTTCCTTAAGTACGTCACCCGCACCACAGACGTGGGCGTGAGCATCGCTGGCGGCATCCATGGATTCGTGTTCCTTTGCTATGCCGCCACGGCTGCCTTCACCTGGATCAACCAAAAATGGTCCACCCGCACTGGCCTGCTCGCGATCCTCTCGGCAGTCATTCCCTATGCCACGGTCCCCATGGAGAAGTCGCTGGACCGTCGCGGTCTCCTTGCCGGAGGCTGGCGCTTGGTCGCTGGGGGAGAGGACCCGCGCGGTGGTTTGGAAAAGACCCAGGCTTGGGTATTGAGGAATCCGATCCTCGCTGTGCTGGTGACGCTCGTGGCCGTGGGAGTGGTCTTTAGCTTCCTGCTCTTCATGGGCCCTCCAGGTACCTGGTTCTCCTGACCCTTTATCGGCCAAAACGATGAAATCCCGTGTCTTCCTTGGAGGGCCGGACGCAAACGTTGGTCGAGGCCCCATCGGCAGGCTCCGACACCGACGGCGGGACACAGTCCCGGCATGCGCTCAAAAGAAGCACACTTGCCAATGCCACAATGGCCGACTTCACGCGGGTAGAGACCGAAAAACGGGCATTGAAATGTCGTATCATCGCGGGTTCTTCTCCCTAGGGGCTTGTTGGTATGGACGGTCCAAGGACTGGTCTGAAGCTGCCGATTTTGGGCATGACGGCATCAGGTGACCGCCCAGTCGGTAGTGCTGTCCTGCTACTTGGCCGTTTGTGGGCAGCCCCATGATGTGGGGTTTTGGTCGCAGGTGTCGGCGACGAGGGC
Source organism: Arthrobacter sp. LFS091 (assembly GCF_047977885.1). Taxonomy (NCBI): domain Bacteria; kingdom Bacillati; phylum Actinomycetota; class Actinomycetes; order Micrococcales; family Micrococcaceae; genus Arthrobacter; species Arthrobacter sp. LFS091. The sequence continues at coordinate 495,759 of NZ_JBFPFP010000003.1, forward strand.
TTTTTCTGTTTTCCAGACGTGGATGGTTGTGGGTGGTGTGGTGAGGGTGAGGGTTCCGTTGATGGGTAGGGGTGGGCCGTTGTTGACGGAGTAGGTTCCGCTGTAGGTGGTGGTGAGTGTGGTGGGGTAGTTCCCGGTTTGGGTGTAGGTGTGGCTGCTGCGGGTGTTGGTGGTGAGCCATTGGTTTTGGGGGATGGGGTATCCGGCTTGGGGTGTGGGGCCGAGGGTGGTGCCGTCGCCGTAGTTGTAGGTGTAGTTGGTTGGTGTTGCGGTGAGGTGGATGTTTTGGCCGAGGATGGTGATGTCGAAGGTTTGTTGTTTGGGTGTGGTGTAGAAGTTGGTGGGTCCGCCTTTGAGGGTGTTGGGGAAGGGTTGGGCTTGGAGGGTTCCTGGGTAGATGGGTAGTTGGCGGAAGTCGTTGAGGATCCGGGCTGCGATGTTGGCCAGGACGTTTTCGGGTTTGGTGTTGTAGAGGCAGGTTGGTCCGCTGACGGTGGGGTAGTCGGTCCAGACAGGGTTGGTGATTGATTTGGGGGCTTGCCGCCAGATCACTGGTGTGCCTGGTTCGCTGTCGAGTGTTTTCGGTGGGCAGTCCAGGGTGAGGCAGCCTTTGTCCGGGGTGTCCGAACCACCCGAGCGGCAGTGGACATCGGCCATGTACTGGTTCGGGTCCTCGGTGCCCGGAGCCGTGCCGGTGAGGCTGGGCGCCAGCTGTCCTGTTACTGGATCAAGGCTCCATACAGCTCCGAAGTCGACAGTCTTCGCCTGTCTGTTAGCGCTGCCCCAGGTATCAGACGTCTCAGTTGACCGCGCATGTGGGGTCGCGCCCATTATGGTTAGGGCCACAGTGAGAGCTCCCAGTAGGAATCGGGATTTGTCAGCGGATAACACCCGTATCCACCAACTTCCAAGCTGATTGATAGGACGCAACAAAAACGAAGGCATCGTTTGTCGCTTTGTCTGCCGGGCGGCCCATGGTTCCGTCTGCGTTGTAGTAGGAGATTTCGTCCTGTAGAAGTTGGACCTTGGCCAGATGGGAAGTTTCCGTTGGGTCCCATTGCATCTCAATCGTCGGTATGCGAACTCGACCACCAACCATCCAACGACCATCTCTGTAGCTGTCCAGCGGTGCGCGATTCAAACTCGTGCAAACACCGCAGGCAGGATCGCTCAAGGCCTCAAGTTCGGTGATGTCTCCGGTCTCACTCGCGTAATTTGCGACCGCGTAGTAGTACCCGATAAACGCCTCCAATCCCGCCTTCGAGTTCTCCTTCGCGAGCTCCGGCATCACGGGGACAGGCACATTCTGGGCCTTGCCTTTCGCATCAGCCGGCCTGTACGCACCGGAAGAGCTCGAAGCAGCTGAAGCAATGGGGGTGGTCGCGCTCGAGGCGGGTGGCGCCGTCGTCGTGCTTGTGGCGGAGGGTGGCTCGCTGGGAGTTGGGCCGCCCTGGCAGCCGCCCAGCAGCAACACAAGGACGATGCCCACGACGAAAGTCCGGGCATTCGAAGACGAAAAAGTAGCACGTGAAACGCGAGACATGACAGGCTCCCCAGCAGCTGTTCGGCGGTGTGCCGGTCAGTCTAGGCCGGGGCAGGTGAAGGTTTCATGTCAGAAAATGCGGCCTGTGGAAAACCGCCGCAAGAGCTATCCCCGCAGCTTCTCCATGTCCCGGCGGTCCTTCTTGGTGGGCCGGCCAGCGCCGCGATCGCGCTGGGGCAGTCCGAGCTTGGGGGCCACCGGCCGAGGGGGCGTGTGGTCTGTGAAGCAGTGCGAGGCAGCTTCGGCTCCGACACGCTTCGCGATGAGCCGCCGCACCTCAAGGATCCGTTCCCATCCGGATTCACGCACGCGGATGGTGTCGCCGATGATCACGCTTTGCGAAGCTTTTACCGGGTTTCCGTTGATCCGGATGTGCCCGGCGCGGCAGGCGGCAGTAGCGGCGGACCGGGTCTTGTAGGCGCGGATCGCCCAAAGCCAGGCGTCGACGCGGACGTTCGCTGGGGACGACGACGGGATGCTCATCCATGAATTGTCCCCGATGACAGGGATCTGTGCACGGCGGACAAGCCATCTGAGGCCCTACGAGGGCCCACGAGTGATATGACTTGCAGCAATTCAATAATTCATATAGCTGGACAATGAATCCTGCATGGAAGGGCTCTGCGTCCAATTCCAATGCAAGGAGTTATTGCCGCGACGCCTAATAATGCAATCCAGGGGACCTCCGGTTTCGGGCTCAACCCATGTGTTAGCGTGTTTCCCGTACTGACCAGTACATATAGCTGGAGTTCAATTAGTCTTTGATCGAATGGAATAAGTAATTGACAAGAACTATGAGAATTTCCTTACTTCCGTCAGTGCGGCAGCAGCTGGCAGCAAGCTGAGCTGATGTCGAAACAGGTCAGTTCAACGGAGGATACGGCGGCGCCGGGGGCTGCCTCCCACACCATCCTTTCGCCGCGGACGTTCACTTCCTTGGCTGGGACCATGTTCGCAGTCGATCTCCTGAGCGCGGGAAACGGGGCCATTGACCTCGCCTTCGTGGCACCGTTTGGGGTGCTCATGGTGGCCGGCATAGGTCTGGGCGATCTGGTGACCGCACTGTTTATGGCCTTCTTTGCGGGCATCGTCGACGTTTTTGCTGTGAAATTGGCCCGTGCCGAGGGACGCGACGACGCCGGCAAGCTATTGCCCACATTGTTTGCTGGCCTGCTTTTGGTCGCCGCCGTTTGGACTGCTGCCGGTCTGCTGGTCAGCCGGATTGTTCCGCTGATATTCGATGTTGTGGGCTCTGAGCCGACTGTGGCTGCTATTGCGACCGACTACTTGACGGTGCGAATGATTGGCATTCCGTTTACGTTGGCCTTGGCCGCTGTTTCGATCACCCTGCGCATTGTGGGACGACAACGCGCTTCGATAATCCTCATCGCCACAGTATTTGTGCTGAACGCGGCCCTCAATGCGGCTCTGGTTTACGGCCCGCTGAAAGTGCTGGCAGCCAATCCGGTGATGGCAGTGGCCATAGCGACAGTTCTCGCCCAGGTTCTGACTGCTGCCTGCGGGTTTGTCGTCCTCGCCCGGCATTTCTCCCGATCCCGAGGTGAGCGCGCCGCGGGTGCTAAGCAACAGCGGATCCTTCCATTGACCCGGGAGATGTTCACGACGAGCCTTGGCGTCGGACTAAGGCAGATGAATAGCTACGCCGCAGCCGTGGTGCCCTTTATGCTGATCAGCCGTTTGGACGTAGGCACTGTCGCCGCTGCAGCGGTGGCGACGAGAATCTGGACCCTCTACTGCCGGGTACCGCAAGCGACCCTTGGCGCCGTCGGCGTCTTTGTCGGATACTCCCGGGGTCGCAGCCAGCAGGATGCCCACGCCGTAGTGCAACGTTCGCGCAAGTACGTTGTCTGGCCGAGTTTCATCGCCGCTGGAGTCGTGGCAGTGGCCGTCCCGGTCCTTGCCAAGTTTTTGGGCGGTGACCAGGTTGAAGTCGGTCTCGTCTGGACATTGACTGCCGCGTACCTCATCGCGGTTCCCGCCTACGTCGTGGAAAATCTGTGCGGCGAGATCCTGACGGTGGAACAACGGGCTGCATGGCTGTCCTTGCCATCAACGGTCGTCACGTATCTGGTAACCATTCCGATCGCCGTCGTCGGGATCCTGGTCTGGGAATCGGCGCTGGTGGCTGTTGCGTCCGCAGCTGCCGCATCGCTTCTGCTGGCCCTGACGTACAGCATGCGGACCCGGCAGCTCGGGTACCGGCTCATCGGAGGGTCCTGAACTACCGCACCGTCACCTCTACGCGCTGCGCCATGTTGTTCCCGATGCCCTGGTAATTCCACACCTGTTCCGTGGGTTGCAGCGCACCCGACGTATCCATCGCCCGGCACCGCAGTACGTGCTCTCCCGGGCTCGCGACCCACACCATGGACCACGAACGCCACGCAAAATCACCCAGCGCCGGTTCCAAGTGCGCGGGCATCCATTCGCCGTCGATCCCCACTTCGACCCGCTCCACTTCGCCGTGACCGGACCATGCTCGCCCATGCAGCATCACTGGACCGGCGTCCACTACGCGGCGACGCGTGAAGAAATCGGGAATGCCGGGAGGAATCATCAGGGAGCGCACACGGATATGCGTCACAGGCAGGCCCGGCCCGTCGGGTCCCTGCAGGTAGTGATACGCGACCGCCTGCTGGAATCCCATGAACCGCGATGTCACAGCTTGGATCGACGTCAACCACTTCACGCTCGCCATTCCATACCAGCCGGGCACCAGCAACCTCAAGGGGAATCCGTGCTGTAGCGGCAAGGGATTTCCGTTCATGGCATATACCAGCATGACTTCGGGATGCATCGCCTCAGCGATCGAAAGGCTGCGCGCGTATGGCTCTTCGACCCCGCTTTGGATGCCGCTGTCGGCACCGGTAAAGACAAGTTCGACGGCGTCACTCGCCAAACCCGCTTCCTCCAACAGGGGTGCCAAGGGAGTTCCCGTCCACTCCGCGGTACCCACTGCTCCCAGACCCCAGGGCTGGCTTAGGGGACGCGGCTGCAGGAGCGAGCGCCCATTTCCGGCGCACTCCAAGGTAACAGGCATGGTGACGGAGGGCCTGGCTTTGATGTCATCCAGGCTCAACTCAAGGCCGCGTTGGAAAGAACCGTCCAACCGCAAGCGCCAGTTCTCTGCGGACACATGGGGGATGTCGAAGTGGATGAGCAGGTAATGAAGGCCGGCGGGTGTGATGTCGTCGTGCAGGGCCTCCAATGGCATGGAATGGTTCCGTCCGGAGAGCTGCAGCTCTTCGTGGGTCAGCGGACCGTCGGTGGGCTGCCCGGAAGTGGGCTGCCCTGAAGTGGGGGCTTTTTGCTTGACGTGGTGATCGGACATGGGACGGCGGCGTTCTACTGGGAGCTAAACGCTGCGGAGTGCCGCAGCACCTAGGACAAGGATCACGCCGCGGGCAGAACTCCGTCAATAGCTCGTTGCGGGGCCCGCTGATCAGGGAAAATCACCCCAACACCCTGCAGAGCGGGCCCCACAACGGAAAGTGACTACCGGCGTCGTAGTTCCGGGTATTCAAGGTGCGGCGCGACGGTGCCGGCGTCGCGTTCCAGGAAGTTGACGGCGGGCGCCACGATGTCGTCGATTTCATCCAAAACAGACTCGCTCAGGACCACGTCCGCTGCCTTGAGGTAGTCGGTCAGGTGGTCCTCGGTGCGTGGCCCGATAATCACACTGGTCACGGCAGGGTGGTTCAGTGCAAAGGCAACAGCGAGTTGGATCAGGGTCAATCCGTGCCTGGCTGCCAGCTGGGCCAAGGCATCGGCGGCGTGCAGCTTGCCCTGGTTGAACGGAGCGTTAACGTCGAACCGGCCGGGAAGAGCGGAGAATCGCGAACTTTCCGGCTGTCCGGAGCCGACGCGGTAGCCTCCGGCCAGCCACCCGCCGTCGAGCGGTCCGTAACTCAAAACGCCGACGCCGTATTGCTGGGTGATGGGGAAGACGTCGCGTTCGTTGGCACGCACCAACAGAGAGTACGGAACCTGGTCGACCACGGGCGGCGTCAGGTGGTTGGTGTTGGCGATCCACTGGGCCTCAACAAGCTGTGCCGGGCTGAACACAGAGGTGCCGTAGTACAGGATCTTGCCCTGTCGGATGAGGTCGTTGAGTGCGGTGATTGTCTCAAGGAGGTCGGTGTTGTAGTCCGGCCGATGCGCCTGGTAGAGGTCGATGCGGTCGGTATTCAGGCGCCGCAAGCTGTCCTCCACAGCCCGGACTATCCACCTCCGGGAATTGCCGGCGTGCGCAGGGTTGGATCCCATCTGGCCATGGAACTTCGTGGCAAGGAAAACGTCGTCGCGCCGGCTGTGGATAGCTTGGCCCACAACTGTCTCGGCTTCTCCCTGCGAGTAGATGTCGGCTGTGTCGACGCTGGTGATGCCGGCGTCAAGGGCGGCCTTGATGATGCGGATGCTCTCGGCCGGACCCGTAGGTGCGGCGCCGGTGCCGAAGTTCAGGGTGCCCAAGGTGAGGGGGCTGATCAGGGCGCCAGTGCGCCCAAGCGTACGTAGCTCGTTGAGGCTCATGGTGGCTTCCTGTGGAGGGGGTAGTGCTGGGATGTTCAATCGAGGCTACACACGGCCGTCGATGGCATAAACGCAAGCGGTAGAACTTCTTCGTTTTTCGTCTTGCGGAGTAATGGAAGGGGCCATATTCCGCGACATTTCTTGACGCACGGCAACACAAATGTCTTTCGGATCAACAAATATTGCCGTTCTCCTGCACAGGTGAATTATGGGAAGGGAACTCAAGCAACGCACGAAGGGGACAGCGGAATGACACAGACCACAGTGGAAGAAACGGCGGCAATCAAGGCTGCCTTTGCGCAGTTCCCGTCAGGAGTCGCAGCGTTCAGTGCGATGGTGGACTTCACGCCGGAAGCCCTGGTGGCATCGTCCTTTACGGTGGGTGTTTCGCTCGAACCACCGTTGGTGATGTTCGCGGTGCAGAACTCCTCCACAACGTGGCCGAAGCTCAGGCAGGCCCAGCGTCTGGGCGTCTCGGTCCTCGCCGAAGGGCAGGAAGGGGCCGCACTCCAACTGGCCTCGAAGACCCGTGATCGCTTCGCCGGACTCGACACGAGCGTCAGTGACTCAGGCGCAGTCCTGATCGACGGTGCGGTGCTGGGATTCGAATGCGAAGTTGTGTCTGAGACGCCGGCCGGGGACCACGCAATCGTGGTCCTGGAGGTCAAAGCAACCACCATCAACCATGAAACAAAGCCGCTGATCTACCACGGCGCAGCGTTCCGGCAGCTGGCCGCCTAGGCGCCGCTAGGAGTTGCGGCTGGCGCTGCTCAGCGAACCCTTACGGATCGGGCTCGAAGACTTTCCATTCTTGGAAGTGTTCGGGCCTGACTTTTTGGTCCCGTTTCCCGAGCCCGGTTTGCTGGGTGCATCAGACTTGGATGTGCTGCCTGGTGTCTCCGGGGTCTTCGGGGCAGGCGTCTTTCCATTGGGCGAGGGGGCGGGGTCATCCAGATCGCGGACCGTGACCTTAATGGCCGGCGGTTGAGTGGCTTTAGCGCGTTCAGCGGCCCGTCGGTCAGCTTCGGCCACGGCGTCTGCCCAGTCCTTGGCGAGAACAGGTGGTTCCTTGGCGGCAGCCACAACGATCGGATGGTGCGCGGCCTGGTGCTCCACTACGGACTTCACTTCCGCTGGTTTGGGCAGCTTGCGGGGGTCGACTTTAGCCTTCCACGCGCCGTCCTTGACGGCTGCGGACGCACCTGAGAGTCGCCGTCGGACGCTTCCAAGGAGGTCCCGCGAAGGCGCCGCGGGAGAGCCAGGTGCAGTGGCAGGCGCGGGAGCCGGGGCCTCGGAAGACGAAACATTGGCAAGGGCCGATTCCAGGACGTCGGCCTCTTCGGGAGCCGGTACGCGAGCGGGGTGCGGGGGCAAATGAACGATGGGGGTTGTGGCCTTCTTCGGGAAAATTCCCACCAGCGCAAGAAGAATGATCGACAGTAGCCGCCCGACTCCGGCAACAACCAGAGTGATGATAACGATCAACCCGAGACCAAAGAACATCAGGACAGCGAGTCCCAGCGTTCCCAAGTACGTCAGGTTGATGGCGAGTGTTGTCGGATCCTCCACGTAGCCCCCCTGGCTGTCGTTTTGTGATGCGCGCATTGCCCACCTCGCTTGCTTACCTAGCCTAAGGTCCAGCACCGACGGAATCACGCCCCGCCCCACACTCTGGCCGGGTTGTTTCAAAGCTGTTATCTCGCATGGGAAAATATGTTGCCCAGCTCTCATTTAAAGCCTCAGATTGGGACTCCGTGACCCCTGACTTGACCCGCCTCCGCAGCGGAATATGCCCATGTCTCTCCGGGGACCAGTACGACGATTGCTGCGGCCGTTTTCATCGCGGCGAATCCGACGCGCCGACAGCCGTTCAACTCATGCGCTCCCGGTACTCGGCTTTCGTTGTCCTGGATCCGGGATACCTGCTCAGGACCTGGCACGCCTCCACCCGTCCGGGTTCCATGGACCTGGACCCGGACATCCAATGGCGGCGCCTGGACATCCTGGACACATCAAGCGGCGGGCCCCTGGACTCGAAGGGCACCGTGGAGTTCGCTGCCCATTACAGGCTCGACGGCGAACGGGGGCTCCAGCGGGAACTTAGCCGTTTTGTGCGGGAGGGCAAGCGCTGGTTCTACGTGGACGGCGACGTGCGCTGAGCGCGCTCCTTCCCAGTTGCCTCCACATCGCCGGCGGCTATTGAGGAAACTCCGCGGCCTCGCGTGTGGTGCGCACGTTGTTCTGCGCACTAACTGGGAGGGAACGCAGCGGGAAGCCCTCAGCGATACTTTCGGTGCAGGTTCTCCTTGCTGGAAGCGCCCGGCGCCGCATCACCAATCCACGGACCGGTGCCCTCCGACTGGTCCAGCACGCCTTCCTCCATCCAGACGTAGTCACCGGCAAGGACTTTGCGGGAAAGATCGTGGTCCCCGTCGTCGGTGTTCCGCCACAACTGATCGAAGTACTCGTCCACGCGGACCCTGGCCTGTTCGCAGAAAGCATCAGCGAGTTCGAACGCGCCAGCACCCTGCGCCGGGTTGGTTCGGAGGATCATCTCAGCCCGTGAACAGCACGCCGCCATCGCAAACAGCTCCGCACCAATATCAACGATCCTGCCCAGGAACGCCTGCTTGAACTCGAGTTTTGCCTGCCACCTGCCCATCCCGTAGAACGTTTGCCGGGCAAGCCGCCGGGAGGACCGCTCCACGAACCGCAAGTGCTTGCCGAGCCGCCCGAACTCCGCGAAGGATCGCGGGTCCATGCCGGCGCCGGCAACCAGCTTGGGCAACCAGCGCGCATAGAAACCGGAGGCTCCGACGGCGGCCCTCGCCTTGTCCTGCAGGCTTGCGTCCGCCGCGGCAAGGTCGCCCGCCGCGGCAAGGTGGGCATCCACGGCTTCGCGGGCGATCAGGAGTTTCATGATCTCGCTGGAACCTTCAAAGATGCGGTTGATGCGGAGGTCCCGGAGGAGTTGTTCGGCGGGTACCGCACGTTCTCCGCGGGCCTCCAGGGACTCAGCGGTTTCGAAGCCCCTGCCGCCCCGGATCTGTACGAGTTCGTCGGCGATCCGGCAGCTCAGTTCGGTGGACCACAGCTTGGCCAGCGCCGCTTCGATGCGGATGTCCTTCAACCCGGCGTCGGCCATCTCTGCGGACAGTTCAAAGACGGCTTCCAACGCAAAGGTGGTGGCCGCGATGAACGCGATCTTCTTGCCTACGGCTTCGTGCTGACCTACCGGGCGGCCCCACTGGGTCCGGGCGTTGGACCATTCACGCGAGATCTTCAGGCTCCACTTCCCTGCGGCGACACAAAGCCCCGGAATAGAAAGGCGGCCCGTGTTCAGGGTGGTCAGGGCGATCTTCAGTCCTTGGCCCTCCCTGCCCAGGCGGTTCGCCGCGGGCACGCGGACCTGATGGAACCGGGTCACACCGTTTTCAATACCGCGCAGGCCCATGAAGGCGTTCCTGTTTTCCACCGTGATGCCGGGGGAGTCCATCTCAACAACGAAGGCGGAAATGCCGCCCTTGTGCTCCGTCCCATCGGCATCCGTGTGCGCAGGAACCCTGGCCATCACCACCACCAGTTCGGCGATCACGCCGTTGGTGGTCCACAGTTTGACGCCGTCCAGAAGGTAAGAGTCGCCGTCGTCGGCCAGTACGGCAGTGGCGCCCATGCGCGCGGGGTCGCTGCCGACGTCGGGCTCTGTCAGGAGGAACGCCGTGATGGCGCCGGCGGCGCAGCGCGGCAAGTACTCCTTTTTCTGTTCGGGTGTGCCGAATTCCTTGACTGGTTCCGGAACGCCGATGGATTGGTGTGCTGAGATCAGCGCGCCGAGGCTCGGGTGCACGGAACCCAGCAGAGCCAGGGCGCGGCCGTAGTAGACCAAGGACAGTCCCAGGCCGCCGTATTCACGGGGAATCTTCATGCCAAACACGCCCAAATCGGCGAGCCCGGCCAGGTATTCATCCGGGATCCGGGCGTCCCGCTCGATGACCCGGCCGGACATGGTTTTGGCGAACGCGACCAGACGTTCCATGAACTCCTCGCCCCGTTCCACATCTTCCGCCTTGGACTGCGGCCAGGGGTGGATGAGGCTGAGGTCGAAGCTGCCCAAGTAGAGACCCTTTGCGAAGCTGGGCCTCTTCCACTCGGTATCGCGCGCGGCTTCTGCAACGGCGCGCGCTTCTTCAGCGGTGGCGTTGACGCTTGCGGCAGTGAGGCTGTTGTCAGTGGCGGACGTCATGGTTTAACTCCTCTAGCCGGTTGTGCCGGATGGAGCCAGGGTCCGCCTCGGGTGGGAACCCTTCAGCTGTCCCTCAATGCTACCCGCGGGTAGCTCCCCGTGCCAGAGGAAATCTGCGGCTGGAATTCGGCCGGGATTTCCACCTGGCCGGCGTGGTGGACCAGGCTGTCCCACGCAAAGTTGATGCCATGGACAAGGCCTCCCAGCACGCCCTTAACGGTGTACCAGACCATGCCCATTGACCCAATGAGAACGATGGTCGCCATTGCTGCTGCCGCAATGAATGCAGCCAGAAGCACGGCGATCAATAGCGTTCCAAGAACTACGTACGTGCCAGTTTCAATCGCAGTGACATCGAAATCCATGGTTCCCCCCGGGGCGACGGTGCGTGGGTCGGCGCGGCGTGGCTGCGTCGATGCTCTGACATTAGGGGCGGGCGCGCATTCCGGCCAGTGCAGACGCGCGGCGCGGACGCGTTGATACGGGATCGAAACCATACCAGACGGTAGGTTACGGAATGGTTGCGGCGGCGGTCCCCGCGGGTGCTCGGCGGGGGTCCCTGCTGGCGTCCGACGGCGGTACGTCGGTGCCGTCCGACGCCCCTGCGACGCTCTGCCGTAACCTTGTACGGGGCAGTTTCCGCTGCCAGCCAGGTTTCGCAGCAGCTGAAGGAGAGTAATTGTCCCGTTCAGCCATGTCCTCAGCGGACGCCATCAGTGCAAGGCTCCGCGACCTCGAACTGTTAACCAAGGGCCCGGCATGGGCTCTGACGCGGTCCGCGCCTTGGGTGATCGCAGTGCTTCAGGCGTCCTTCACCCGCACCCGGCCGCAGCTTCCGCTCGAAGAGTTCCATGCCGACGTCGATGCTTTCCTTGAGCAGCTCCGCCGCCAGGACCCGGCACTGGGTGGCCAGCAAAACGGCAAACTTTTCGGTGACGAATGGACGCGCAAACAGTTCCTGACGCGTCGTAACCAATCGGGCCAGATCGTCTACGAAGTCACAGAACCGGCTGCCCGCGTGCTGGCATTCCTCGACAGCCTGTCCAGCGAACGGTCCACGCTGAATGGTTCCCGGCTGGGCACCCTGCTGGGGGATGTCGAGAAGCTCGCCAACGAGACCAACCCGGACCAGAGTGCCCGTTTGGAAGCCCTGGAGGAAGAGATCCAGGAACGCCAGCAACTGGTGGAGGACATCAGCTCCGGCGAATTCGATGGCCTCCTTGACGACGAGGAAGCGGTGGAAGCGGCCGGCAACATCCTGGACCTCGCCGCGAGCCTGCCCGCCGACTATAAGAAGATGCGTGACCGCATCGAGGAACTGGTGGGTGAACTCCGCAACCAGATCATCGAAGAGTCCTTGAGCAAGGGTGCCACCATGGCCCAGGTTCTGGAGGCCGACAAACGGCTGCGCCAAAGTCCCGAGGGACGCACCTTCCGCTCCTTCACGGCGTTCCTGGAAGACCCGCAGCAGCAGTCGCGCTTCCGGTCCGCGATCGGCGAAGTGCTGAGCCGGCAGTTTGCGGACGACCTCTCCCCCGAGGATCGCGAAACCCTTAAAAACCTCGTGGCGGAGTTGCGGTATCAACACAGCCAGATCCAGCGGATCTACGGCAAGCTCTCGGAGAGCCTCAACACCTACATCCAAAGCGACGACGTGCGGCAGTCCGTCAGCCTGCGCAAGGTCCTCGCCGAGGCCGAGCAAGCGATCCGCTCGATGCCGTATGAGCGGGACCGGCCCGGCCTGGTTCGCGGGCCCGTCCTGTTCAACGCCGGGTTTGAGTCGCTGTCCATGGTCAAGCTCTTCGATCCCGACGAGTTTGCCACCCCTCCGCGCCTGGCCGATCCCATCGCTTTCAGCGACTCGGACCGGGTTCGCTCGGCCCGCACCGGCAAGGCCAAACCCGCCGTTGTCCGGGCCGCGATGGCAGGATCCGCCACCCTGGCCGAGGCCTGGGAAAACCTTCCCGCCGAGGAACGGCACATCAACACGGTCCGCACCCTGCTCTCCATGGCGCTCCAGGGCGGCGCGGGCTTCGACCGCACCGCCTATGAACACATTGACTTCGAACAAATCGACGGCAGCATCCGCACTGCGTACCTGCCTGTCGTCACGCTGAATGAGGATTCTGATGACTGAGGAAATCACGACGACGGACGTCACCGACGCCGCCGAGGTCACCGTGCCGGACGGGGTCACCGAGGAAGCCAGCCATCCCGATCCCTTCCGGGTCACTCCACGCGACTCCTTCGTTGACGGCGCTGCCCTGTTCCCGGGCGACACCGGGGTGCTCCCGATGAAGGTCCGCCAAGCACTGGTAAAGCTCCTCAAGGGCCCGTACATTGACGGCGGTCGGGAAGAGAAGCTGTGGACCACCCTGCTGGACAACCAGCTGATCCTCCGCAGCCGGCTCTCGGAGCTCTTCCTCACCTTGCAGTTGGACCACGACCGCAAAATCGCCGTCCTCCGCCCCGTCGATCCGGAGCTCATCGGAGCCAGCTCACGCTCCAGCATCCTCCGTCAACAGCGTGCCCTGAGCCGCGTCGAAACCATCGTGCTGTTGAGGCTCCGCCTCCTGCTGGACCGCCATGTCACTGCCCAGACGGACCCGACGATCACCCGCGAGGAGATCTCGGACCTCGTCGCCAATTACACCCCGGCCGGCCAACAGGATGCCCTGCGCGACTCCGACGTGGTCACCCGCACCATCACCAAACTCCTGGCCCGCCAACTGCTCCTCCCCACGCCCCTGGACGACAGTTACACGATCAGCAATGCACTCCCGTTGGCCCTGCCCTTCGAAAACATCGGCGACATCCCGGCCCAAATCGAAGCCCTCGTGGCCGTAGCATCCGACGAATCAGGAACAGAACCCCTCCTGGACCTGGACTCCGATTCGAATCAACCCGCGCCCGCAGAGGAAGATCTGGACGACGAAGCGGAAGATGACGGGCCCACGAAGGCGAGCACCGCCGTCGAGCGTTCTTCGGCAGAAACCGGCGGTGACACAGAACTGAGCGGCGATGCCGGAGACATGCGGCAGCATGCGTCTAAGCGAGGCACGAGCGAGCATGCAGAGCATGTGTCCGGTACCGCCGCGGACGGTACCCGCGCGGACGCAACTACTGAAGGGCAAGCCAAGTGACTATCGCAAGCATGCTCCCCCTCGGCGAACTCACCAATCCCGGCCAAATGCGCCTGGCCCTGGTTCAGGTGGTCAACTGGGGCACCTTCCATGGCGCCCACACCATGCACGTTGACCGCAAGGGCACCCTCCTGACGGGCAACTCGGGCGTCGGCAAGTCCACGCTGTTCGATGCCATGCTCCGTGTGTTCGATGCCCGCCCCCGCTCCAACGAGGCCGCGGCCCAGCGGTCCGGCGGCGCTGTGGAGGACAAGAGGACCACGTTCACCTACATGCGCGGCAAGGTTGGTGATAAGGCGGTGGGCGATAGCTCGGCCAGTGCCTTCCAGCGGCCGGGTGCCACCTGGTCCGCCGTCGCCCTGACGTTCGATAACGCAGCCGGCACGAAGGTGACGGTGTCGGCGCTGTTTGACTTGCCGAAGAACGGCACGGAATCCAGCGTGGGGCGTTTCTACGTCATCGACAGCAAACCCTTGGACCTCGAGGCGATCGAGGGGATTGCCCAGAAGCGCTTCACGAAGGGTGCGCTGGAGGGGATTTTCCCGGACGGCCAGGTGTTCGACGTCCACAAGGCGTTTGCGGAGCGTTTCCGTAGGCTCCTGGGCATCAATTCTGACCAGGCGTTGCCCCTGCTTCGGGTGATCCAGGCCGGAAAAGGCCTGGGCGGCAGCGTGAACACGTTCTTCCGCGAGCAGGTTCTTGACGCGCCGGCTACCTTGTCGGCCGCGGACGATGTGGTGGAAGAATTCAGCAACCTGATGTCCATTCGGCAGCGTCTGGAGGATGTCCGGCAGCAGCGCGACCAACTGGCTCCTGTTCCCGGGTTGAACAAGGAGTACGCACAGGCGTTGCTGGACGCGAACCGCCTCCGGGAGTTGGCTGGCGAGGAGTTCGAGGCCTACAAGCAGCAGCTCGCCGTCACAGTGCACGCCAAGACGCTGGCCCGGTTCAAGGAGCTTGCGCAGTCCAAGGCCCAGGAGCTGGCTGCCGAGCGCGCGGTCCGCGATGCCCTTTCCAAGGAACTCCGCGACCTTGAGCTGGACTACAACAACCGCGGCGGCAACGCCATTTCGGCCATAGAGCAGTCGCTGGAGAACGCCAGGGTTGGCCTGAAGCTGCGTGAACAGGTGGAGGATTCGGCCAGGAAGGCGTTGGCTGATGCCGGCCTGAACCTTGAATGGTCGGCCGAAGGCTGGGATCAGGCGCATGAGCAGGCAGCTGCCCGGTCCGCTGAGTTGAAGGACGATTCGGAGGCCCTGAAGGAGCTCCGTTTCGAGGCTTTTGACGGCCATGCCACGAAGAAACGTGAGCTGGCGGCCGCCCAGCAGGAATTGTTGTCGTTGCGGTCGCGCAAGTCGTTGCTGCCGCCGTCGAGCATTGAGAACCGGGCCGCCATCGCAGCTGCCACCGGTGTCCCGGAAGAGCGCATGCCGTTCGGCGGCGAGCTGATCGACCTCGCCGAAGGGCAGGAGCAGTGGCGCCCCGCCGCCGAGCGCGCCCTGCGGAACCTGGCCACCACGTTGCTGGTTCCGGGCGAACACTTCGCGGCGGTCACCCGGTACTTGAACGACAACACCGTCCGCGGGGCCCTGCGCGCGGTGGACGTGTCCAAACCCCTGGCCGGCGGCGCCCTGGCTGTGGAGGACGTGTCCGACGGCGACCTGTTGACTAAGTTGAGCATCCTCACCTCTGGTGCCAATGCCGACGCCGGGGATTGGATCCGCGAGCGGATCGCCTTGGACTTCGCGTACCCGTGCGTGGAGGACCCGGACGAATTGGCCTCAATGGACAAAGGCCTGAGCCTGGGCGGCGTAGTCAAACGCAACAGGCACACCGTGGAGAAGGACGACCGGTTCACCAGCCGGCAGGATTACGTCCTCGGATTCGACAATGCTTCGAAGCTCGAACTTGTCGCAGCCCGCGTTGGTGAACTCGAAAACGAGTTGGCCAAAGCAGCCGAGTTGGCCCAAAGCCGCGAAGACTCACACCAAGGCATGGCCCGGCAGCTCGAAGCGCTGCGCCGGGTTGCTGAAGACGAGCGGCCGTGGGAACAGGTTTCCGCGGCAGTGGCAGCCGATGAGCTGGCTCGGATCGAACAGCGCCTGGCGGATGCGCTCGCAGCCCAGGCGGACCTTGAACCGCTGCGGGCCACCATCGAAGTCGTGCGCGAAAAGCACCAGTCATCGACGGGTGCGGCCGCTGTGCTGCAGAGCGAATACAAGGCGCTCGACCATCAGATGACCACCGCTGACGGCCTGCTCGATGCGGCGAGGCTGAAGCTTGAGCAGGCACCGCCGTCGGGGTCCACCGTGGCTGTGCTGGAGCCGTACTTCGCGGGCGCCGCGGAGGTGTCGGAGCTGCACGAGCTGGACAAGCTGGCTAACGCAGTCCGGAACACCTTGCTCGATGAGCTGCGCGGCGCGGAGTCGCGCGCCCAGGCGACGGCCGAGCGGCTGACCCGCATGTTCGAGGCGTTCGTCCGCGACTGGGGGAGTGCCATCAGCGCGGATCATGGCACGTCAATCGGGGCCGCCGGCGACTTCGAATCCCGGTACCACGCGATTGTGAGCGATGGTTTGCCCGCCCAGGAGGCCGAGTTCCGGCGGTTCTTCAACCAGCGCACGCACGAGTCGTTCAGCACGCTCCTGCATTTGCTGGATGAGGAACGCCGCAGCATCACCAGCCGCATCCTCCCGCTCAACGGGATCCTCTCCCAAGTGAACTTCCACGAGGGAAGCTACCTGGAACTGGATATCAAGCAGACCCTGCCTCCGACGGCCAAGGTCTTCAAGGACGCCATTCAAAACGCTTTGAAGGCCAAGCACACCCGCCCATCCCGCGGCGCCTCCGCTTCAGTTACGGAGGTGGACGACGACGCCGAGCTCACCGCCCGCTACAAGTCGCTCGAAACCCTGGTTAAGCGGCTCGGTTCGCAGACGCCGGAGGATCGTCGGTGGCGTGCCGAGGTTTTGGATGTCCGCGGGCACTTGTTCATCCAATGCAAGGAACACCGGGAGGTGCCTGCGAAATCGGGCAAGGCTGGGAAGAAGAAAACCGAAGTCTTCATGCATGCGGATACCGGCTCCATGTCCGGCGGTGAGCGCCAACGCTTTACGGCGTTCATCATGGCTGCCGCGCTGAGCTACCAGTTGGGCATTGCAGAGCAGGGTTTCACGACCTACGGCACAGTGATGATGGACGAGGCTTTCGTGCTGGCCTCGGAGGAGTTCGCGGGTGCCGGCATCAAGGCCCTTCACGAGTTCGGCTTCCAATTGCTGTTGGCTGCCCCCGAAAACGTGATCGACCTGTCCCGGCACCTTGGCTCCGTCACTGAAATCCTGAGGGACAAGCGGACCAACCGTTCGGGTGTCCTCACGGCGCCCGTCATCGCCGGACCCGGTGAGCCCGGGGCGTGGCGCTCTGAGGCAAACCCTGTGGACATCGTCCTGCGCTGACATTTGATTGGCCGCCTGCCGGCGAAGCTATCAGATGCTACATTTGTGCAGCCGGAATTAGATTCCGTTTTTACGATTGGGGGAATAGTGGCTGGTATTTACACGGATTTCGGGCACTATAGGGTGCCCGACCGCGCTGAGCTCAAGTCTGCGCTCGAGCAAGCGTCGGTCACGATAGATGCGAACGTCATGCTCGATCTCTACCGAGGCTCCGACGCATACACGTCCAACATGATGGTGGCACTGCGCTGGCTTGATAGTCGACTTTTTGTTACCCACCAAGCCATGAGAGAGTTTTGGCGAAATCGCACGTCAGTGCTGGAGGACAGAACAAAGGCCAAACTCGATATTGATCGGGCTCTTGGGAGCGCCAACCAAACATTGCGTCAAGCGTTCCGGCAGTGGGGTAACCGAACCCAGACATCTGACTCCGAAATTGCCGAGATAGCCAAGTTGTTGGACTCCTTCGTGGAAGGCAGCCGCGACCTTGTCTCGTCTTTTCACGTCGATGACACGGAAAACTACCCGGCCCCGTCTGAGGACCCCATTCTTCAGGAACTGGAATCAGTATTGGAAGGTCGAGTAGCAGGACCACTGGCTGCCGGTGAATGGTCCAAGCGCGTAGCGGAGGGTATCCGGCGGCATGAGGCCGGGATAGCTCCAGGGTTCAAGGAGAAGGCAAGCGACAAGGAGCACTTGCCTGAAAAAGTCGCGGGGGACTACCTTGTCTGGTCTCAAGCATGCGACATAGCCTGTGAATCCGGCACTCCGCTTGTAGTCATCACTCGGGACCAGAAGGAGGACTGGTGGTGGCGTGAGAAGGGCGCGTTCCTGGGACCTAATCGTGACCTCGTAGAGGAATTCAACGGACGTTCCGGTGGTCAGGTTTATCTCATGACCCCACAGGACTTTTTACGTCTATTTGCAGAACTCAACCACACAGAGCTCCCCGAAGACGCATTTGATGCGGGTTCTCAAGACGATGAGCTTGCATCCGCTGATCCTCTCGTTGCTTCGGAACCTGAGCCTGTTGTCGCTGATTCCGGCCGTTCGGAATGGACCCTCGAAGGGTACGAAGCTGTCATTTCCAGTTTGGAGTACGAAGGATCACGGCAGGCTGCGGTAATCGCGGCCGCAGTCGCGAATGATGGCTCTATTTCTCGGGAAGCCGTCTACGAGATCTGCGAGTTCGAACCCACGAGGATGCTTCGCGGGTTCACGAAACCAGTTGCTAGGCACACGCGAATGCTCCAGAAAGCTGGAAAAGTTCCCCATGGCGTGCCGGAGTTGTTGTCGCCCGCCTATGATTTCGGGCCGACAGCCAATCGTTGGGTTGTCCCTGACGAAGTTGTTCGGTTGGTGGGGGCCAGCGAGTAGACGCCTAGGCGATCAAACTTAACAACGGTGGCGGGGGTAGCAGTTTCTGTTAGCTCAGCAACAGCTAACCCCCCCGGGGTTTCTCTAAAGTCCGCGGACCCGGTCCATGAACAGTGCCGTGCGGGATTCCAGCCCGGCGATCTGTCGGAGGACGACGGCGGCCGGGTCTGGGTTGATCTCGTTGACGGGTGGTTCCTTGCGCACATTGGTGCTGCAACCGAACTCAGCGCAAATCAGGGTTCCCACGGTGTTCCCGTCCTTGCCCGATTGCCCGGCTTTCTTGGCGACCCACAGGTAAACGTCGTCTTTGGAGAACACGTCGCGGCACAGTTCGCAGAGGACTACCCGCCTTTTCCCGGAGCCGCCCTCGGGTGCCCGGAGCAGGACGCCTGTGAGCTTCCCCTGGTGCGGCACCACGAGGTAGCCGCGCTGGGGCATCTTCTCGTCACGCCAACCCAGGAACTCGAGGTTGTCCCAGTCGAGGCTGTCAAAGTCCGCGGGAAGGTTGAGTTTTGCAGCCTCGGAACGGCTGGCGTTAATAAAGGACGAACGGACCTGTTGGGCGGTGATTTTTTGCATGGCATTGCTTCCTTGGAAATGGTCGACGTCCGCGCACCATGAATCGGGCGCGGGGTGGCAAAGGACGTCGGTCATCAGCGCG
The DNA here is from genome assembly GCF_047977885.1 of Arthrobacter sp. LFS091. Lineage (NCBI taxonomy): Bacteria > Bacillati > Actinomycetota > Actinomycetes > Micrococcales > Micrococcaceae > Arthrobacter > Arthrobacter sp. LFS091. The sequence goes on from NZ_JBFPFP010000003.1 coordinate 514,732, forward strand.
AAGGGCACAGCAACGGGCGCCGGCTAGAAGCCGGGGCGGTCCGTGATGCCTGAATTGCTTAGAAGGATGCCGACGTGTTGGGGGAGTGCCAAGCAGGCCAACGTGGCCACCTCGCTGACTGTGGCAGCAGCAACTGATGCAGTGCGCATGCTCAACCCCTTGTCGTTCTTTGGAAGCGGTAGTCCGCTGACGCTATCCTCCCAAATTCCCGGCGCCGATGTCCACCCGATGTGAGTGGGGGTTGGTGTGAAGGGGTGGGGATGTGAGTGAGGGTTGGCGGGAAGGGGGTGGGGATGTGAGTGAGGGTTGGTGGGAAGGGGCGGGGATGTGAGTGAGGGTTGGTGGGAAGGGGTGGGGATATGAGTGAGGGTTCGACTTCTGTGATCTGCGCCTCAATCGGGAATAGGTGACGTAAATGTTTCTTAATTATCCTCAGGCTAGGCTAGCCTTACTTAGGTTCGCATCACTTACCTAAGGAGTCCCGTGGCTTCCCTTCTCCCACGCCGCGCCCTGCTGAAAACCGCAGGTACCGCGACAGCCGCTTTGGCCGCCGTCGCCCTCACCCTCACCGGCTGCTCCACTGGCCCCGCAACGTCTACGCCGGCGAGTGAGCAGGCTCAGTCCGCAGCATTCCCGGTGACCATCAAGAACGTCTTCGGTGAGACCACCATCAAGGAACAGCCCAAGCGCGTAGTCACCGTCTCGTGGGTCAACGACGACGTCGCGATCGCTTTGGGCGTTGTCCCGGTAGGAGTTCCCAAGAACGAGTGGGGCAACAACGACAAGGGCTCCACCCCTTGGAAGGACGCAGCACTCGAGAAGCTCGGCGCCGGTTTCGGCACCGATAAGGCTCCCGTCCAGTTCTCCGAAGCTGACGGCATCAACTTCACCGAGATCGCGAAGCTCAACCCGGACGTTATCCTGGCTGCCTACTCCGGCTTGGAAGAGGCTGACTACAAGAAGCTCAGCGAAATCGCCCCGGTTGTGGCGCAGCCCGAGCTTGCCTACGGCACGCCGTGGCAGGAAAGCACCACCCTGATCGGCAAGGCGCTGGGCAAGGAAGCCGAAGCCAAGAAACTGATCGAGGACACCCAGGCCAACGTTAAGGACAAGGTTTCCAAGTTCCCGCAGATCAAGGACAAGACCTTCATCTACGGCAACCTCGAACCTGCCAAGGGCGACGGCGCCAACGTTTACACGGCCATCGACAACCGTCCCCGGTTCCTCTCGGAAATCGGCATGAAGCTCGCCCCCGTGGTGGAGCAGAACACCAAGAGCAAGACCGAATTCTTCATCCCGTGGTCCGCTGAAAAGGCGAATGAGCTGGCATCCGATGTCTTCGTCACCTGGGTCCCGGACTCCAGCACGGCAGACGCCATCAAGGCCGACCCGTTGCTCGGCCAGATTCCCGCCGTCAAGAAGGGCGCACTGGTTGCCGACTCGGACCAGACCCTGACGCTCGCCATCTCCGCTTCCTCGCCGCTGAGCCTGCCGTGGGCACTGGACACATTCCTGCCGCAGCTGGGCAGCGCAGCGGACGCAGCAGGCAAGTAACCGCGATGAAATCGAGTACGACGACGGCACTCCAGGTGCGTGGCAACGGCACTTTGGTGTCGGCTGGCCAGGGAGACACTACCCCTGAGGCCGAGGGATCCGGTGCTTCCACCGGTTCCCGCGGCACCACAGCCAAGCGCTCCGCGTGGCTGATGGTGGCCGTCGTCGTACTTGCCGCAGTATGTGCCGCATCCCTGGCGATCGGTGCCCGCGGACTTTCCCTCACCACTGTGTGGGAAGCCCTCACCCACTTCAATCCGGCGGACGGCAACCACGCGGTTGTTATTGCCCGCATTCCCCGGACAGTCCTTGGACTCCTGGCCGGTGCAGCCCTCGGCCTGGCCGGTGCAGCGATGCAGGGTGTGGCCCGCAACCCGTTGGCCGATCCCGGCATCCTGGGCCTGAACGCTGGCGCTGCCCTGGCAGTCGTCCTCGGCATCTACGTCTTTGGCATTGGATCACTCTCCGGCTACATCTGGTTCGCCTTCATCGGCGCCGCAGTGGCCGCCGTCGTGGTTTATGCCATTGCGTCCCGTGGCCGCGACGGCGCGACGCCGGTCAAGCTCGCCTTGGCGGGCGCGGCTTTGAGCGCCGGGCTCTTTTCCCTTATGAACGTGATCCTGGTTTCAAGCCAGGACACCTTCGACCGCTTCCGTTTCTGGCAAGTAGGCAGTATTGGTGGCCGTGACTGGTCCGTGCTCCTGCCCGCGCTGCCATTCCTGGCGATCGGTGCCGTCATAATCCTCGCCGGTGGCAGGGTCTTGAACAGCCTGGCGCTCGGTGACGACATCGCCCGGGGCTTGGGGCAAAATGTCGCACTGTCCCGTGGAATAACCGGACTGGGCATTGTCCTGCTGTGTGGATCCGCTACCGCCTTGGCCGGTCCCATTGGATTCCTGGGACTTGTCATTCCCCACGCCGTCCGCTCCCTGACCGGCCCGGACTACCGCTGGATCCTTCCTTTCTCCGTGGTGACCGCCCCTATCCTGCTGATCACGGCCGACATCATAGGCCGCGTCATCCTGCTTCCGGGCGAAGTACCCGCCGGGATCATGACGGCCCTCATCGGAGCCCCCGTCTTCATCTGGCTCATCCGCCGCGGCAAGGGGGCAGGCCTGTGAGCACCCTCCATAAAGCCCCCGCCGAGGTGGCACCTAATGCCAACAAACACCCTCATCTTTTGCCACTTCGGCGCGTGCTGAGCCCTACGTTCTTCCTTGGCGTGGCCCTCGTGGTTATGTTTGCCGTGTACGTGCTCCTGGGCAGCTACACCGTCACCATCCCGGACTTCTTCACGATCGTCATCAACCACCTGACGGGCGGGGAAAAGATCCCGGGCGCCAGCTTTATCGTCATGGAGCACAAACTGCCCCGCGCGGTTGTCGGAACCATGATCGGCATTGCCTTCGGCCTGGCAGGCGCGCTCTTCCAAACCATGCTGCGGAACCCGCTGGCGAGCCCGGACATCATCGGCATCAGCTACGGTGCCAGCGCGGCAGCCGTGACGGCGATCGTCATTTTTGGGGCCTCCGGTGCTGTTGTCTCCTGGGCAGCATTGGGCGGGGCGCTCGGTGTTGCCGCCATCATCTACGCGATCTCCCGGGGCACCGGCTCTGGCGCTGGGGGCGGCAGCCGGGGCAACGCTGCAGGCAACCGCCTCATCCTCGCAGGCGTGGGAATCGCTGCGGCCCTCCACGCGGTGGTCAACTTCCTCATGACCCGTGCAGATATCCGCACGGCCGCCGACGCCCTCATCTGGCTCAACGGTTCGCTGAACTCAGCCACCTGGGACCGGGCAGGGATCCTTGCGGTTTCCATGCTGGTGCTGGTCCCCGCAGTCATCGCCCTGGCCGGCCCGTTGCGCATCCTCGAACTCGGTGACGACACTGCGGCCGGCCTTGGCATCAAGGTGAACGCAACCCGGCTGGGACTGGTGCTGACCGCCGTCGGATTTGCCGCCGTCGCAACTGCCGCGGCTGGCCCGGTAGCGTTCGTCGCGTTCCTCGCCGGACCGATCTCGCGCCGCGTCGTCCGCAAACCCAGCCTTCCGGCGTCGGCCCTTACCGGTGCGCTGATCGTACTGCTGGCAGATTTCTTCGCTTCCAACATTGCCCCCGTCATCCTCGACGGAACTGTCCTCCCGGTCGGCGTCATCACCGGCGCCCTCGGTGCACCCTTCCTGCTGTGGCTGCTGGTCACGTCGAACCGAAAGGAAGCCTGATATGGCCGTCCTCAATGCCCAGGACCTGACGCTCCAGTACGAGCAACGAAAGGTAGTGGAGGGGCTCTGCACCGAAATCCCCGAAGGAAAGGTGACCATGATCGTGGGCGCCAATGCCTGCGGCAAATCCACGCTCCTTCGCGGACTCTCGCGGCTCCTTAAGCCGGCTGGCGGTGCCGTGACCCTCGATGGCAAGGACATCCACACCCGCCCCGCCCGCGAACTTGCCCGCACGCTCGGCCTGCTTCCGCAGCACCCCACCGCCCCTGACGGCATCACCGTGCGCGACCTCGTGGGCCGCGGGCGGTATCCGCACCAAGGCTTCTTCCGCAGCTGGAGCGCGAGGGACGACCTCGCGGTGCAGCGCGCGCTCGACGCCACCGACACGCTTGGACTCGCTGAGCGAAGCATCGACGAACTGTCCGGCGGGCAGCGCCAGCGCGTCTGGATCGCCATGGCCCTGGCCCAGGAAACCGACGTATTGCTCCTGGACGAACCCACTACCTATCTGGACCTTGCGCACCAGGTTGAAGTCCTGGACCTGATTACCGACCTCAACCGCAGCCGAGGCACCACGGTGGCCATTGTGCTTCACGACCTCAACCTCGCCGCCCGCTACGCAGACCACGTCATCGCCATGAAGGGCGGGTGCATCGTAGCCGAAGGTCCCGCCCCGGAAGTGGTGACCGAGGAACTCGTGTTCAACGTCTTCGGCCTGGAATCCCGAGTGGTTCCGGACCCCATTTCAGGCACACCGCTGATCGTCCCCATCGGACGCCACCACGCACGCCCCGCAGCAACCAAGGAACTGGAGATCGCCTCATGAGTGCACAACCGACACAGGCCGCGGCAAGTGCCGCAGTGGAGCCCATGACCCTCGCCTTCGACGTCACCGTGACGGCGGTGCAGGAATTGAGCCCCAACTTCCGACGCATCACGTTCGGTGGATACTCCCTGCGTGACTTCGGCGTTGCCGGGGACACCCTGGACCTGCGCGTGAAGCTGATGATTCCCTCCTTCGACGCCGCCGGGCAGCAGATTCCGCTGCCTCCCTTCAAGATGGAAGAAGCCGGCTGGTACCGGGAATGGCTGGCCATGGATCCCGCCGTCCGCGGTGACATGCGCACCTATACGGTCCGCTCCGAACGGCTCGACGCCGTGTACCCCGAAATCGACATCGACTTCGTCATGCATTTCGACGACGACGGCCACGGCGGCCCCGCCGCCAACTGGGCCGTTGCCGCGAAGCCGGGTGACGCGATCACCATCATCGGGCCCAACAACCGGGCAGCCCAGTGCACTACAGCCGGGGCCTACGGTGGGATCGAATGGCGTCCGGGCCTTGCCCAACGTGTCCTGCTGGCGGGCGACGAAACCGCGGTGCCGGCCATCAGCGCCATCCTCGAAAGCCTCCCCGCCGACATGACCGGCCACGCGTTCCTCGAAGTACCGTCGGCAGCAGATTTCCAGGACATCTCCACCCCGGCCGACATCGAAATCACGTGGCTGGCCCGGGGCGCTGCCATTGGGCGATCCCGTCCGCACGGCGAGCTCCTCAAGGAAGCCGTGGCCAAAGCGGTTCCCGTGCCCGGCTGGGTAGGCCTCAAGGGCGCTGCGACGGCCGCGGGCCCCGAGCCCGAAGACGTCAATGTGGATCAGGACATCCTCTGGGAAACCCCACAGCGCATGGATGCCGCAGCCATCGAGGCCACCAAGAACCCCACGCTGCCCGCCGGTGCGCTGCCGTTCTACGCCTGGATTGCCGGCGAGGCATTCGTCATCAAGGAGATGCGGCGGTACCTGGTGCGGGATGTGGGTATCGACCGCAAGCAGGTTGCGTTCATGGGGTACTGGCGTCGGGGCAAAGCGGAAGGCTGATCCTCTCCGCTGGGTGGCCGGTTTCGACGCTCAATCACATCCCTCCCACTTCCAGCCGATGCTTAATCACATCCCTCCTGCTTCCGGCCGACGCTCTCTCACATCCCTTTTCCCGAGTTCACTTGGGGTTGGCTCGCACTTAACCGCGCGGCGGTAGCGTCGGGCAGGTGGTGGCTGGGGAGAACGTACGACGGCGGTTTGTCGCCCTGGGGGATTCCTTCACCGAAGGCGTGGGGGACCCAAGCAAGGTCCTGCCCAACGGGGTCCGTGGCTGGGCCGACCGGGTGGCCGAAAAGTTGGCCAAGGCCGAGCCGGGCTGGGAGTACGCCAACCTGGCTGTGCGCAGCAAGAGGCTCCGGCACGTCATCGACGAACAGCTTGAGCCGGCGCTTTCCATGGAACCGACGCTGATCACGCTGTATGCCGGCGGTAACGACATCCTGGATTTTGGAACCGACATGGATGCGCTCCTGAATGACTACGAACTGCTCGTCGCGCGGTTGAGCGGAACCGGCGCTACGTTGGTGCTGTTCACTGGCTTCGATGTGAAGGTGTCCGCCGTCCTGGAGCCCTTCAAGAAGCGCAACACCCTTTATAACCAACGCGTCCGCGACATAGCAGCCAGATACGGAGCCGTCCTGGTGGACTATTGGTGCTTCGACGCCTACAAGGATTCACGGATGTGGGCCCCGGATCGGCTCCACATGTCCAAGGCAGGCCACAAGTACCTGGCCGCCCAGGTCCTGGACCACCTCAACGTGCCGCACAAGATCTCGCTCAAGGAGTGGGATCCACCTACCCGCTTGTCTGTGCGCGAGTGGGAACGCCGGCAGCGCCGTTGGGTCAATGACTGGGTGGTGCCTTTGTTCGGACGCAAACTGCGGGGCATCACGCTGGGGGATACCTTGAACCCGCGTTGGCCGCAACCGGTCCAGGTTCCGCGCAAAGGCGGGTTGAAAAAGCTCATGCAGGACCGGGAGGCAAGGCAGTGAAGGAACAGACCAGGTTCGTGGCCCTCGGCGATTCCTTCACCGAGGGTGTTGGCGACATCGACCTTCGGCTGCCGAACAATTGCCGCGGCTGGGCCGACAGGGTGGCCGAGGAACTCGCCAGGGCCGATGACCGGACAAGATACGCCAACCTGGCCATCCGGGGGCGCCGGCTCCAGCGGATCATCGATGAACAGATCGAGCCCGCGCTGGCCATGCGTCCTACGTTGGTCAGCTTCTACGCGGGCGGGAACGATCTATTGATGGCAAGGCTGAACATGGCCCAGCTCATGCGGGACTATGAGCATGCAGTGCGCCGCCTGAAAGCCAGCGGAGCCACGTTGCTGTTGTTCACGGGCTACAACGTCCCTTTGTCCCCGTTGCTTGAACCCCTCAAGGTCCGCACGGCCATCTATAACCGCAACATTCGGCGGATTGCCGCGAAGTATCAGACGCTCCTGGTCGACTACTGGTGCTTCGAAAAGTTTCAGGATCCCCGCATGTGGGCCCCGGATCGCCTGCATATGGCTTCTCCCGGACACAGCTACATGGCCAAAAAGGTCCTGGAGGTCCTGGGGGCGCCGCACTCGCTCCAGTCACCGGCGCTCGCCGCTCCCCTTCAGCGGTCCCTGGCCAAGAACATCGTCGACGACGTCACCTGGCTGAAGCGCGACGTCGGACCGTGGTTTTCGCGCCGGCTCCGGGGCGTCTCAAGCGGGGACCACCTGGGTGCCCGTTGGCCGGAACTGATGCCCGTGGTGCTCCCCGAACGGCTTGGTACCGCCAGCGCGCGGGAGGATCAGTTGTCGAGCAGGTTTTCGTAACCCTCCGCGACGCTGGTTGCGGTGAATTCGATGATCTCGAAGTCAGCTACGCCATTGCTGTAGAAGGGGTCCTTGGCCAAGGACGCGTCCAGCGTTGCCCGGTCGACTTTGGACAGCAGCACACCTCCCGTGGCTGGGACGCGACGGCCCGACGCGAGGAAGATCCCGCCGTCGAACGCGTCCTTAAGCCAGGCCATGTGGCCTGGGCGGTGAAAGTCGACAATTTCGTCGGGAACCTTGTAGGTCAATGAGACAACGAACATGCGCACAGCCTATCTGTTGGGCCGTCAGGAAGACCTAAGGAAGCTGCGGATTCTCATAAGATGGGTTCATGACTCAACCCCGCTGGCTCAACGCCGACGAACGCCGTGCCTGGCTGGCGCTGCTCAGCATCAACACCTTGCTCCCTTCGGCGTTGGACACCCAGCTGCAGTCGGCCGGCAAGCTCTCCCTTTTCGACTACAACGTGCTGGCCATGCTCTCCGAAACTGAAGGCCGTTACCTTCCCATGAGCGAGCTCGCTGCGCGGACAAGTGCCTCCTTGTCGCGGCTCTCGCATGTGGTCACCAAGTTGCAGAAGCGCGGCTGGGTTGAACGGCAGGCTCACCCCGGCGATGCCCGTGTCACCGTTGCGCACCTGACTGAGGCCGGCATGTCCACCATCGTGTCCCTTGCCCCGGGACACGTGGAAGCCGTGCGCACGCTGATGCTCGATTCGTTGAGCCCGGAGGACGTCGCGGATCTCGCACGCATCGGTGAGAAGATCGTGGCCCGCCTGGACAACAACCACTGGATCCTTCGGGACTCCTAGGCGGACGAATAACCCCGGGCTTTGTGGCCGCAACAGGTGAAGTGGCAAACTGACGGCATGGATTTTTCTGCCCGATATGTTGCCCTGGGGGACTCGTTCACGGAGGGTGTCGGAGACGACGACCCCACCCGCCCCAACGGCGTTCGCGGCTGGGCCGACGTGGTGGCCCAGCAGCTCGCCCACAGCAACGCGGGCTTCGGCTACGCTAATCTCGCCGTCCGCGGGCGGAAACTCCGCCAGATCATGGCAGAGCAAGTGGATGCCGCCGTCGCCATGAACCCAACCTTGGTGACGCTGTACGCGGGGGCCAACGACATCCTGCGGCCCAAGATCGATATTGATGCGCTCTTGGAGGAATACGACGCCGGCATCGCCAAGTTGAGCGCGACGGGCGCCACGGTGGTCCTCTTCACGGGCTTTGACGCGAAAGGCTCAAAAGTCTTCAGCGCCATGCGCGGGCGTACGGCCATTTACAACGAGCTGGTCCGTGAAATCGCGGAAAACCATGGTGCCCTGCTGGTGGACTACTGGCGATTCGACGAATACGACGATTGGCGCATGTGGGGCGAGGACCGGATGCACATGTCCACCGCAGGCCACGTCAATATGGCAAAGCGGGTGCTGGACGTCCTGGAGCATGAGCACGCGATCGAGGTGCCGGAGCTCGCACCGATGAAGCTGGCCAACAGGGTGGAATCCTTGAAGGCCAATGCCCGCTGGGTCAGGGAATCCGCGGCTCCCTGGGTATCGCGCCGCCTGCGGGGAGTCTCATCAGGGGACGGCTTGAGCCCGAAGTACGCCGAACTGGTCAGGCCGCTCTAAGCGGCTTCCCTGAAACCGGGCGTCGAAAGAAGCGTTCCATCCCGGCGGACCGCCAGCACTTCGACGCCCCAATCCTCCACGGCCCGGTCCAGTGCATTCGTACCACCGGCGACGATGGCCGTCGCAAGGACGTCGGCTGTCACGATGTCCGACGCCGCAACGGACACTTGGGCGAATTCGGGCCTGCTCGAACCAACTGCCCAAATATGTTCCCCGCGTTCGGATGATCCCGACGTAGCCAAGGCGCTCAGGGGACCCAAGGGAAAAGCCCCCAGCAACGCCTGCCGATTCAACGGATCCACGATCCCCGCAAGCCACGGTTCACGGGTGTCCGGAGCTGTGTGGCCGGGATCGGGCGACCCACTCACCAGCACGTCACCGCCGGCGTTGACGCACCAGTCTTGCAACCCAATCGCCCTCAACGACAATGCCGCTTCCCGCATGGCATGTGCTTTCACGATCCCTGACAGGTCCAAACCGCCATCCGGCCGCTCTGCCGTGAAGGCTCCTTCCGTGGCGAGCCGCCACTCGGATGCCTCGGAGTAGAGCTCCTTCATTGTGTCCGAGGCGGAGGCCAGGGCCAGCTCGCCGCGGTTCAAACGGCTCGCCTCCGAGCCTGCCCGGTAAAGGCTGAACGTCAGGTCCAGTTGCGTGAAAATGCCTTCAACCACCTCGACGGCGGATTCAACCTCATCGACGGCGGTCTCAGCAGGCGCTGTGCTTGCCACCGTCAGGCTCACCACGGTGCCCATGCTGGCGAACGTACGGGCCCGGAGCCGTTGCGGCTTAGAAGTTCGCTGCATCGAGGGCCGCCTGGAGGGAAGTCAGGTAAGCATCGCTGGTAACAGTCGCGCCTCCGACGGTTTGGACGTTGGCGGACTGGGCCTGCAGGACTTCGGACCTCAGGATGGGAGCTGCCCGGCTGCTGATCTGCGCGGATTTCCGTTCCGCATCCGTGAGCTGGAGTGGCGTGACCTCGGTGATCTTGCCGTCCTGGATGGTGACCCGGACCTGGACTGTACCGAAGCGGGTCTGGACCTGAGTGCCGTCGTAAGTGGCCGCCGTCGTACTTCCTGCACTGCCGCTGCCGCTGCTGGTTCCGGACTTGCCGGTTGTCCCACTGGTTCCGGTACTTCCGGTACTTCCGGTACTTCCGGAATGTCCGTTGCTGGCCGTGCTGCTCAGGCTGGTTGTGGTCGCTGTACCGGTCTCGGCGATATGGGCCCCTGACTGCCAGCCGGCCAGGAGGACGCCTGCCGATGCCACTGCGGTTGCGAGGGCTGCTCGAATTCTCACCAGTCGAACCTTTCGTAGTGGAGTTGTTCCGTGGGGACACCTGCGAGCTCGACGTCCCGGATAACCGACGCTGCCCAAGGGGCGGGGCCGCAAACATAGACGTCGGCATCAGTGATGTTCTGAACGTAGGAGTGGAGTCCAAAGCCGGCCCGAACCGCGTCCTGCGGTAGCCACGGGTGATCGCCCTGGGACCGCGGCCCCGTCAGGTGGAAGAGGGTGGCGCCCCGGGTTTGACACAGGGCCATGATTTCCCGGTCGAGGAAGAGTTCGGTTTCGTCGTGGCCGCGGAGCAGCACAGTTGCGTCGCCGGGCTGGAATGGCGTTGATTCAAGCAACGAGCGCAGGGGAGTAATTCCAATTCCGGCGCCGATCATCACCAATTTGTTGCGGGTCCTGGCGGCCGTGCTGAACATGCCGTAGGGTCCCTCGATGGCCACCCTGGTGCCGGGCTTGATGTGCTCCAGGTTGGCTGTTCCTTTGCCAAGTGCCCGGACGGTGATGCGGAGTTTCCCGGGCTGGTTGCCTTGTCCGGTAAAGGGCTCTGCGGACAGGCTGAACGGATGCGGTTGCCACCATTGCCCTGGCGCCAGGAAGCGCCAGAAGAAGAACCGGCCGCCGGAACCGGCCAGCCGCGCAAGGTTGCGACCCGTCATTTCGATGCTGAAGACGCCCGGGGAAACCCGGACCACCCTGCTCACGGTGATTTGATGCCTGAAAGTAGCCGCGATGGGCTGCCAGATCCGGAACCAGAGCAGGGCCGCGCCGGTACCCACGCAAAGCACCAGCCAGTACCAGCGCTGCCAGGTGCCCTCCGCAAACAGCCCGCCCACGCTGAACTGGTGCGGGATGGCAGTCCCCACCGCCGCGTAGGTGAGCAGGTGTATTGCGTACCAAAATTCGTAGGGGAACTTGCGGCGGACAGCCACCAAGGACGTCACCACCACGGCAATGAACAGCGCCGTTGAGACGAAAGCAAGCCACATGTCCGGAACATTCACCCACAGCGAGACCGACTCACTGACAGGATCCAGTCCCTCCGCAGCGCCGTACCCGACAGCCAGCAGCACACCGTGGGCAAGCAGGAGATAAAGCGCCGGCTTGCCCAAGGTCTTGTGGACCTCCACGGCACGGTCGTGTCCGATGGTGTTGTCAATGAACGGAATCCTGGCGGCCAACAGCAACATCAGCAGGACGATATCCATGCCAATCAAGCCGGCAACGATCCCGAGCGCCGTCATCGTTCCCGCGAAGCTCGAGAAACCGTTCGCCCCGCCGTCGGCCAGCCACAGGGCCACCGACGCTGCACCCGACAACCACGCGAGGCCTCCCAGAAGGTCGGTCCGGGCCAGCCGCCGTCGTGCCTGCGAATGGAAACGTTCGACGGCGGTGGGCCGCTTCCCTTTGGCCCCTTCCGGAGCGCTTTTCACCGGTGAGCCGGAGGTAAGTAGCGAGGTCATGAATCAAGACTCGCCATGATTCCTTTCATTCTGCTGTGAAAGGGCTGGCGAGGGCTTATGATTCCTGATTGGTCTTAATTTGGCCTGACCCGTAGAATAGTTAGGCGCTAGGTAGTGCGGATCGTGTGCAATTGCTCCGGTTGGTGGTGAGTGTCAGTCTGACTGACCTCCCGGTGGCCGGTAGTTAGGGGCTCAAGTTGCGTGCATTCCTGTATTCGCCCGGTATCCCAGGTTCCGATTCAGTGGTTTCCACTGCTCTGTCCTGAGGCCAACCTTCTTCGCCGCAGTTGCTGCGGAAACTACCGAAATGGTTTGGACCGGATGCGGACACTGCCTGTCGCACGGTAACGCAGGAACATCTGCACGCCGTTACATTCAATCTTTGGAGGAGAGTCATGGCAGCACACTGCCAAGTGACCGGAGCCGAGCCGGGCTTTGGACACAGCATTTCGCACTCGCACCGTCGCAACAAGCGTCGGTTCGACCCGAACATTCAGAAGAAGCGCTACTGGGTTCCGTCCCTGCGCCGTAATGTCACGCTGACCCTGTCAGCCCGTGGCATCAAGACCATCGACGTACGCGGCATCGACTCAGTCGTTGCTGACATCCTGGCACGAGGAGTAAAGCTCTAATGGCAAAGGACAAGGACGTACGTCCGATCATCAAGCTGAAGTCCACTGCGGGCACCGGTTACACCTACGTAACCCGCAAGAACCGTCGTAACGACCCTGACCGCCTGGTCTTGAAGAAGTACGACCCCAAGATCCGCCAGCACGTCGAATTCCGAGAGGAGCGCTAAACACATGGCAAAGAAGTCCAAGATTGCTCGCAACGAGCAGCGCAAGGTCATTGTTGAGCGTTACGCTGCCAAGCGTCTCGAACTGAAGAAGACCCTGGTTGACCCCAACGCGACTGACGAAGCACGCGAAGCTGCACGCCTCGGCCTGCAGAAGCTGCCCCGCAACGCCTCCCCGATCCGTCTGCGTAACCGCGACCAGATCGACGGCCGTCCCCGCGGTACGCTCCAGAAGTTCGGTATCTCCCGTGTTCGCTTCCGCGACATGGCTCACCGTGGTGAGCTCCCGGGCATCACCAAGTCTTCCTGGTAATCACGAAGTCCTGAAAAGGCCGGCAACCGTTATGGTTGCCGGCCTTTTTTGTGTTTAAGCCCCGTGGCCTTCGTTTCGGGTGGACGCTCTCTCATGTTCCGCCTGTTTCAGACCGACGCTCTCTCACGTTCCGCCTGTTTGGTGTTGACGCTCCTTCATGTTCGGCCGG